>NZ_JBIARA010000004.1:287374-441773 GCF_042889525.1 Micromonospora sp. NPDC002575 | reverse complement strand
GCGCTGGCCGCCGCCGCAGCGGGCGACCGGCCGACGGTGGCCGAGATGCTCGACGACGCGGCCGAGGTGACCGCGCCGAGCAGCCCGGAGCGGGCCGCGGTCGATGCCGCCCGGGTCGCCGCGATGGCGATGCTCGGCGACGGCCGGCGGGCGGTCACCGCCCACGAGGCGTTCGTGGGCGGGCTGGCGTGGGGGCGGCTGCCGATCGAGCACCGGGCCGCGCACCTGGTCGACGTCGCCGGCGCGTACGTGCATGCCGGCGACCCGGCCGGCGCGGGGTTGGTGCTCATCCAGGCGGACCGCTTGGCGTCGGCCGAGGTGCGGATGCGGCCCGCCGGCCGGGCTGCGCTGGGGCTGGCGCTGACCGGGACACGCCGGCCGGATCGGCACCTGCTCGTGCTGGCGCAGGCGGCCGGCGTGGGCGGCGCGCGATGACCGACGTACGGGCGCTGGCCGAGCGGGCCCAGCGGGTTCCTCGGGTGTGGCCGGGGCAGGGCCTGCGCGCCGCACCGGCTGTCGGATCACGGTCAGCGCCCTCCATCGACACAGGCGATTCCTACACTCATCGCAGTGACTCCGGCACGCACCGAAGCCGAGTCGGTGACCCCGTCATGGAGGTGGTCCATGTCCCCTCACCACACCCTGTTCGCTTCCCGTTCCCGCCGTCGCCCACCGGCCCTGCTCCTACTTCTCGGGCTGATCCTGGGTCTCGCCGCGCCCACAGCGGTGGCGGCTCCCGCGTCCGCCGGGCCTGTCGTGTTGGCCGGCTCGTTCTGCACGTCCAGCGGGTGGTTCGAGCCGAACCCCGCCAACCCGTCGATCGGCACGACCTACACCCTCGTCGGAGCCCGGACCACCGAAGGCTTCGCCTACCGGTACTGGATGGTGCAGGCGGGGAGCAGTTCCAGTCAGCTCTACCAGTACAGCGTGCTGGCCAAATGCAACGGCATCTTCCTGGTCTCCAGCACGGAGCTCACGACGACCACCGCCTCCGGCACCATCTACTGCACCCGATACACCGACATATCATCGCCGGCCTCGCTCGTCACCGAGCGGTACGTCGGGGAACGCGGGGTCCCCGGTTCGGGGCTCGTCCTTCCCTCCACGATCCGGTACTGGCATGGGGAGACGCTCCCCTTCGGCACCGCGATCTGGCTCTACCACTCCAGCTACGTGGTGCGGTGCTTCTGGTGACCGGCACGCCGGGCCGTCCAGCCGCTGCCACAAGTCCTCAGAATTGTCCTCAGATCAAGGAAAGCCGATAGGCGGGGGCAGGACAGGCCGCAGCCCGGCAACGACAAAGGCCCTGGTCAGAGTTAGTGACCAGGGCCTTTGACCCACCGAGCCGCCTGACGGAATCGAACCGTCGACCTACGCATTACGAGTGCGTCGCTCTAGCCGACTGAGCTAAGGCGGCAACGATCGTCAAGTGTACGGCACGCCCCGGCCGCCGCCACAGCGGGATGCCTACCGCAACGGGCACCTGGGCAACCGGCCCGTCCCCGCTCACACCCGACAGCGGATCGACGCCGCCCGGACTAGGCTGCGGCTGGTGACCGACGAGCGCGCCTTCGCCCGCACGGCCCGCCGGCCGCGCAGCACCGATCCGCTGGAGTTGGGCTTCACCCCGCGCAGGCCGGTGCCGTGGCTCGCGCCGCTCCTGCTGATCAGCACCGGCCTGCGTACGCTGCTGGCGATGTTGTTCGGGGCGTACCTGGACAAGCGGGAGTTGCAGAACTCGCTGGAGGCCCGCGTCGAGCGCCAGGTCGGGCCAGACGGCGGGCTGTGGCTGGACTACGTGGCCGACCTGGGCGACGGCTTCGACGCGACGTACTCGGTGGCGTACCTGCTCGCCCAGCCGGAGCTGACCGTCGACGGGCACCGGCTGCCCCGGGCGCAGACCCTCGTGATGGGTGGCGACCAGGTCTACCCGTCGGCGTCCTACGAGGCGTACGAGGACCGCTGCAAGGGCCCCTACCAGGCCGCGCTGCCGGTCACGCCGCCCGAGCGGCCCACCCTCTTCGCGGTTCCCGGCAACCACGACTGGTACGACGGGCTGACCGCCTTCCTGCGGCTGTTCGTCCGCTCCCGGGACCGGCACTTCGGCGGCTGGGGCACCGGCCAGTCCCGCTCGTACTTCGCCGTCGAGCTGCCCGCCGGCTGGTGGCTGCTGGGCCTCGACGACCAGTCCGGCTCGTACCTGGACGACCCGCAGCTCACCTACTTCGACGCCGTCGCGAAGCGGCTGGGGCCGGGCAGCCGGGTGATCCTGGCCGTGCCGGCGCCGACGTGGGTCAAGGCCGTCGACCACCCCACGGCGTACGACTCGGTCGACTACTTCATCCGCACCATCGTCGCGCCGACCGGGGCGCAGGTGCGGCTGCTCGTCTCCGGGGACCTGCACCACTATGCCCGGTACGCCGGCCCGGACCGGCAGCTCGTCACCTGCGGCAGCGGCGGGGCCTACCTGTACCCGACCCACCACCTGCCGCAGCGGATCGAGGTGCCCCCGCGCGACACCCTGTCCCGGCGGGCCAGCCGCAGCCTCCCGTACGACCTCGCGGCCACCTTCCCCGACCGGGCCCGCTCCCGCCGGTACGGCTGGGGCGTCTTCGCCCGGCTGCCGAGACGCAACCCGGGCTTCGGCACCCTCCTGGGCATCATGCACACCCTGCTCATGCTGGCGATGGCCGGGGTGGCGGCGGGGCGGGCCGGCGGCACCGAGCAGCGGCTGCTGAGCGTCCCCCTGGTGGCGATGCTGCTGGTGACGATGCTCGGCGCGGTCTTCTTCGCGAAGCCGCCGAGCGCCGGCGGCAAGCGGCACGTGCGGCACTGGATCCTCGGCGTCACGCACGGGCTGGCGCAGGTGGCGCTCGCCGCCGCCGGCACCTGGGCCTGGCTGTCGGCCCCCCTGCACGACTGGCCGTGGCCGCTGCCGGTGGCCGCCGCGGCGGTGGTGTACGGCCCGCTGATCGGTCTGCTCGCCACCGAGCTGGTGGCGGCGTACCTGCTGGTGGCCGCGGCGTTCGGGGTGAACGTCAACGAGCTGTTCGCCGGTCAGGGCATCGACGACGCGAAGGCGTTCCTGCGGATGCGCATCGACCCGGACGGCACGCTGACCGTCTACCCGATCGCGGTGGACCGGGTCGCCCGCGACTGGCGGCCGAACCCCGACGGATCCCCGACCGCCTCTTGGCTGACCCCGAAGGACCCGCTGACCCCCCGCCTGGCCGAACCGCCCGTCGTGTTCCGGCCCTGAGCGCCTGCTCAGGCGTTGTAGCGCTGGTCGTGGGCGCGGCGGGAGCCGCAGACGTCGGCACGGGAGCACATGGAGCGCGAGCCGTCGGCGTCCAGCCGGACGGTGACCGAGTCGCGGGGGACGCTGTGGCCGACGACCCGGCCGTCGCCCTCGGGGGTCGACACCCGGCTGCCGACGGGCGGGGCGGTCTCCTGGAACTTCTGGTAGAGCGGATGCTCGTACTTCAGGCAACACATCAGCCGGCCGCAGGCCCCGGAGATGCGCAGCGGGTTGAGCGGCAGGTCCTGGTCCTTGGCCATCCGGATCGTCACCGGTTCGAAGTCGGTGAGGAAGGTGGCGCAGCACAGGTCGCGCCCGCAGGAGCCGATGCCGCCCTGCACCCGCGCGGAGTCGCGGGCGGAGAGCTGGCGCAGCTCGACCCGGCAGTGCAGGGTGGCGCCCAGGTCGCGCACGAGGGACCGGAAGTCGACCCGGTGCGGGGCGGTGAAGTAGACGGTGGTGCGGTCCCCGCCGCCGTCGGCGGTGGCGAGCACGTGGTCGACGGCGACCACCTTCATCGGCAGGCCGTGCTCGCGGATCAGCCGCTTCGCGGCCACCTTCGCCTCGGCCTTGCGCCGCCGCAGCAGCTCGTCGCGGCGCAGGTCGTCGTCGGTGGCGAGGCCGACGAGCCGGGGGAAGCCGTCGGTGTCCTCGCCGACCCACTGCGCGGCCCAGACGCACTCCGCCACCTCGGGGCCGTCGTCGGTGGGGACCAGCACCCGGTCGCCCACCTGCGGGCGGAACTCGCCCGGGTCGAGGTAGTAGAGGCGCCCGTACCGGTTGAAGCTGACCGCGCAGAGCATGCCCATGCCTTCACCCTACGACGCGACGCGGCCCGGCACCCACCCCCGCGTCACCGCGCGGTCACCGGACCCGCAGCGGGGAGCCGTGGTAGGGGCCGCCGACCGTCGACCCGCGCCAGGTGGTCTCCGCGAGGCTCGGCGACCACTGGCGCAACAGCGTCTCCGCCCCGTCGTAGGCCACCCCGAGCACGGCCAGCACCCGGTGGGCGATGTCGGCCGCCGCGAGCAGGCCCGCCCCGCCCGGCTCGGCCCCGCCGGCAGTGGTGGTGGCGGTGGCGGCGCGCACCCGGACCGCCTCGGCGGAGCCGAGCACGTCGGCGAGCGCGCGGGCCAGCGCGAGGCGGCTGCCCTCCACCCAGTCGGCGAGGGCGTCGGCGTAGCCGGCCGTGGCCTCCAGCCGGCCCACCAGGCTCTCCGGGCCCTCGTCGAGGTGGCGCAGCAGGGCCGCGCGCGCCTGGTCGTACGCCGAGGCGGCCGGCCCCGACCAGGCGACCGGGTCGGTGAGGGTGCGGCTGACCTCGTCGTACGCCCGGACGAGCCCGCGCACCGCGTGGCCGGCGTCGGTCAGCGGGGCCGGGTGCAGGTCGAGGAAGCCCCGCAAGGCGTCGCCCGGAAGCACCTGCATGCGGCGCAGCAGCGGCCAGAGCCGGTGCCCCTCGGGTGCCCCGCCGGCGAGCAGCGTGTCGACGCGGCCGAGCAGGTCGAGCCCCGGCTCGGCGAGGCGGTCGAGGGCGTCCATCACCGCTCCCGGCCCAGCCGGCGGCGGACGGCGTCGTCGACCCCCGAGTAACGGTCGGCGGCGGTGCGCACGGCGGACGCGGCGGCGGCGAGGCGGGACGCGGCGACGGTCGCCTCCCGGGCCCGGTCGCCGGTGGCGTCGGTCCACCGCCGGTGCAGGGCCCGGCCGATCTCGCCGGGGCGGCCGGGGACGTGCGCGCCGAACGCCGGGTGCGGCGGGTCGGTGGCGGTGACGGCACGGGCCAGCGCCTCCAGGGTGGCGCCGGCCTCGTCCAGCCGGGCGGCGAGGGCGTGCAGCTCGTCCACGTCAGGCTCCCGCGAGGGGCCGGTAGGCGGCGAACGTCTCGTTGTGCAGCTTCTCCCGGGCCCACTGGGCCGCGTCGGCGGCGGCGGCCACGGCGGCGCGCACGGAGGCGGCCACGTCACGGTGGTGGCGCTGGTGCAGCGGGCCGAGGAAGCGCACGTCGGTGATCCGGCCGTCGGCGGTGACCGCCACCTCGACCAGCCCGTCCGGGGAACGCACGGTGACCTCCACGGTCGCCACCGCCTGGTCGAACTCGGCCTGCAACGCCTCGATGCGGCGGTAGCGTCGCACCGCCTCCTCGATCCAGGCCTCGTCGATCTCCCCCCGAGGCATCGCGGACTCCTCCCGGCAGTGCACTCACTGAGTGTGCCGCCACGGTCACCACGGCATCACCGGACCGTACCGCACACCAATCGGACCTGTCGATGCCCTGTGGACGGAGCAGGGGTGGGCGGTCGGCCCCTCCAGTCAGCCCTTCCAGAGGGCGAGCATCATCGCCTCCACGGCGATGCGCGGCTTGACGTTGGCCTCGATGGCGGCGCGGCACTCCAGCACGGCCTCCAGCCGGCGCAGCGCCCCCTCGGCGTGCCACTTCTGCGCGCCCGCCTCGGCCAGCGCGGCGGCGTCGGTGTGCACGGGGGCGACCGGCGCGCGCAGCGCCGCGACGAGGGCGTCGCGGTAGAAGCCGGCGAGGTCGACCAGGGCCCGGTCGAGGGCGTCGCGCTGGGCGCGGGTGGCCCGCGACTTCTGCCGCTTCTCCAGGTCCTTGAGCTGGCCCTGGGCGCCGCGCAGCGCGCCGGCCGCGCCCCGGCCGGTGCCGCCCGCGCCGAGCGCCGTCTGCAACGCGGCCTTCTCCGCCTCGTCGAGTTCGGCGACGGACGCGGCGGCCTCCGCCTCGGCGGCCTCGATCAACGCGGACGCCGCGTCGAAGGCGGCGCCCACCCCGGTGAGCCGGCGCGGCACGGCGAGCACGGCGTCACGCCGGCTGCGGGCCTGCGGGTCGCCGGCGAGCCGCCGGGCCCGGCCCACGTGCCCCTGCGCGGCCGCCGCCGCCCACCGCGCCACGTCCGGCGCGATCCCGTCCCGGCGGGCCAGCACCTCGGCCACCGCCTCGGGCGCGGGCTGCCGCAGCGGTACGACCCGGCAGCGCGACCGGATGGTCACCGACACGTCGTCGGGGTGGGTGGACGGGGCGCAGAGCAGGAACACCGTGCGCGGCGGCGGCTCCTCGACGGCCTTGAGCAGCGCGTTGCCGGCCGCCTCGGTGAGCCGGTCGGCGTCGGAGATGATCACCACCTGCCAGCGCCCGCCGGACGGGGTGCTCGCCGCCCGCAGCACCAGGGCGCGCATCTCGCCGACGCCGATGCTGAGCCCCTCGGGCGCGACCAGCCGCACGTCGGCGTGGGTGCCCGCCATCGTGGTGTGGCAGCCGGGGCAGGTGCCGCACCCGGTGCCGTACGCGCACTGGAGGGCGGCGGCGAAGGCGCGGGCGGCCAGCGAGCGGCCCGAGCCGGGCGGCCCGGTGAAGATCCACGCGTGGGTCATCCCGGCCCCGGGGTCGGCGGCCGGCTCCCCGCCGGGGGCGGCCTGCCGGAGCTGGGCGGCAGCCGCCGCGGCGGCCCGGCGCAGCGTGGCGACCGCGTCGTCCTGGCCGACGAGGTCGGCGAAGACGCCCGGCGCTTTGGTGAGCGGGCCCGGCGGGGCGGCGGCTGCGGCGTCCGGCGGGCCGGTGAAGGTGTCCGGCATCAGGTGCGGTGCTCCATCGTCACCAGCTCCGAGTCGGATAACTCGGGCTGCACCGAGGTGTCGGGCCCCTGGGCGGGTCGGGGGTGCACGATGCCGGCCGGGTCGACCAGGAACTCCTCGACCCGGCGGGCGACCAGCGCGGCGGTCTCCTCGACCGGGCGGGAGGCGTCCAGCACCAGGTAGCGCTTCGGGTCGTTCGCGGCGAGGTCGAGAAAGGCGTACCGGACCCGCTCGTGGAAGGCGACGGACTCGGCCTCCAGCCGGTCGGCCCCCTCGTTGCGGGCGGCGACCCGGGACAGGCCGGTGTGCGGTTCGACGTCGAGCAGCACCACCAGGTCGGGCTTCAGCCCGCCGGTGGCCCAGGAGGAGAGCCAGGAGACCTCGTCGACGGGGAGCGTCCGCCCGGCCCCCTGGTAGGCCAGGGACGAGTCGACGTACCGGTCGCTGATCACCACCGCGCCCCGGACCAGCGCCGGCCGGACGACGGTGGCGACGTGGTGCGCCCGGTCGGCGGCGTAGAGCAGCGCCTCGGCGCGCGGGGACGGGCCCTCGGCGGTCGCGTCGAGCAGCAGCGCGCGGATCCGCGCGCCGACCTCGGTCGCGCCCGGCTCGCGGGTCACCACCACCTCGCGCCCCTGCCCGCGCAGGCGCTCGGCGAGCGCGGCGAGCTGGGTGGACTTGCCGGCCCCCTCGCCGCCCTCGAAGACCACGAAGAGCCCGCTGGAGACGAATTGCTCGGCCGGCATCAGCGGGCGGCCCCGGATCGACCCCCACAGGTCGGCGAGGACCGGCACGCCCTTCTTGTCGTCCATCTGGCCGAAGGCGCTGATGCCGGCGAAGATGCCGGCGGCGCCGGCGGCGAGCAGCAGCAGCCGGGTGGAGGAGACGGAGATGCCGAGGTCGGCGATGGTCAGCTTTCGGGAGCCGCCGACGCCGACGAGGAGGCTGCTCAGCGCGATGGCGAGGATCAGCACCAGCCGGGTGCCGATCTGCACCACCGCGAAGACCCGGCCGCGTACCTCGTCGGCGACCTCGCCGCCGAGCAGCGTGGTGCCGGCGAGGAAGGCCATGCCCGCGCCCGCGCCGACGAGGATCGCGCCGAGCATCGCCATGGACAGGTGCACGGCGAACGCGAGCACCAGCACCGACGCGCTGGCCAGCACGATGCTCATGCCGAACCAGCGCCGCCGGGACATCTCCCGGACGATCATCGGGCCGAGCCCGATGCCCAGGGCGAGGCCGATGAACATCGCGCCGAAGAGCAGGTAGAAGGCGGCGTCACCGGCGCCGAGGGACGCGGCGAAGAACTTGGCCGTGCCGATCACGATGCCGCCGCCGGCGAACGCGCCGAAGATGCCGAGCACCAGGCCACGGACCAGCGGGGTCTGGCCGATGTATTTCCAGCCCTCGGTGAACTGGCGCATGACGCCCTGTTCGGTGCGCGCGGCCTCGCCGGCCTGCGCCTGGCTGATCTCCTTGATCCCGAAGGCGACGACCAGGGCGGTGGCGAGCCGGGAGAACGCGTTGAACCACAGCGCGAGCTGCGCCGGCTCGGCCCAGGACGGCATCTCGCCGCCGGTGGCCGCCCGGACGCTGCGGTCGAGCAGGGCCAGGCCGAGCGCGGCGGCGATCGGGGTCAGCCCGTACGTGGTGATCAGGGTGAGCTGGTTGGCCGCCTCCAGCCGGGCGCGCGGGATGAGGTTGGGGACCGCGGCCTCCTTGGCCGGGATCCAGAGCAGGGTGATCGTCTCGATCAGGAAGGTGGCGACCGCCGCCCAGCCGACCACCAGCCCGCCGCTGGCCCCGGTGAGCGCGAACAGCGGGATCGAGGCGAACAGCAGGAAGCGCAGCACGTCGCAGATGACCATGGTCCAGCGCCGGTCGAACCGGTCGGCGAGGACGCCGGCCACCGGGCCGAGGATCAGCGCGGGCAGCAGCCGGATCGCGATCAGGGTGCCGAACGCGGCGCCCTGGGCGGTGCTGCCGGAGACCTGGGCGGCGGCGAAGACCGAGGTGGCGAGCAGACCGAGCCAGTCACCGAAGGACGCCGCGCCGAGCACGATCCAGAGCCGGCGGAACGGTCGGATGCGCAACACGGAGCGGATCGCGGCGGCCCCGGACCGGTCGGCCGGCTGCGTCCCGGCCGGCTGGGCGCCCGCCTGGGCGCCGGTGCGGCCGGTGTCCTCGGCGTCGGGTGGGCTGGCCGACGGCGACTCGCCGGGCGACTCGCCGCTGTTCTGGCTTTCGATGGCCGTACCTCCACGTGCCGGCCCAACGTTGGGCATCCCGGTGCAACACTCTAGTCCCGGTCGGGGGACTTCCCGCCCGTGACAGTGCCTGCTCGCCGAGCCTAGGCCGCAGACGCCACCCGCCGCCGCCCGTGCCCCCGGGCCGCCGGGCGGAAGCACGGCCGGCAGACGCGAGGCTCTTTCACAATTGACCGATCGACAGTTAGCGTGCACACGTGACCAGCGAAGGCGACAATCTGCGCGAACGCCTGGAACGGGCGACGGCCCACCTCGACCCGCCGTACGCGGTGGTCGACCTGGCGGCGTTCGACGCCAACGCGGCGGCGCTGCCCAGCCGGGCGGGCGGCAAGCCGATCCGGGTCGCCAGCAAGTCCGTCCGGGCCCGCGAGCTGCTGCGCCGGGTGCTGGGCCGCCCCGGCTGGCGGGGGGTGATGGCGTTCACCCTGCCCGAGGCGAGCTGGCTCGTCCGCGCCGGCGTGACCGACGACGCGCTGGTGGCGTACCCCACGGCCGACCGGGGGGCGCTCGCCGAGCTGGCCGCCGACGAGGGGCTGGCCGGCGCGGTCACGCTGATGGTCGACGGGACCGACCAGCTCGACCTCGTCGACGCGGTGTGCCCGCCGGGCCGCCGGCCCGCGCTGCGGGTCTGCATCGACCTCGACGCGTCCTGGCGGCCCCTGGGCAGGCGGGTGCACGTCGGGGTGCGCCGCTCGCCGGTGCACAGCGCCCGGGCGGCCGGCGCGCTCGCCGCCGCCATCGCCGCCCGGCCGGGCTTCCGGCTGGTCGGCCTCATGTCGTACGAGGCGCAGATCGCCGGGCTGGGCGACGCCCCGCCGGGCCGGGCGGTCCTCGCCGCCGCGATCCGGGCCGCCCAGCGCGGGTCGTACCGCGAGTTGCTGGCCCGCCGGGGCGCGGCGGCGTCGGCGGTACGCGAGCACGCCGACCTGGAGTTCGTCAACGGCGGCGGCACCGGCAGCGTGGCGGCGACCAGTGCCGATCCCGCGGTCACCGAGGTCACCGCGGGATCGGGCCTGTACGGGCCGACGCTGTTCGACGCCTACCGGGCCTGGCGGCCCACCCCGGCGGCGTTCTTCGCCTGCGCGGTGGTGCGCCGGCCGACGCCGGAGCTGGCGACCGTGCTCGGCGGCGGCTGGATCGCCTCCGGCCCGCCCGCCGGCAACCGGCTGCCCACCCCCTGGCTGCCGGCCGGCCTGAGGCTGCTCGGCGCGGAGGGCGCGGGCGAGGTGCAGACCCCGCTGACCGGCCCGGCGGCGGCCGGCCTGCGCGTCGGCGACCGGGTGTGGTTCCGACACGCCAAGGCCGGCGAGCTGTGCGAACGCGTCAACGAGCTGCACCTGGTCGACGGCGACCGGGTGGTCGCGACCGTCCCCACCTACCGGGGGGAGGGCCACGCCTTCCTCTAGCCTCGCCGCCGCCCGCTCAGGAGGCGGGGGCGGGGGCGGGGGTGGTGCCAGCGGCGGCGGCCGACGCCTCCACGTGCCGGTGCAGGTATTCGCGGATGAGCGCCTTCGCCTCGGCGAGCACCCGCTCGTCGCCCTCGGCGTTGCGCCGGAACGCCAGCTTGATCAGGGCGTCGGCGGCCTCGACGGCGATCTCCAGGCAGAACCGCAGCCGCGGCTCGTCGACCATCCCGAACCGCTCGGTGAGCACCCGGGCGAGCTGGTCGGCGATCACGCCGTTGTTGTCCCGCTGCTCGTCCAGCAGGTGCAGGTCGACCACGTCGCCGAAGTGCAGGGTACGGAACCCGGGGACGGTGCGGTGCATCGTGATGTACTCGTCGATCCCCGCGTCGACGCCGTCCCACCAGTGCGTCAGGTCGTCCGAGGCGAACCGCTCGTCGAGCCGCTGGAGGTAGGATTCCATCGTGCGCAGGGTCAGCGCCTGCACGATCGCCCGCTTGTCCGGGAAAAACTGGTAGACCGACCCGATCGCCACCTCGGCGCGCTCGGCGAGCAGGGTCGTGGTCAGTCCCTCGTACCCCACCTCGTCGACGAGTTCGGCGCAGGCGTCCAGCATCCGCTGGACCCGCGCGACGCTTCGACCCTGGACCGGCACCCGGCGCAACGGCCCGGTCGTGGCGGCTGGTGTGGACACTCGGCGCCACCCCCCTTCGACGGATGAACATATCTGCACGTCACGAGTACGTGACTACCGGTACAACGAGCGGACCTGGATTGCGGTATTTACCAGGCACAACGTTCCTGATATGAAGACACCTCACGTTCACGTCGAGGAGCGCGCATGGGCAGCACCACCTCGCCGAGCCCCCACTGGAGCAACTGGGCCGGCAACCAGCGCAGCACCGCCACCACCATCCTCCGCCCCCGCACGATCGCCGACGTCGCCGCCGCCGTCCAGGCCGCCGCCGCTGCCGGCGAGCGGATCCGGCCCGTCGGCAGCGGCCACTCCTTCACGGCTGTGGCGTGCGCCGACGACCGCCGGATGGAGCTGACCGACCTCGACACCGAAACCCGGGTCGACCGCGACCGACGCCTGGTCACCGTACCGGCCGGGATGCCGCTGCACCGACTCAACGCCCTGCTCGCCGAGCACGGGCTGGCGCTGCCCAACCTCGGCGACATCGACGCGCAGACCGTCGCCGGGGCGATCTCCACCGGCACCCACGGCACCGGCGCGGCGTACGGCTGCCTGTCGACCTTCGTCGCGGCGCTCACCCTGGTCACCGGCACCGGCGAGGTGCTGCGCTGCTCCGCCGACGAGCACCCGGACGTCTTCGCCGCCGCCCGCGTCTCCCTCGGCGCCCTCGGCGTGCTGGCCGAGGTGACCCTGCGCGTCGTCGACGCCTTCGTGCTGCGCGCCCACGAGCGCCCCGCCGCCCTCGACGACGTCCTCGCCGACCTGCCGTCACTGGTCGCCGCGCACGACCACGCCGAGTTCTTCTGGTTCCCCTACACCGACCGGGTGCAGCTCAAGACCAACGACCGGGTGCCCGCCGACGACCGGCCGCTGCCCCGCTGGCGGGCCTGGCTCGACGACGACTTTCTCGCCAACACCGTCTTCGCCGGCCTCTGCCGGCTCGGCCGCGCCGCGCCGCGCCTGGTGCCCGCGATCAACGCGGCCTCCGCCCGGGCGCTCAGCGAACGCACCTACACCGGCCGCTCCGACGCGGTCTTCTGCACCCCGCGCCGGGTCCGCTTCATGGAGATGGAGTACGGCCTGCCGCGCGCCGCCCTGCCCGAGGCCCTCGCCGAGGTGCGCCGCATCGTCGACGGGCTCCCGTTCAAGGTGCAGTTCCCCGTCGAGGTGCGGTTCACCGCCGCCGACGACATCTGGCTCTCCCACGGGTACGGGCGCGACTCCGCGTACATCGCCGTGCACCAGTACGTCGGCGCGCCGTACGAGCCGTACTTCCGGGCGGTCGAGGAGGTCGCCGCCGGCCTGGGCGGTCGCCCCCACTGGGGCAAGCTGCACTGGCGCGACGCGGAGTCGCTGGCCCCGGCGTACCCGAGGTTCGCCGACTTCCGCTCCGTCCGCCACCGCCTGGACCCACAGAAAGTCTTCGAAACCCCCCACCTGACCACCCTCCTGGGCCACTAGGTTCCATCTCGCGGATCTTGGAAAGGGATGGCCCCTGGAGGGGCCGGAATCTTCCAAGATTGCCTCGATCGGCGTCAGCCGGGCCAGCCGGCGGCACGCAGGGCTGCGCGCAACTGGTCCACCATTTCTTCGGGGCGGTCGCGGACGGCCCAGGACGGGAAGCGGAGCACCCGGTCACCGTCGATCCAGAGCGCGTTCTGCCGACGCATGTCGGCCCACGCCGCACGAGGGTCGAGGTGCTGGCTGCCGTCGATCTCGACATGCACCCCCCACTCGTCGAAGTAGGCGTCGAGGTAGCGCCGCCGGCCGGTGGCGTCGTACCGGACCTTCTGCCGGGTCGGCTCGGGCAGCCCGGCGCGCCGGACGAGGCCCAGAAAGCCCAGCTCGGCGAGGGAGTGCGCGCCGCCGGCCGCGTCTGCGGCGGTGCCCAGGATCAGCCTCCGCCGGCGGGCCCGGGGCAGCCGGTCGAGCACCCGTCGCAGGTCGTCGTCCCCGACCAGGCGCTGCTGGAAGCCGGCGGCGATCACCGCCCTGGCCTCGTCGTCGCTGCCGGCCCACTGCGCGGCGTCGACGATCGACCGGGCCGGCATCGTACGGCGGGGCTGCCCGACGGCGTGCACGTCCTCGTCCGGGAGGCAGGTCGTCCGGTGCGCCACGACTCCCGGCGGCAGCGACCCGCGCCGACGGTCGGCCGGCAGCAGCAGGTGGACGGGGCGGCCGGGAAAGCCACGCAGCCCGCCCGCCTGGGCGGCGGTCAGCCCACCGAGCACCGCCGCCGGCCCGGCGGCCAGCACGCCGATCCACCGGAGCTGATCGGCGCTCACCGGACCGTTGTGGGTCACGAACACCGCCCGGTGCACCTGCCGCCAGCGGTGGCTGTCGACCCGGTGCCGGATCGCCTTGCGGGACAGGTGCCGCAGCGCCTGGCCGAGGCTGATCACCTCATCCTGGTGGAAGAGCAGCCAGGTCAGCTCGTCGGCGTCGTCGCCCGGCAGCGCCCGCCGCCACCCTGCCCAACCCCGCCCGCCACGAAAGCCCACGCACAGCACCCTGCCGCACGGCCTCCCGCCCCCGCTGCCCCCTGTGGACAACGGCGAGATCTTGGAAAACCGTGGCCCCTCCGGGGGCCGGAATCTTCCAAGATCTCAGGTGGTGGCCTTCTTGGGGGGGGTCGCCTTCTTTGTGGGGGTGGCCTTGGCCGTGGTCGTCTTCGTTGCCGTCGTCTTCGTGGCCGCGGCGGTCTTCTTCGCCGCCGTCTTCTTCGCCGTCGTCGTCGACTTCGCAGCCGTCGTCGTCTTCTTCGCGGTCGTCGTCTTCTTCGCCGCCGGGGCCTTCTTCGCCGCCGCCTTCTTCTTCGGGGCCGGGCCCTTCGCCCGCTTCTCGGCCAGCATCTCCGAGGCTTCCTCGACGGTCAGCGCCTCCGGGGTCTGCCCCCGCCGCAGGGACGCGTTGAACTCGCCGTCGGTCACGTACGGGCCGAACCGGCCGTCCTTGATCACCAGCGGCTTCTCGGTCAGCGGGTCGTTGCCCATCTCCCGCAGCGGCGGCGCGGCGGCCCGACGCTGGCGGGTCTTCGGGGCGGCCAGCAGGGCCAGCGCCTCGTCCAGCGTGACAGTGAACATCTTGTCTTCCGAGTCCAGCGAGCGGAACTCGTCGCCACGCTTGACGTACGGGCCGTAGCGGCCGTTGTTGGCGAAGACCTCCGCGCCGTCGGGGGCCACCCCGACCAGCCGGGGCAGGCTGAGCAGCTTCAGCGCCTCGTCGAGGGTGAGCGAGTCCGGCGACTGCGTGCGCAGCAGCGACGACTTGCGCTCGCCGCTGGCCACGTACGGGCCGAACCGGCCGGACTTGAGCAGGATCGGCTCGCCGGTCGACGGGTCGTCGCCGAGCTTGCGCTCGCCGCCCCCGCCGAGGAACAGCTCGTGCACCTTCTCCGGGGTCAGCTCGTCGGGGGCCAGCCCCTCGGGGATCGGCGCCCGGTCGCCCTGGCCGCCGCCCTCCTCGCCCTCCCCGTGGGCCGCCGGCTCCTCACCGGGCACGCCCCGCTGGAGGTACGGCCCGTAGCGCCCGACCCGGACGACGACCTCGCGCCCCTCGTCGTCGGTGTGCAGCGGGATCGAGTTGACGCTGCGCGCGTCGATCTCGCTGAGGTTCTCCGTCACCAGCTTCTTCAGCCCGCCGGAGCGGGCGATGTCCTGGTCGCCGGCCCCGTTGGCGCTGCCGAAGTAGAACGCGGTGAGGAAGTCGACGGCGGCGTGGTCGCCACCGGCGATCTCGTCCAGCTCGTTCTCCATGCTGGCGGTGAAGTTGTAGTCGACCAGCCGGGGGTAGTGCCGCTCCAGCAGGCCGATCACCGCGAACGCCAGGAACGACGGGATGAGCGCCTGGCCGCGCTTGCTGACGTACCCCCGGTCCTGGATCGTCTGCATGATCGACGCGTAGGTGGACGGGCGGCCGATGCCCAGCTCCTCCAGGGCCTTGACCAGCGACGCCTCCGTGTACCGCGACGGCGGCTGGGTGTGGTGGCCCTGGGCGGCCAGCTGGTCGGCGGTCAGCGGCTGGTCCTTGACCAGGTTGGGCAGCCGGCGCTCGGCGTCCTCGGCCTCGGCGTTCTCGTCGTCGGAGGACTCGACGTACGCGCGCAGGAAGCCCGGGTCGGTGATCGTCTTGCCGGTCGCGCCGAAGTCGGCCTCCTCACTCGCGGAGGAGACGGCCCGGATCCGCACCGAGACGCTGGAGCCGACCGCGTCGGTCATCTGCGAGGCGATGGTGCGCCGCCAGATCAGCTCGTAGAGCTTGAACTCCTCGCCGGACAGCTCCCGGGCCACCTCGCCCGGGGTGCGGAAGTTGTCCCCCGCCGGGCGGATCGCCTCGTGCGCCTCCTGCGCGTTCTTCACCTTGCCGGTGTAGCGGCGCGGCTCCGGCGGCACGCTGCGCTCGCCGTACAGCTCGACGATCTGCCGGCGGGCCGCCGCGATGGCGGTCTCCGACAGGTTCACCGAGTCGGTACGCATGTAGGTGATGTAGCCGTTCTCGTAGAGCCGCTGCGCGGTGCGCATCGTCTGCTGCGACGAGAACCGCAGCTTGCGGGCCGCCTCCTGCTGGAGCGTGGAGGTGATGAACGGCGCGTACGGGCGGCGGCGGTAGGGCTTCTCCTCGACCCGGGTGACCGTGAACGGCCGCCCCGCAAGGCGGGCCGCCAGCCCGCGCGCCCCGCCCTCGTCGAGGTGCACGACGCCCGCGCCCGGCCGCACCTTGCCGGTGGTCGGCTCGAAGTCCTTGCCGGTGGCGATCCGGTCGCCGTTCAGCGCGACGAGGGTGGCGTTGAAGGCGCGCGGCCCCTCGCCCGGCTTCGCCACGGCGAGGGTGGCCAGGATGTCCCAGTATTCGGCGGTGCGGAAGGCCATCCGCTGCCGCTCCCGCTCGACCACGATCCGGGTCGCCACGGACTGCACCCGGCCCGCCGAGAGCTTCGGCATGACCTTCTTCCACAGCACCGGGGAGACCTCGTAGCCGTAGAGCCGGTCGAGGATGCGCCGGGCCTCCTGGGCGTCGACCAGGTCCCGGTCGATCTCGCGGGGGTTGGCCACCGCCGCCTGGATCGCCGGCTTGGTGATCTCGTGGAAGACCATCCGCTTGACCGGCACCTTGGGCTTCAGCGTCTCCACCAGGTGCCAGGCGATCGCCTCGCCCTCGCGGTCCTCGTCCGTGGCCAGGAAGATCTCGTCGACCTCCTTGGCCAGCTTGACCAGCTTGCTGATCTGCTGACGGCGGTCGGGCGAGATCACGTAGAGGGCGTGGAAGCCGTTGTCGACGTCCACCCCGAGCCGGGCCCACGGCTCCCCCTTGTACTTGGCGGGCACGTCGGCGGCGTTGCGCGGCAGGTCGCGGACGTGACCGAAGCTGGCCTCCACGACGTACCCCGGGCCGAGGTAGCCCGAGATCGTCTTGGCCTTCGCCGGTGACTCGACGATGACCAGACGGGTGGTCCTGGCGTTGCTCGGCACGTCTCCTGCGACCTCACTCCTGCTCGTGGCCGGCCGATCCGGGGCGCGGACCACCCGCGGTCCGCCGGAACCGCCGGCGGTCCGGATGTCCAACGTAACGCGCCGTCCGGGTTCCGGGTTTCGCGGGCGGCAAACCGCCCACGTCGCTTTCCCGGGCGCCGGCGACGGTCTTGCCGGACGGCGCCACCGTACACCGTGGGTAGGCCCTCGGGCGGGCCACTGTGACGACGCCGCCTCTCGGTGGAGGTCCGACCAGCCGCTCCGCCGCCGCCGTCCGACGGCCGGAGTGTCCTCGATCGGACAGCCGGGGGAGGCCGACCGCGACGCGCCGCCCAGCCCAGGGCGTGCCGCCCCGCCCAGCTCAGGGCATGCCGCCCCCCGGCTCAAGGCGTGCCGCCCCCCGGCTCAAGGCGCGACGCGCCGCCCGGCTCAGGGCGCGGCGGGCCAGTCGGCGGCGGGGGCGGCGGGCGGGCGGTCGCCGATGAGGTCGGCGAGGCGGGCCAGCCGGCGGCGGCCCGTGATCCGGTACGCCGGGCCGCCCGCCTGCGCGTCGAGCAGCACCGCCGGCAGCCCGACGGCGGCCAGGGCCGCGCCGACCGGTCCCCGGCAGCGCTCGTCCGCCGCGCCGAGGCGGAGCAGGAACCCGGGCGGGTCGGCCGCCCCGGCGGCGGCCACCCAGAGCCGCAGCCGCCGGCCGTTGAGGTGGAACCCGGGGGGCGGCCGTTTCACCTCACCCGCTGTCGGCGGCTCGCGCAGCCAGGCCAGCGCGAGCGGCGCCAGGGTGCTCGCGTACGAGGTGCGCACCAGGTGCCGCCCGTCGGCGGTCGCCTCCCAGGTCGCGGCGACGCCGCGCAGGGACAGTTCGGCGACGAGCACGTGCACCCGCCAGGCGGCGTCCAGCACGATCGACAGCCGGGCGGTGCCGCCCATCCGGGACACCTCCCCCGGCCCGGCGAGGAGCCCGGCCAGGTCGGCGACGGACGGGTCCGCCGCCTCGGCGCCGAACAGGGAGAGCTGCCGCACCGGGTCGGGTGGCCGGTCGGGGGACGTCAGCGGCACTCCGGGACCTCGTCGAAGGCCTGCCTGAGCTCTTCGGAGTCGAGCCGGCTGGTGTCCAGCGCGCTGGCGTCGTACTCCTTGTTGAGGGTCTCCACGGCCGCGCGCACCCCGTCGTAGAAGGTGGTGGCCTCGCCGGTGCCCAGCCCGTCGATGGCGTCCCGGGCCCGGCCGTAGGCGTCGCGCACCTTGCCCAGGGATGCCTGGAAGCGGGCCGAGATCTCCTCGCCGTGCTCGGTCTCCGGGACGCCGGCCTGGTCGATTTTGCGACGGGCGGTCTCGCTGGCGTCCTCCGCGCCGGCAAAGAGCCGCACCAGGTTCTCCTTCGCCTGCGCCGGGGTGGTCTGCGCGGTCATCTGCTGCTGGGTGCTGCTGGTCAGCTTGTTGATCTCGGCCCGCCACGGGGTGAGCGCCTCGCAGACCGACGCCGCCCACGCCCGGGGGCTGGGCCCTCCGCCGCACGCGGCCAGCGCCAGGACGAGCGTGGCGAGGACCGCCGTCAGCTTTCCGGCGGTCGCCGCCCGGCACGTGCGCATGCGTTGCAGCGTACGGCCTCCGCGCCGTTGTGCCACGGGTCGGTTTGCCGCCCCCGGCCCGCCCCGGGGTGTGCGGGTTCCCGGCCGACGGTGGTGGACCGGCCGGGAACCCGCTGTGCCACCGCTCAGGCGTTTACCGTCTCCGGCCGCTGGTCGGCCGCGCCGGTGCCGGTGCCGCTGTCGTCGGAGTCGCCCATCGCGACGCCCTTGCGCTTGCTGAACACCACCGCCGCCACGACGATCAGCGTGGCCACCACCGCGATGCCGACCCGGAGGCCGACGTTGCGGTCGTCGCCGACGCTCCACGCCACGACGGCCGGCGCGATCAGCAGCGAGACCAGGTTCATCACCTTGATCAGCGGGTTGATCGCCGGGCCGGCGGTGTCCTTGAACGGGTCGCCGACGGTGTCGCCGATGACCGTGGCGGCGTGCGACTCGGAGCCCTTGCCGCCGAACGCGCCGTCCTCGACCAGTTTCTTGGCGTTGTCCCACGCGCCGCCGGAGTTGGACAGGAAGACCGCCATCAGGGTGCCCGCCCCGATCGCCCCGGCCAGGTACGCCGCCAGCGCGCCCGGCCCGAGGCCGAAGCCGACGGCGATCGGGGCGAGGATGGCGAGCAGGCCGGGGGTCATCAGCTCGCGCTGCGCGTCCCGGGTGCAGATGTCGACGACCTTGCCGTACTCGGGGCGCTGGGTGCGGTCCATGATCCCGGGCAGCTCGCGGAACTGCCGGCGGACCTCCATCACCACCGCGCCCGCCGAGCGGGACACCGCGTTGATGGCCAGCCCGGAGAAGAGGAACACCACGGCCGCGCCGATGATCAGGCCGACGAGGTTGCGCGGGTTCGCCACGTTCAGCGAGTTGAGGATCTCCGCGCCGACGTCGCCGACGCCCGCGTCGGAGTACGCCGTGCGCAGCGTGTCGGTGTACGAGCCGAACAGCGCCGTCGCCGCGAGGACGGCGGTGGCGATCGCGATGCCCTTGGTGATCGCCTTGGTGGTGTTGCCGACCGCGTCCAGCTCGGTGAGGATCCGGGCGCCGTTCTCGTCGATGTCGCCGGACATCTCGGCCACGCCCTGGGCGTTGTCGGAGATCGGGCCGAAGGTGTCCATCGCGACGATCACGCCGACGGTGGTGAGCAGGCCGGTGCCGGCCAGCGCCACCGCGAACAGCGACAGCGTGATGGAGCTGCCGCCGAGCAGGAACGCGCCGAAGACGCCCGCGCCGATCAGCAGCGCCGAGTAGACGGCCGACTCCAGGCCGACGCTGATGCCGGCGAGGATGACGGTCGCGGGGCCGGTCTGCGAGCTCTTGCCGATGTCCTGCACCGGGCGGCGGTTGGTCTCGGTGAAGTAGCCGGTGAGTGCCTGGATCGCGGCGGCCAGCACGATGCCGATGATGACGGCGGCGATGGTCACCCCGCGCGGGCCCAGCGGCGGGTCGCCGGCGTCGACGCCGAGGCTGGCCCGCCACTCGGGCCCGAGCAGGTCGGCCCAGGTCGGCTTGAGGTAGACGAAGGAGGCGACGGCCACCAGCACCGCGGAGAACAGGGCGGAGAGGTAGAACGCCCGGTTGATCGCGGTGAGGCCGTTGCGGTCGGAGGCGCGCAGCCGGGTGATGAAGACGCCGACGATCGCCACCAGCACGCCGATCGTGGAAATGATCAGCGGGAGGACGAGGCCGTCGTTGCCGAACGCGGCCCGGCCGAGGATCAGCGCGGCGACGAGGGTGACCGCGTACGACTCGAAGAGGTCGGCGGCCATGCCGGCGCAGTCGCCGACGTTGTCGCCCACGTTGTCGGCGATGGTGGCGGCGTTGCGCGGGTCGTCCTCGGGGATGCCCTGCTCGACCTTGCCGACCAGGTCGGCGCCGACGTCGGCGGCCTTGGTGAAGATGCCGCCGCCGACCCGCATGAACATGGCGAGCAGGGCGGCGCCGAAGCCGAAGCCCTCCAGCACGGTCGGGGCGTCGCCCTTGAACAGCAGGACGACCAGCGCCGCGCCGAACAGGCCGAGGCCGACGGTGAGGAAGCCGACCACGCCGCCGGTGCGGAAGGCGATCTTCATGGCGCCCTCCCGGCCGCCGGTCGCCTCCCGGGCCGCGGCGGCGACCCGCAGGTTCGCGCGGGTGGCCAGCCACATGCCGGCGCCGCCGATGAACGCGCTGAACAGGGCGCCCACCACGAAGAAGGCGGACCGGCCGATCTTCACCGCGATCTCGCTGCCGTCGGTGTCGTGCACCGGCAGCAGGAAGAGCAGCACCACGGCGATCACCACGAAGATCGCGAGGGTCCTGAACTGCCGGAGCAGGTAGGCCGAGGCACCCTCCTGCACCGCTCCGGAGATCTCCTGCATGTTGGTGGTGCCCTTACCGGCTGCCAGCACGGCCTTGGTCAAGGCCGCGGCGAAGACGAGTGCCACCAGCGCGATGACCGCGGCGATGACGACGTACGTCAGGTTGGCTCCGGTAAGGGACAGTGCGCCGCCGTCGGCGGCCATGGTCCCGGACATCTGTGTCCTCCTGTACCGAACACTCGCGCCGGTCGGTGGAGACGCACGGACCGACGCCTGGATGCGGACTCGCAAGCGCGCCAACCCACTCCAGCGGACCAGCGATGAACACCCATACCCGCTGGCTGCGGGAAGGATCACTTGCTGACAACCCGCGTACTGTAGCCCTCCGTAGTGCCGGAGGTCACATTGAGGGGCACCCTGTTCGGATGATCTTCGTCGCTGTGTTACGAGAAGAATTCTGATATAAGCCCCGACCACGACGAAGGGGCCGCCCTCCCGGTCGGGAGTGCGGCCCTGAGCAGCCAATCAGTGGGTTGAGCGCGTAGTCAGCCCAGGCGACTGATCACGCGATCAGCACGGGTTGAGTCGAGAGTCAGCGGTGCACCGGCCACACCATGCGGACCTCCGTGCCGACGCCCTCCTCGACGGGGCGCACCTGAAGATCCTCGACGAACCCGGCCAGCAGCGCGAAGCCCACGCCGGTGGTCAGGTCGTCCTCGTTGAGCGACTCGTTGGCGAGCTGGTCGGCGTCCAGCGCGGCCAGGCCGATGCTCGCCTCAATCGGGGCCCGGTCCACCACCCGCACCGCGTACGCCCCGTTGTCGGACATCTCCACCAGCACCGGGTCCGGCACGTCGTACTGCCGGTGCAGGGCCACCGCCCGGGTGCACGCCTCACCGATGGCCAGCCGCACCTCGTCGAGCAGGTCCTCGCGGACGCCGGCGCGGCGGGCCACCGCGACACCGACCAGCCGGGCGGTGCGCACGTGCACCGGGGCCGGCGAGAAGGAGAGCCGGACCGTCGCCATCAGGCGCCGGAGCCGGTCGGATCGGCCCCGATCGCCGCGTCGACGGTCGGGTACAGCGGGAAGACCTGATCCAGGGCGGTGATCCGGAAGATCTTGAGCAGCGGCTCCTTGCCGCAGACCAGCGCGAAGCTGCCGCCGGCCGCGCGCAGCCGCTTCAGCGCGCCCACCAGCACGCCCAGGCCCGTGGAGTCCAGGAAGTCGACCCGGCCCAGGTCGACCACGACGTGCCGGGCCCCGCCGTCGATCAGCTCCAGGAGCCGTTCCCGCAGCCGCGGGGCCGTGTAGACGTCGACCTCACCGCCGACCTCGAGCACCGTGTGCTCCCCCACGGCACGGGTCGCCAGCGACAGCTCCATCGGTCCTCCTCGCAAGAGTCGTAAACTCTCCTGGGCATCTAACCATCCCCGCCGGGGTCGTCCGCGAGGTCACCGGCGAAGGGCTTCCCCTTACCCACACCCCCGCCGGTCAACTCCGAACACTTGTGCGAGAGTGCAGGACATGCCCACCGCAGCCACCGTAGCCGCAGGCCACGGCCCCGACCGCCCGTCCGGCGCGGCCCCGGCCGAACTGCTGCGTCGGCTGCGTGCGCGCAGCGGCGGCGACGCCGACCCGGTCACCCACGTCGAGCGGGTGCCGGCCCGGCCCGGCGAGCAGACGCCGTGGCCACTGTGGGCCCCCGAGGAACTGCGCGCGGCGTTCGCCCGACGCGGCGTCGTCGCGCCGTGGCGGCACCAGGCCGAGGCCGCCGACCTGGCGTACGCCGGCACGCACGTCGTCGTCGCCACCGGCACGGCGTCCGGCAAGTCCCTGGCGTACCAGCTTCCCGCGCTGGCCACCCTGCTCGCCGACCCCCGGGCCACCGTGCTCTACCTCGCGCCGACCAAGGCGCTCGCCGCCGACCAGTTGCGCGCTGTCGCCGGCCTGGAACTCGACGGGGTACGCCCCGCCACCTACGACGGGGACACCCCGCGCGCCGAGCGGGAGTGGATCCGCCGGCACTCCCGGTTCGTGCTGACCAACCCCGACATGCTGCACCACGGCATCCTCCCCGGGCACGCACACTGGTCGGGGTTCCTGCGCCGGCTGGCGTACGTGATCGTCGACGAGTGCCACACCTACCGGGGTGTGTTCGGCTCCCACGTCGCGCACGTGCTGCGCCGGCTGCGCCGCCAGTGCGCGCGCTTCGGGCGTACCCCCGTGTTCCTGCTGGCCTCCGCCACGTCGGGCGACCCGGCGACGGCGGCCGGGCGGCTCACCGGCCTGCCCGTCGCGGCCGTCACCGACGACGCCTCGCCGCGCGGCGGGGTGACGTTCGCCCTGTGGGAGCCGCCGCTGCTGCCCGGCCCCGGCCAGGCCCCCGGCGCCGGCCAGGCCCCCGGCGTCGGCGGCCCGGCGGGCGGGGCCGGCGACCTCGCGCCGGTGCGCCGGTCGGCGCTGCGGGAGACCGCCGACCTGCTCGCCGACGCGGTCGCCGCCGGGGTGCGCACCCTCGCCTTCGTCCGGTCCCGCAAGGGCGCGGAGGTGGTGGCCGCCACCGCGCGCCGCGCTCTCGACGAGGCCGTCCCCGGGCTCGGCGAACGGGTGGCCGCCTACCGGGCCGGGTACCTGCGCGAGGAGCGGCGCGAGCTGGAACGGGCCCTGCTGCACGGCGACCTGCTCGGGCTGGCCTCGACCAACGCGCTGGAGCTCGGCGTCGACCTGGTCGGCCTCGACGCCGTGCTGATCTGCGGCTGGCCGGGCACCCGGGCGTCGCTGTGGCAGCAGGCCGGGCGGGCGGGGCGCTCCGGCGACGAGGCGCTCGCCGTGCTCGTCGCCCGGGACGACCCGCTGGACACCTACCTGGTACACCATCCGGAGGCCCTGTTCGGCCGCCCCGTCGAGGCCACCGTGCTCGACCCGGCCAACCCGTACGTGCTCGCCCCGCAGCTCGCCTGCGCGGCGGCCGAGGCCCCGCTCACCCCCGCCGACCTGGACCTCTTCGGCGACGGCGCGAAGGAGGCCGTCGACTCGCTCGTCGCGGCGGGCGCGCTGCGGCAGCGGCCGACCGGCTGGTACTGGCGGCACCGCGAACGCCCCGAGGTGGACCTGCGCGGCGAGGGCGGCGCCCCGGTCTGCGTGGTCGAGGCGGCCACCGGGCGGCTGCTCGGCACCGTCGACGGCGGGTCAGCCCACTTCCTCGTCCACGCCGGCGCGGTCCACCTGCACCAGGGCGTGTCCTACGTGGTCGACTCGCTCGATCTCGACGACGGGTGCGCGCTGGTGCACCCGGAGGAGCCCGACTGGTCCACCCACGCCCGGGACGTCACCTCGCTCACCGTGGCGTCGGTCCGCTCGTACGTCGACGCCGGGCCCGTCGGGCTGTTCCTCGGCGAGGTGGACGTCACCAGCCAGGTCGTGTCGTACCAGCGGCGACGGATCTCCTCCGGCGAGGTCATCGACACCCGGCCGTTGGACCTGCCGGCCCGCGAGTTGCGCACCGTCGCCGTCTGGTTCACCCTCTCCCCGGAGTCGCTGGCGGCGGCCGGGGTCGAGCCGGCGGACGTGCCCGGGGCGCTGCACGCCGCCGAGCACGCCGCGATCGGGCTGCTGCCGCTGATGGCCACCTGCGACCGGTGGGACATCGGCGGGCTGTCCACGGCGCTGCACCCGGACACCGAGGCACCCACCGTCTTCGTCTACGACGGACACCCGGGCGGGGCGGGCTTCGCCGAGCGGGCGTACGGCACGGCCGCGCAGTGGCTGCGGGCCACCCGCGACGCGATCGCCGAGTGCGGCTGCGAGGCGGGGTGCCCGTCCTGCGTCCAGTCCCCGAAGTGCGGCAACGGCAACAATCCGCTGTCCAAGCCGGGCGCGCTCCGGGTGCTCGACGTGGTGCTGGCCAACCTGCCCGCGCCGGCCGACCCGGGGGCGGCGCTACCCAGGCAGGGCGACCGGCGCACCGGGTAGGGCGGCCGGGCCGGGGGCGGACGGGGTGCTGGGCGCGCGGCGTGCCGGGGCGGCGGCGACCACCCAGCTTTCGGGACGGGTGCATGAGCGCCGGGCGCAGTGGGCATTGATGCATGGGAGCGCTTCCATGTCATGCGCCCACCCCACTACCCTGAGATCGCCGTTTCCCGCCGCCGGAGGAGGAGCCGTGGCCGACACCATCGCCGAGACCGTCGACCTGCTCTACACCATCGACCAGGAACACCTCACCCCCGACCAGCAGATCGCCCTCGGTGCCGCGATGGCCACGCTCGCCCAGGCGGAGCGGCTGGAACAGATCAACGAGCGGCTGCGCGGCATCCACCAGGTGCTCAACACGTGGGCGCTCAAGGCCACCGTCGACGGCGGACGCTGACGCTGACGCTGATCAGCGGGAGGGTGACCGGCGGGCGGGCGGTTGTCGGCGGGCTGTGCGAGACTCCGGCGACCCTTTAAAGGAGATCTCATGCAGCTCGACACCTTGCAGCACCAGCAGCAGTTCCACGTCCGGCAGCGGATCCGGATGATGGTCAACCAGTACGAGGTCCACTCCGTCGCCCCCGACGGCTCGGAGGGCGGGCTGCTGGCGTTCGCGCAGCAGAAGCGGCTGGCCTTCAAGGAGCAGGTGACCATCTACACCGACGACAGCAAGCAGCAGCCGTTGCTCGGCTTCAAGGCCCGGCAGCGACTGGACCTCGGCGCCACGTACGACGTGACCGACCACGCCGGCACCCCGATCGGGCTGTTCCGCAAGGACTTCGCCCAGTCGCTGCTGCGGTCCACGTGGCACGTCGAGCAGGCCGGCCTGCCGCAGATCACCGGCCAGGAACGCAGCATGCCGGTGGCGCTGCTGCGCCGGTTCGTGGACTCGCTGTCCTGGCTGCCGTACCACTTCGACTTCACCGCCGGCGGCCAGCCGGTGTTCTCGGTCGTCAAGAAGTGGGGCCTGCGCGACCGGTACGTCGTCGAGGTGCACAACCCGCAGATCGACCGGCGACTCGTGATCGCCATGGCGATCGGCCTGGACGCCCTCCAGGGCCGCTGAGACCCGAGGGCCGCTGACCCGCTGGCGCTCGGCTTCCGGCTCGGCCGGCCTGGCGGTCGTCCCCGGTCCGAAGGGCCGCCGGGCGGCTCCCTGTCCGACGACCCGGTTCTGGCCCCGGTCCCGGCTCCCCTGAGTGGCCGGGCCGGGGCCGAGGGCTGGGCCGGGAGCCGACGGCCGGGACGGGCCGGCACGGGCGGTCGCCGTGGCGACCCGGGTGAGACCGGGCACCGGCGTGACGATCACCTCCGTCGTCACCACGGCGTCCAGCCCGTCCAGCCGGCAGCCGGCCAGCCGCGCCCCGTTCGCCCGCGCGACCTCCTCGGCGGACGCGCAGGCCGCCTCGCCGCCGGTCAGCGCCCGCGCCGCTGCGGCGAGCGCGCCGAAGTCCGCCGCCACCGCAGCCCGCTGCCGCGCGACCCGGGCGGCGCCGACGGCCGCGCCGAAGACGCCCACCAGCACGAACACCAGCCCGACGGCGAGCAGACACACGGTCGCCCCGCCCCGCTCACCGTCAGGCCGCGGTCCCTGCCGGCCGCACGAGCGCCAGGCGCGACACGAGCGCCAGCGGCGACATGAGTGGCACGAACGCCAGGCGCGACACGAGCGGAACAGGCCCCAAGGGGCGGGACGCCTCGTCACGACCGTGGCCCCGGGGCGCCCGGCTCCACGGCGGCGACCGCCGTGGCGGTGACGGTGACGAGGGGCAGCCGGGCACCGAAGGCGCGCACGGGTGCCTTTACGGTCGCGGTGACCCGGCCGTCGCCCACCGAGACCGAGACCTCCGCCCCGGCGGGCGCCGCCGCCTCCCCCGCCGCCACGCCGGGCTGGCCCCGGGAGGCGGCGAGGGCCGCCTCCCGGGCCGCACCGAGGCAGCCGGCCTGCGTCGCGACCGCGTTCACGGCGGTGAGGCCGGCGAGCAGGAGCAGCAGCACCGCCGGCAGGCCGGCGGCCAGTTCCGCCGTGAACGACCCGCGCTCCCGGGGCGACCGGGACGGCTGCCGTGTCGGCCGGCCGCCCTCGCCCGGCCCCGGTTGTCGCTCCGGCGTACCCCGACCGGGCCCGGCCTGCCGGCGGGCGGTCACTTCAGTGCCCGGTCGATGACGGCGGTCAGCGCGGACTGCACGTTGCCCGAGGTCAGCACCTTGAGCAGGATGCCGGCGAACGCGACGGCGGCGAGGGTGCCGACGGCGTACTCGGCGGTGTTCATGCCGGCGTCGCCGCGCAGGCGGTGGAGGATCTTGCGCATGGGCGTTCTTCCCTTCTCGACGGTCGCCGCGCAGCCGGTCGGCTGGCGGCGCTCAGAGCACGTCGCCGAGGACGGCGACGATCACCGGCACCAGGCCGGCGAGAATGAAGGCGGGCAGGAAGCAGAGCCCCAGCGGCAGCACGATGAGCACGCCGGCCCGCCGGGCGGCGGCCTCGGCGGCGGTCGACCGGTCGGCGCGCAGGTCGTCGGCGAGCCGGGTCAGCGCACCGGCGAGCGCGGCACCGCTGTCGGACGAGCGCAGCGCGGCACCGGCCAGCCGTTCGGCCCCGGGCACCGGGAGCAGATGCGACCACGCCTCCTCGGGGCGGCCACCGAGCAGCAGGGTCCGGCCGACCAGGCCCAGGCGCTCGGCGAGCGGCCCGCCGAGAGCGTCTGCCACGGCCAGCACGGAACGGTCCACCGGCGAACCGGCCCGCATCGTGGCGGCGAGGAGATCCGCGGCGAGGGGCAGGTCGGCGGCCTCCCGGAGCCGCCTCTCCCGAGCTGCGGGCGGCTCGATCCGGCGCAGGCCCCGGTCCGCCGCGACGGCGGCGACGACCCCGCCGAGGAGCCCCGCCCAGCCGCCCAGCACCACCAGGACAGCGAGCCCGAACAGCCCTGCCCCGAGACGGATCGGGTCCGGCCACCACGCCGGTCGGGCCCGGCCGGCCGCCTCGCGCGGCCCCGCCGCCTCGCGCGGCCCCGCCGCCTCGCGCGGCGCGTCCGCCTCGTTCGGGCCGAACGATCTGTGCGGGCCGATCGATCTGTGCGACCCGTCCGCCGTGCTCGAACCGACCGCCTGCCTGCGCCGGCCCAGGCTGCGCAGCCGGCGGGCGGAGCCCGCCCGCGTGCCGACGGACAGGGCGAGCACCGCCGCGACGACGAGGCAACCGGCGGCCACCACCTGACGGGTCATCGGGGGCTGCCGCCGGGCGCGGCACCGAGGCGTTCCGTCCACAGCAGGCCGGCGAGCTGAAGGACCACGGCCGCCACCGCGCAGCCGCCGCCGACGGGGGTGTGCAGCAGGACCGCGACCGGGTCGACGCCCACCCCGTAGCCGAGCCCGATGCCGCCGAGCGGCAGGGCGGCGAGCAGCCAGGCGGTGGCCCGTGCTCCGGCCGCCTGCGCGGCGGCGGCGGCCAGCCCTCGGTCGCCGGCCCGCGCGTCGGCCTCGATCCGTTCCAGCAGGTCGGCCAGGGGCGCGCCGGTGCGGTCGGCGAGCCGCACGGCGGCCCGGGCCAACTGGCGGAGCCGATCCGCCCCGTCTGGCGGGGCGGCCGGAAGGCCGGACTGCCCGTGGGCACCCGGTGCGGCACCGTGGGGAGCCCCGCCCGGCGAAGCCGGCGCGCCGCTCGGCACGGACTGGCCGGCGTCCGGGGCCAGGACGGATCGGCCGCCCGGTGTCAGGGCCGCGGAGACGGTCAGCACCGGCACGCCCGCACGCAGTTCCGCGGCGAGGGCGCAGAGCTGGTCCAGTCCGTGCCGACGGGCGCGCTCCTCCAGCCGGACGCGCTGTCTGCGGGCCAGCCCCCGCACGAGCAGCGACCCGTACGCGCCGACCACCACGGCGGCCACCGGCCCGGCCAGCAGACCGCCTGATCCCGCACCTACCGCGCCGGCGACGAGCAGGGCCCGCCGGGGCGAGGCCGACAACCACTCGGGCAGCCGCAGCGACCGGGTGCCGGAGGCGGACGACGCCGACGGGTCGTACGCCCGCTGGTAGGTGTCGACGGACGTCCCGGAGGGACGGGAGCCGAGCTGCCCCGGTGGCGGGCCCGGTCGGTGTCCCGCCGTTGGGGGACGGTCCGGTGTGCCGGCGGGCCGGCGTGGGTCGCGGCGGCCGGGCGGGCCCGGTCGCCGGCCGCCGCTGGGCGGGGTGGCCGGGCCGGGCCATCCGCTCGGCGCGGTGGCGGGGCCGGTGCACCGGCTGGCCGGCGTCGGCCAACCCGGCGGATGGGTGTGTCCGGTGAGCTGCCCGGCCTCTGCCTGCCGCCGCGCCGGGCCCGGCGCGCCGCCCGGGTCGGGCGGGTCAGGGACCCGCGCGGCCCGTTCGTCGACGCCCCGGTCGCCGGGTGGGTGCTGCGACGCGGGCGACAACGCACCGAGGACGGACCGCCGCCGGGCCCGGCCGTTGCGCAACGGCCACACCACGGTCGCTGCGGCGGCGACCAGGCACACGGCCACCAGCCAGCCCGCCGTGGTCACGTGGAACCGCCACGCCGGTGAGCCGCCCCGGGCGCCTCCGCCGGGCCGGCCCGCTCGGGACGCTCCCGCGGTGGCCACCCCGCGCCGAGGACCGGCGGGACCGCGACGTCCCGCTCCCGCAGCAACATGCCGAGGGCCTGCGCGGCGGGGCCCGGGCCGTGACCGCGCGCCCAGGCGGGGACGACCGTGACGAGGCGGTCCGGGCCCTGCGGGAGGAGCAGGCAGACCGACTCCAGCACCCGGCCCCGCGCGCCCCGGCGGACCTGGAGCAGCACCTGGAGCGCGGCGGCGACCTGGGCGTGCAGCGCGGCCCGGGGCAGCCCACCCAGCATGCCGAGCGCCTCCAGCCGGGCCGGCACGTCCGAGGGCGCGTTGGCGTGCAGCGTTCCCGCGCCGCCGTCGTGGCCGGTGTTCAGGGCGGCGAGCAGGTCTACGACCTCCCCGCCCCGGCACTCCCCGACCACGAGCCGGTCCGGGCGCATCCGGAGCGCCTGCCGGACCAGGTCGCTGAGCCCGACCGCGCCGGAACCCTCGACGTTGGAGGTGCGGGCCTGCAACCCGACGACGTGCGGGTGCACGGGGCGCAGCTCGGCGGCGTCCTCGACCAGCACGATCCGCTCGTTGCCGGGTACCAGCCCGAGCAGGGTGTTGAGCAGGGTCGTCTTGCCGGAGCCGGTGCCGCCCACCACCAGGTACGCGAGCCGGGCGGCCACCACGGCGGCCAGCACCGGGGCGGCCGGCCGGGGCACGGTGCCCTGCCGCACCAGGTCGTCCAGGGTGAAGGGGCGCTGCCGGAAGGTGCGCAGGGACAGGTAGGGCCCGTCGGTGGCCACCGGGGGCAGCACGGCGTGCAGCCTCGTGCCGTCCGGCAGCCGGGCGTCGGCATACGGGGAGCCGTCGTCGAGACGACGGCCGGCCCCGGCGGCGAGGCGCTGCGCCAGGCGGCGTACGTCCTCGACGGTGCCGACCGGCACCGCCACCTGGTGCAGCCCCTGACCGCGGTCGACCCACACCCGGTTGGCGTTGACGAGAACGTCGGTCACCTCCGGGTCCGCGAGCAGGGGTGCCAGCGGGCCCGCGCCGACCAGGTCGTCGTGCACCCGGCCGGCGATGCGCAGCACGGCGGTGTCGCCGAGGACCGCCGCCGCCGGCTCGGCGCGTACGGCGGAGACCACCGCCGCCGGTGTGACCGGGGTGGCCGTGGCGGCGAAGCGGTGCCGCACCCGGCTGGCGATCTCCTCGCCGTCGGCGTGGCCGTTCACGCCGCACCCGGCGTGGGGACGCCGGTCAGCTCGCCGACGATCCGCTGGCAGAGCGCGGCGAGGGGGCCGCGCCCGTCGGCGGCGGGGGCCTCCCCGCGCTCCAGCCCCCGGCACAGCCCCGGCTCGGGGCGGAGCGTGCCGGCCAGCGGCAGGCCGAGTGCGCGGGCGACCTCGACGGCCTTGAGCCGGCCCGGTGCCGGGCCCCGCACGACGACGGACAGCTGGGCGCAGTGCGGGGCGGCGGCCGCCGCCACCCGGGCCGCCGCGGCGGTGGCCCGCAGCTCGGCCGGAACGACGAGGAACGCCTGGTCGGCGGCCTGCAACGCGAGCACGGCCGGGTCGTCGAGGTGCCGGGGCACGTCGGCGACGACGAAGTCGCGCCCGCGCCGGGCCGCGTCGAGGGTGGCCGCCATGGCCGGGGCGGGCAACGGGAGCGGGTCTCCCCGGTCCCAGGAGAGCACCACCAGGTCGCCGCGGCTGGGCAGGGCCCGGACCAGCGCCGGAGGGTCGACCCGACCGTCGGCGTCGGTCAGCGCCGGCCAGCGCAGCCCGTCCAGTTGCTCCCAGCCGAGCACCAGATCGAGCCCGCCGCCGAGCGGGTCGGCGTCGACGAGGAGGGTGCGCAGCCGGGCCCGGGCGGCGGTGACGGCCAGCCCGCCGGCGAGGATGCTGGCGCCGGCGCCGCCCCGGCCGCCGAGCACCGCGACCACCCGGGCGACGCCGTCGCCGGCCTGATCCGGCGCGCACTCGGCGAACCGGTCCACCAGCCAGGGCTCGGCGGCCGGCAGCGTGGCGACGTGCTCGGCGCCGATCAGCTCGGCGATCTCCCAGCCGGGATCGAGCTGGCCGGTCCGGCCCACCAGGACCATCCGCGAGCGGCGCGGCAGCCGCGCCCGCAGGCAGGATTGGGCCTGGTCGTCGCCGACCAGCACCAGCGGGGCCGGTGACCACCGGGACCGGGCGGCGGCCGGGTCCGCGGCCACCTCGACCTCGGTGCCGCCCGCGGCGGCGAGCCGGAGCAGGTCGTCGAGCAGACCGTCGTCCGAGGTCACCACCAGGGGCAGTCGGCGGCGCGGCGGGAGCGGGGTGCGGGGTGGTGGCATCGCGGCCTCCAGCAGTCGGGCTCGGGGGTGCTGCCGGAGAGCGTGCCCGGGGCGCGGTCCCGCTCGCCGCCCACCTGGGCTCCCCTGTGGATAACGGAGGGCACTGTGGACAACGCCCGAAGGCCGGGTGGATCTGCTATGGCGGGCCGAATCCGCGCAGGTGGGAGAGGCAGGCCACGGCGGGCCCCTCGGCCCCGTCGCACGGCCCACCGTCCGAACACACCGCCGGGCGGCACGATCGGCCCCGGGTCGGACGGCGACGGCAGCCGGTCACCGGCAGCGCCCGGGGCGGCGATCCGCCGCCGCAACCACTGATGGGCGTCGTTGCAAAATTCCCCTCGGCAACCATTGACCTCGGGGAAGCCCATTTCGCATAATTCGGTCCTCCGTGCCGCCGATTCGAGTGGCACCGTGCGCGGATCGGGGCCATGACCCACTCAAGCGAGTTCGACGATCGGCGCAGGCTCGACATCTCCAGGGGCACCGGGGAGGGTGCCGGGACGGTCGCGCGCCTGCGTATCGGTGGCTGGGTGCCGCCGTCGGTGGAGCGGGCGGCTCTGCCGTCCACGGCGTACCAGGCGTTTCCCGTCGGCGATGGTTGGGCCACGACGGGTCCGGGGGCGACGCCGGCCGCCCAGCCGCCGGCCGCGCCGTCGAGGCGGGCCTTCGGCAGCGACGGGCCGCAGTTGGCCCTCGTGCTGACCTCCGTGGCGGTCGGGCTGGTGGCCACGCTGGCCATCACCCTGCTGCCGCTGTTCAACGCCTATCAGCCGTATCAGCCGGGGCCGATCGCCCAGGAGCCCATCCGGGTGGGCCTGCCCACCGACAGCGCGACGCCCACGCCCACCCTCTCGCCGGCGCTGGGATCGCTGTCGAACCGGGCCACGGCGCCGGCCCGGGCCTCCGCGTCGAGCCGCCCGCCGGCCGGTCGGCCCCGGGCCACCGGCCCGACCCCGACCGCCCGCGCGACCGCGAGCCGGCCCGCCCCGGCGACCACCGGGCCCCGGCCGCACCCCACCCAGGCGGGTACGGCGGAACTTCAGGCGCTCCCGCCGTACGCGGAGTCGCGCCTGCGGTCGACCGGCGGCGGCCGTTCAACGTACGTCGAGTTCGTCAACGCCCGGCGGGAGCGGGTCGTCGTGTACTGGCTCGACTGGGACGGCCGTCGCCGGCAGTACCGGGCGCTGGGGCCGGGCGAGTCCTACCGGCAGCAGACCTACGTCGGGCATCCGTGGGTGGTCACGAACGACCGGGGGTGGGCGCTGGCCTGCTTCCAGCCGGAGCCCGAGACGCGCCGGGCCGTGGTGCGCTGAGACGACGGTGGCTCACCGTCGCGGCACCGGCCACGACGGTGAGCCACCGCACCTCGCTAGTTGGCGACGAGGCGGAACTGCTGGTTGGTCTGCCCGTGGCAGTCGTAGAGCTGGACCTGCTGCCCGTTTCCGGTGCCCCAGACGTCGAGGCAGCGGCCGGACTGCACGCCCGAGATGGTGCCGTTGGAGTTGACGTTCCACTGCTGGTTGGCCTGGCCGTTGCAGCTGTAGATCTGGACCGCCGCCCCGTTGCCGGAGCCGTTGGCGTCCAGGCACTTGCTGCCGTACACGGTCAGTTGCTTGCTCGCGGTGTAGGTCCACTGCTGGTTGGTCTGGCCGTGGCAGTCGTAGAGCTGCACGCGGGTGCCGTCGTTCTGCGACGCGTTCGGCACGTCGATGCACCGGCTCGACTGGCTGCCGACGATCCGGTTGGCGCCGCCGGACGGCGGCGGCGTGGTCGGCGTGACGGTCGGCGTCGCGGTCGGGCTGCCGGTGGGACCGGGGCCGGCGGCGTTGAGGGCGTTGAGGACCGAGGTGTACGCGGCCTTCTTGTTGCCCCCGCCGTCGAACAGCAGCGGGTTCTCGCTGGAGCGCCAGGAGTCGCTGTCGCGCACGCCCCAGACGGTGATGCCGATGCAGCGCGGGACGTTCAGGCACGCCTGGGTCAGCCCGGCGTACTGGGTGGTGGAGGCGTTGGTGACGTCGACCTCGGTCAGCGCCACGTCGACGCCGAGCGCCGCGAAGCTGGACAGCGTGGTCTGGAAGTTGCTCGGCAGCGAGCTGCCGCCGGTGAAGTGGGTCTGGAGGCCCACGCAGTCGATCGGCACGCCGCGGGACTTGAAGTCCTGGATCATCCGGTAGACGCCCTGCGTCTTGCCGTAGCTCCAGTTCTCGATGTTGTAGTCGTTGTAGCAGAGCTTGACCGACGGGTCGGCGGCCCGGGCGGTGCGGAACGCGACCTCGATCCAGTCGTTGCCGGTGCCCTGGAGGTTCGACTGGCGGCGGCTGCCGTCCTCGTTGAACGCCTCGTTGACGACGTCCCACGCGGCGAGCTTGCCCTTGTAGTGGGCCATCACGCCGTTGATGTGGTTGATCATGGCGGTGCGCAGCGCGCTGCCGCTCAGGCGCTGCATCCAGGCCGGCTGTTGGGCGTGCCAGGCCAGGGTGTGCCCCCGGACCTTCAGGCCACGTTGGGTGGCCCAGTTGTAGATCTGGTCTCCGGCCGAGAAGTTGAACTGGCCCTGGTTGGGCTGCGTCGCGTCCGGCTTCATCTCGTTCTCGGCGGTGATCATGTTGAACTCACGCGCCGCGATGGTGCTGTACGTGGAGTCGTTCAGCCTGCCCCCGGCGATGGCGGTGCCGAAGTAGCGGCCCGACTGCGCCGCCGCGGCCCCCAGCGTGGTGGCCGCCTGGGCCAGGCTGGGCACCACCAGCGCCGCACCGGCCAGCACCAGCGCGCTGGCGGCGCTGGCCACCACCACGCGGCGGCGACCGTTGCTCAGTAGACGTTTCATGACACTCCTTTGCATATCCATCGACGATGCGCAAAGTTGGAAGGAAGCATGTGGATCCACGCGCCCATTTCCGAAACTTTCGGAAACTGCCGTAACTGGACTGCAACATACCCGCAACCGCGTGATCGGTCAATGTCGATGGCATCGTTGCGCGAGGCGCGCCGAAGCGCACCCTTCGGTCGCGGCGAGGGCACGCCGGACGCCCGACAGGTGACGCGCCCCTGCCGGGCATGGCCGCTCCGACACCCGGACCGAAAGTTTCGGAATCCGGGCGCTACCCCGGCTCAGCCGAGGGCGGTGTGTTGCGGCGGAAACCGCAGTTCGAGCTCGACGGACTGCACCTCGTCCCGGCTCACCGTGATCGGCTCGGGCCGTCCCGTCCAGTAGCCCTGGGCGAAGTCGACGCCGCAGCCCTTCAGGTGCTCGACGGTCTCCTCGTCCTGCACGTACTCGGCCGCGACGCGGATGCCGAGCGTCTGGCACAACTCCACCAGCTTCGACACCACGACCTGGTCCGCCGGCGACCGGCAGAGGTCGACGATGAACGTACCGTCGATCTTGACGAGGTCCACCGGGAGGTACTTCAGGTGCGCGAGAGCGCCGTACCCGGTGCCGAAGTCGTCGAGCGCGAGATGGCAGCCGACCGCTCTGATCCCCCGGGCGAAGGCCAGGGCCTCGTTCCGGTTCTCGATGAGCGCGGTCTCGGTGATCTCGAACGTCAGGTGCTCCGGCTTGACCCCGTGCCGAGCGATCGCCTCGGTCACGAAGGGAAGCAGTCCCGGGTCGGCGAGCGACTTCCCCGAGATGTTGACCTGGTAGTGGGAGGTCTGCGCGCCCCGGCCGATGAACTCCAGGGCGTGGTCGACCACCCACTTGTCCACCATGAGGATCTCGCCGACGCGCTCGGCCATGTCGAGGAAGGCCACCGGCGCGACCGGCTCCCCGGTGTCGCTGCGCACCCGCAGGAGGATCTCGTGGCGGGTGACCTGGTTGAGGCTGAGGTCGACGATGGGCTGGGCGTAGAGGGCGAACCTGCTGGCCGCGACCGCGTGCCGGATGCGGGAGCGGCAGCGCGCCGTCCGCTCACCGTCCGCGACCGGCTGGTCGAGGACGATGACCGAGGCGGCGTCACGGCGCGCGTCCCGGGCCGCGTGCTCGCCGTCGACAAGCAGGTCGAAGCCGGTGGCGAGCACGCCGCTGCCGAAGCGCACCACGCCCGCCGAGGTGTTGAGCCGCAGGGTGTTCTGCCGGACGCTGAACAGGTGGTTCCGGAAGGCGGCCACGATCCGGGCCGCCAGGCTCTCGGCGGCCTCCGCGCGCCCGTCGGCCGGCGGCAGGAGCACCCCCCACAGGCCGGAGCCGACCAGTCCTGCGGTCACCTCGTCCCCGACGACCGTGCGCAGGAGCCGGGCGACCGCCGCCGTCAACCGGTCGCGGTCGGTGTCGGTGAGCGCGTCCGGCAGCCGGGTCGCGGGCTCCGTCGCCACCACGACCAGGGCTCCGCCGGTGGTACGGCGGGCCCGGTCGACCTCGTCGATGACGTACCCGCGGTTCGGCAGCCTGGTGAGGGCGTCCAGCGCGGCCAGGTCGACGCCGAGCATCTGGTTGCGGATGGCGAGCCGGCGGCGCTCCTGCCGGGCGAGTTCGAGCGCGGTGACGTCCTCTCCGGTCGCGACGATGCCCGACGGCTCGCCCTCGCAGGTGGTGATCTCCAACTGGCAGCGCACGTGGCGGATGCTGCCGCCGGGCTGGACCACCCGGAAGCCGACCTCAGCCGGCCGGCACCGCGCCCACGCCGTCCGGACGGTCCTGCGGACCCGCTCGGCGTCGACCGGATGGACCAGCCCGAACAGCGTCTCGGGCGTGAGGCGCAGCGTCCCCGGCGCATGCCCGAAGATCATTGCCATCTCGTCCGACCAGAGGAGCCGGTCGAGGCCGTCCCGCCCGCCGGCCACCCAGGTGATGGTGCCCAGCTTCGCCAACTTGGCGGCGCGCGCGACCCTGGTCGCCTCGTCGACGTCCCAGGTCAGCGGGTCGACGAGGGCGGTGTCGACAATGATCTTGTAGCCCTCGGCGAGCGAGAGGTCGTACCGGCTCTGGGCCGCACGCGCGACGCGGCGCGCGCGGGCGAGTTCCAGCGGGCTCGGCCTGGTCCGGGCCAGCGCCAGGATGTCATCGAGATCCACGGCTTGCTCCCTGCCGCCGGTGGCCGTCCGGGCCGAGGTAGCCGGCTTCCTCGGCCAGCTCGCGCAGCCCTCGCCTCGCGGCGACCTTGTAGGAGCGCACGCTGTTCTCGGTCAGCCCGAGGACGCGGGCGATCTCCTGGTTGGAGAAGCCCTCCTGCGCCATCTGGAACACCTCGGCGTGCCGCGGCGGGAGCTGGTGCAACCAGCCCCGCAGCATTTCCTGCGCCTCCCACACGTCGGCGATGTTCGAGTGCGGCGCCGTCGGCAGGTCCTCCGGCGCCATCGCGGCCTCCCGCTGGTGCCGGTGGTGGTCCTTCCAGATCTTGTGCCGCGCGGTGACGATGATCCAGCCGATCGGCCGGTCGTGCACGCGCAGCTTGGACCACTGGACGCGCCCGTGCAGGTACGCCTCGTTGAGCGCGTCCTCGACCACCTCGCGGTCCCGGCACGCCGACCGGAGGATCCGCTCCACCTCGTGGTAGGAGGACTCGGTGAACTCGGCGAACTCCTGGTCGTGCGCGGCCTTCAGGCGCGCGGCCTCCGCCTCGCGCGTCGCCTCGCAGTCGGCCTGCTCCGGTGTCAGGGCGGCGGTGCCCTCGAACTCGATCACGCCGCCTCCTTCGCGGCCTCGGAGTTCGGCAGGCCACGGCCGCCCAGCTCCACCTCGCGGTGCCCGTCGCGGTCGCGCTCCACGATCCGCACCACGTCGTGGTCGGCCTCCGCGAGCCTGGTCAGCCACGTGACCCGGGCTGTGGTACGTGTCGTCACCTCCCGTTCCTCCTGTAACCGTGCCCGGTACGCGACGCAGGTGCGCACCAGGCCGGCCACCACCCCCGCGACGGTGACGGCCACGGCCATCACCTGGAATCCGGTGAGCGGTTCCGCCAGCGCTTCGTTCATCGTTCCCCTGCCCCTCTCGGTCGACAATTACTATCCGTGGCGGGCAGCGGATGTAGACGCCTCAACGTCCACAATGTTTCAGAAGATCAATGATCAAGCCTTTTGCCTGGCGATACGGCACAAAGTAGTGGGGACGGGACGCTGCGCGAAGAGGGCGTGACAATCCCATCAGGGCAATTTGCACACCGCCCGATATCACTCTCAGCGACCAGCCCCCCACTCAGGGCCGGGCCGTGCCGCGCGCCCGCTCCAGCACCTCCTCGACGGTGAGCGGGCTGCGGGGATGATGGGTCAGCGAGAGCGGCGTCCGGATCTTGCGTGGTGCCGCGCCCTCGGCGGCGAGATAGAACTCGCCCACCGTCAGCCGGGAGATGTCCGGCACGTCCCCGCCCTTGGCGCGGGCCATCTCGCGCGCCGCCTCGATCTGGATCGGGCTGTTCATCAGGCCGTACAACTGCGTCGCCGCGTTGCCCGGGATGCGGTTGTGCAGCCCCTTCGGCGCCTGCGTGGCGAAGACCAGCCCCAGCCCGTACTTGCGCGCCTGGGCGGCCAGCGCCAGCGTGCTCTGGGTGCAGGCCGTCATCGCCCCCGACGGGGCGAACGTCTGCGCCTCGTCCATGACGAGCAGCCCCAGCAGCGGCCGGTCGCCGGCCGGGTTCCTCTTGATCCAGGCGAACAGCGCCATCTGGAGCTGGTTGACGAAGCTCTGGCGCACGTCGTCGGAGGGCAGGCCCACGAGGCTGACCACCGACACCCGGGCCCGCTTGCCGGGCGCGGGCGTGAGCAGCACGCCGGGATCCATCGGGGTGCCCTCGCCCCCGAACAGCGGATCGTTGACCATGGCAGCCGTCAGGTTCTGCGCCAGGCTGAGGCCGATCTTGTCGGCGTCGTCGAGGTCGATGATCCCGTCCGGCAGGTCCGCCAGCGTGTCGACGAGGCCCTTCAGCCGGGAACCGCCGCGCCGGCCGTAGTGCTCGACGGCCTTGCGCAGCACCGCCAACCCCAGGTGCGCCCTGGTCGCCCGGCCGGTGACCATGGCGCGGGGCGCGAGCGCCGCGACGGCCGCCTCGACGGCCTCGGCGAACTCGTCCGGGTCGTCGCGCACGCCGGTGAAGTCGGGCAGCGGCTGGAAGCTCAGCGGGCGGCCCGAGTTGCGGCGCGGCGTCCAGACCACCACGTCCGTGTGCGCCAGATAGTCCTTCGCCCGGTCCGCGTCGCCCGGACGCCAGCCCGCGGGCGGCTCGGGCCACTCCTCCCCGAGGCGGGCGAGGTCGTTGTTCGGGTCGAGCACGATGGCGGAGACGCCGGCGAGGGCGCACTCCTCGACGATGCGGCGGATGAGCACGGTCTTGCCCGAGCCCGAGCCCGCGAAGATCGTGGTGTGCTTCCGGAGCGCCTCCAGGGCCAGCGGCACGGGCGCGCCGTCGTCGTACCCGTACCCGACGACGAACTCCGGCTCGGCCGCGACGGTGGCCGCCGGGGCCGGCGCGGCCAGGGCCGGGGTGGCCACAGCCGGGGTGACCGGGGCCGGCGCGGTGGGGGCCGGCGCGGTGAGGGTCGGGGTGGCCGGGCGGGCGGCGGCACTCGGCGGCGGTGTGGCGTCCGTCGTCCAGCGGTCGACGTCGGCCAGCGCGTGCTGGAGGAACTTCAGGTCGCGGGTCGGGCGACGGTCGACCAGCCAGCCCTGGAAGTCCATCGTGGCCTCGGCGAGCATCACCCGCAGCGCCGAGAGGATCCGCAGGTCCTCCTCGTCGACGCCGATGGTCTGCCCGCCCGCCGCGGTGAACGCGGAGACCGCCTTCTGGGTGGCGGCGCTGGTCGACCAGCCGCGGTTGCGCAGCAGGAACAGCGTGCGCTTGGCCGAGCCGGTGTCGAGGGCGGACGCCACACTCGCCTTGCGCAGCCGGGCCAGCGCCGCGTTGCCGTGGTGGTCGTCGCTGATCGCCCGGAAACACCAGTGCACCTGGTCCTCGGTGCGCTCGTCGAGCGTCAGGCGCAGCCGGGCGTGCAGCGGCGGATCGGTGCTCGGGGGCGGGTCGACGCTGAACGCCTCACCCGCGTCGCCGCGTTCCAGGATCCAGGCGGTGAGCCCGGCGGCGAGCAGCGGCGGCATCGCCTCGTCCTCCGCCGCCCGCCCGAGCGGGGCGGCGACGTCGGCGGCGTCCCGCAGCTCGGCGAAGCGGGCGTCGTAGCGGTCCAGTTCCTCGGCGGTGGCGGTGACCGGGGCGGCGGGCCGGGACGTCCGGGGCTCCGCGGCGGCCGGCTCGCCCAGCGTGGTCATCTCCCGCACCTCGTCGGCGGCGAGGCAGCCACGGATGTGCCGGTCGATCTCGATCAGCAACTGGCGCGGGGTGAAGGCCCCGGCCTCGGAGAAGGCGCGCGGGGACACCGGCCACGAGGGGTACGGCGGCGCGTACCCGACCTCGCCGTAGCGGACGGTGAACCGCTTCTCGATGATCGCCCGGGCGAGATCGGCGTCGTCGATCCGGCGCAGGACCGAGGTCTCCCGGAACCGGTCGGCGACGGTGTCGGCGGCGGTGGACCGGATGATCGTCCACGAGTTCGGGATGCAGGCGAGGACGGTCAGCGTGCGCCGCGTCGCCTGCCGCAGCGACATCAGGCCGTCCGCCATCCGGGCCAGCATGAGCGACTGGTCCGGGCTCATCGCGGCGGCGCCCACCACGGCGGGGTCGCTCTGGATCGCCAACTGGGCGATCAGCGTGTCGACCTGGTCGATCGCCACGACCGACGGGCCGGTGAGCGCCAGCAGCCAGGACAGGTCCTGCACGATCTGCTGGGCCGGTCGGGGGGCGCGGCGCATCCCCCAGGCCGCGCGTTCGCCGGCCACCACCTCCTCGCCCGAAAGGAAGTAGTTCTCCGCCAGGTCGCGGTGGGAGATGTCCTCCGAGGCGGCCAGCGCGAGGGCGCGGGCGGTCTCCTGGCAGGTCCGGGCCGCATGCCGGTCGTAGTCGCCGAGCCCGGTCAGGAAGGCGTCGAGCGCCGGACGGGTCAGCTCGGTGTCGCCCATCACGGCCCGGCGTGCCGTCCGGGGCGCGCCCACCAGCGCCGACAGCCGCCGCAGCAGCAGCTTGAGCTGCGTCTCGGTGCTGCCGGGCACCGGCCGGGCCAGGCCGTCCAGCAGGGCGGCGAGGACGTTGTCCCAGAAGCTGCCCGCGTCGAGCAGGCCGACCAGGAAGAAGTAGCCGCCCGCCTCCTGCACCCGCTGGCGGACCACGCCCAGCAGGTGGGTCTTGCCGGACCCCCGCTGCCCCTGCACGACGAGGCCGAGCGGGCTGCCGTGCGGGTTCGCCGCGGCCTCGTCCACGCCGGCGAGCACCTCCCTGACGACCGGGACGTGCAGGCCCTCGACGTGGAAGGGCAGCGGACGCCACACGTCGTCGGGGACCGGCGCCCAGTCGAACCGCAGGGCCGCCAGCGCGGTCCGCTCCGCCTCGTCCATCACACGCCGATCGCCAACAGGTGGTTGTCCTGCCCGCCGAGGCGCAACGCGGCGGCGATGTCCGCTTCGGTGAGCGTCCTCTGGTTGGACTCCGGCGCGATGGCGACGCCCTCGGTCCGGCTGAGCCGGCGCAGCGCCTCGTCCAGGTCCTCGCGCGGCACGTCGGCGAAGAACGGGCGGAGGCGGCGCAGGCTCACCCAGGCCCCCGGCGCGTCGGCGAGCGCCCGGTACGCGCTGACCACGCGCGCCGTCAGCGCACCGGCCGCATCGGCGGCGGCCGTGGGCGCCGACGCGCGTACGTCGGTCACGGCGAACAGCTCGGCCAGCGTGGCGCAGCCGCTGCGCGCCAGAACCCGGTCGCGCAGGTTGGCCTGGAGGGCGGTCAACGCGGCACCGAGCGCCGACGCGCCGCGCAGCGCGAAGTCGAGGTCGCTCTGCATCCGCACCCAGCCCTTGTCGTCGAGCTGGAGGGCGTACGTCGATCCGCTCTTACGGCTCGCGACGTAGTGCAGGCGGGTGAGCTTGTCGCGCTGCGGCTTGCGTACGTCGAGGTTATAGCGCTCGCGAAGCTCGGTGTTCAGCACCTCGCGCGCCTCGGCCATGAGCACGACGAGGATCGCGCTCTCGGATGCCGTCAGGTCATCGCCGGCCATGCTGCCGTCCTTCCGCCATGTCCCGCCGACGCTCCCGCAGATACGTGCCGATCTGCCGGACCACGGCACCGACGTCGTGGGTTACCCGGGCGTTGGTGAAGCGCAGGACGGCGTAACCATCCAGTTGCAACTGGACGTCGCGCTGCCGGTCGGCCTCGAAGTGGACCGGACGGCAGTGCTCCGGCCCGTCGATCTCCACCACGCACCGTTCGTCGGGCCACACTAGATCCAGCCGGATCGGCATGGCCAGATCGTGCGACCGGTAGCTCTGGTTCCACCGCCGCCCGACGGCCCAACTCTCGGCGGCGAGCGCCGCCTCCAGCCTCTTCTCGGCCTCGCTCGCCGGATGCGGCCGGCCCACCACCGCCCCCGCGTCGGACGACAGTCCGCCCGGCGCGGGTGGCACGTCGCGCGCTGTGCGTGGCGGCGCGGGCGACGCAGGTGGCACGCCGCGCGCCATGCGTGGCGGCGCGAGCGACGCGGCGCGCGGCACGGGCGGCAGCGCGACCGAGAACTCCGGGACCGCCTCCAGCCCGGCCGCACCGGCACCGAGCAGCCAGGTGACCGGCCCGCCGTGCTGCACCAGCCAGGCCGCCCCCGCCGCGGAAACCGCGCCCGTGCCGGCGGCCGGCTCGACGAGCAGCACCACCCGACGCCGGCCGAACGCCCCCGCGACGAGGCGCGCCAGCGCCGCCGCCCGGGTGCGCAACGGCAACTGCGCGCCGGACGGACGCCGGGCCGTCACCGCGAAGACGGCCAGGTCCGGCAGGAAGGAGCCGGGATAGCGGTCGCGGCGGGACCGCGCCGCAGCGGCGGCCCGGACCGCCGCCAGCCCGGACGTGTCCGGGCGTACGCCGTCCGCGGCCTCGGGCAGCCAGGCGGGCAGCAACTCGACGGCGACCTGTTCGAGCCGGTCCAACGCGGCGTACACGAAGTCCACCGGCAGCGCGATCCGGGCGGCCGGGCGGTGCACCACGGCGGCCAGCTCAGCGTGGTCCCGCGCGATCAGCATGGCCAGCGCGTCGGTGTCCGCGTCGGGCAACGCGACGACCCGGTCGGAGGGAACGTCGGGGAGGCTCCGGTTAACCAGCAGGGTCCGGCCCTCCCCAGCATCGACGCACGTCCCGAACAGAGTACGAACGCACCTCGGGTGACGCCACACCGTTGCGGGCCCGCTACGTAGGGCGTCAGGGGACGGAGGGCTCTCCCACCAGCGGCGGGACGCCCGGGCGACGGCGGAGAGTCGGCTTTCGGACCGTGGGTTGCGGACGCCCCAGGGAACAGGGGCGACCCCTGTCGAGGGATGCCGACTTCCCGGTGCTCCTGGCCTACGCGAGCACCATACGAAGGTGCTCCCGGATCGCATGGTGGGCAACGGTGAGCTCCAGCCCGAGACGCTCGGCGCACTCGCGCTCAAGTCGTTCGAACAGGTTGACGGTCGCCCACAGGGCGCGGGCGACATCGGCCGCATCGTAGCTGGCATAAGCGCTGCGGAGGCCGTGGAGGGCGTGCCGGTCGGCCCACCGTTCAAGAAACCGTCCGCCATGCCACGTGTCCACCTGCGGATGCGACGCCCGGGCATGCCACGCGAGCAGCTTGACCAGCAGAGTCTTCAGGTAGCAGTCGCAGCATTCCTTGGCGGTCCAGATCTCGCCCCGTCGCAGCTTCTTGGCGGTCCACAGCGCGTGATACCAGAAGTCGTGGGTCAGGTGCCCGAATGCAGCGGCATCGGGCGGGGTCGGCGGCACCGGGGCGCCGACACCCGGCAGCTTCCGCTCTAGGTCGACCTTGTCGGCCAGCACCCGGAACCCTCGGCGCAACACTGCGGCGGCCTCGGGATCCGCACCGATCTGCTCCGCCGCGCCTGACGGCAGCAGCGCGAAGTCGACGTCCTGCCCGGTGTCAAAGAGCACTCGCCGCTCGATGAACCCCCCGACCGCAGTGGATTCGGTGAAGGTCAGCAACGGCCGACCGAACGTTGCCAGCCAGCTACCGTCGGTCGCGTAGGTCGTCGGATCGTCGACCACGAGGACGACGTCGATGTCGGACCACTGATCCGCTGGAACGCACGTGCGGGCGTGAGATCCGACCACCAGCACGGCATGGATGTCGTGCCGCTGTTGAGCCCACAGTTGGATGGCGGCCAGCAAGCTCTCGACGTTGTCCACCACGGCAGCGTTCACGGTCGCAGCCAGCATGGGCAATCGATCGCCCGACAGCGCCGGCCGGAGGCACTCACGACGTGCGCCGCCTCGACGTCGGAGGCGCGAGAATAGACGATGGTTCGGGACGCAGGAGGTGAGCTGTGACGTCGAGTAGCGCTGAGCAGGTGCCCGAGTGGCCGACTGCTGAGCACGTGCCGGCTGAGGAGCTGGCGCGTCGCCAGGGAATTCGGCCAGTCGCCTCCGTCGACGACCTGGCGCGGCCCGGCCTGTTCGAGTCGGACGAGGAGTTGGATGACTTCCTCGCCGACCTTTACGCCTCCCGGCGGGCTGGCGTCGCGTGAGCTTGGTCGTCCTGGACACCGACGTAGCGTCGGCAATCCTCGGGGGCGGCTGCCTGACCGTCTCCGTACTCGCCTGGCCGGTAAGACCCTCTGCATCACCTTCGTGACGCTCGGGGAGCTGACCAAGTGGACCGCGCTGCGGAACTGGGGAGCCACGCAAGCTGGCTGAGATTGCGGCGTGCTGCCTGGTCGACCGGCTGCCGTTGGCGACGTTCAACGGCAAGGACTACGCCGACTTCGCCGAGTACGACGGCCTTCGCCTCTTCGACGTCTCCTAGCTCCCAGCAACGCGGACGACCGCCTACTCCTGTCGGACGGGCCGGTGCGGCCATGGATCACCGGGGTCGCCTCCACCTGGCCCGGAACGGAACCGGGAAAGGGACGACCCCCGTCGGGGGGAGACGGGGGTCGTCGGGAGGTTCGGCTCCGGGGGGGTTGAGCCGAACCGGCTCGGCGGTCACGGGGGGTGCGATCGCCGAGGGCCTGCTGTCGTACGACAACGCGAATGTGCGTCGCAAGACCAAGCATGCCTGAGCAAACCGGTATACGTCGAGTGGTGTCGCCTCCACTCCCTGCGAAATCATGGCCGGAGAGTGTGACCGCCGTCACTGATGGCAGGGGGTGGAGGAGGTTGCCGTAGGGGCCGGGCCGGAGTCCGTACCCCAGGCACCCGCCGACCATAGACCATCCGGATAGACTTTCGCGCCGTGGGCCGAAGTGCCGCTTTTTTCGATCTGGACAAGACCGTCATCGCCAAGTCGAGCGCCTTGGCGTTTGGTCGGCCGTTCTACCGGGATGGGCTGATCACCCGGCGGGACGTGGTGAAGTCGGCGTACGCGCAGCTGATGTTCCGGCTGGGCGGCACCGACGAGCAGACCATGGCCAAGACCCGGGACTACCTGGCCGCGCTGTGCAAGGGCTGGCAGGTGGAGCAGGTCCGCCAGATCGTCGCGGAGACACTGCACGAGCTGATCAACCCCTACGTGTACGCCGAGGCGGCGGCCCTCATCGAGGAGCACCAGGCCGCCGGGCGGGACGTCGTGCTGGTCTCCGCCTCCGGGGAGGAGATGGTCCGGCCGATCGGCGAGCTGCTCGGGGTGACCGACGTGATCGCCACCCGGATGGCGGTGGCGGACGGCCGGTACAGCGGCGAGGTGGAGTTCTACGCGGCCGGTCCGAGCAAGGTCGAGGCGGTCAGCGAGCTGGCCCGGCTGCGCGGCTACGACCTGGCCGACTCGTACGCGTACTCCGATTCGATGAGCGACCGGCCGCTGCTGGAGTGCGTGGGGCACCCGTCGGTGGTCAACCCGGATCGGGCGCTGCGCAGGCTGGCCACCGAGAACGCCTGGCCGGTGCTGGAGTTCCGGCACCCGATCCCGCTGGGCCGCCGGCTGCGGGAGCGCCCGGCGGTGCCGGTCGCCGCGGCGGCGCTGGGCGTCGGCGTCGGGGTGGCGATCGGCATCGCCTGGTACGGCCGGCACCGCCGCACGCGCACCACCCCCGTGGCCTGACGGGCGGCCCGCGACCGGTCAGGGCGGCCCGGCCAGGCCAGCCGGGTCAGCCAGCCGGTTCAGGCGGCGGCGAGGATCTCGTCGCCGACGGCGGTGAGCTGGTCGGCGCCGAGTTCGACGGCGGCCATGTAGTGCCGCAGCCAGGAGCGCAGCCCGTCGGGGGTGCCGGTGGCGAACGCCCCGGCCGCGCCGACGTACTCGGGTTCGCGCTCGCGGTGGCCGACGTCGACGCCGACGAGCCCGCGGGGGTCGAAACCGGTGGACATCAGGACGAGCCGGGCGGCTCCCCGGGCCACCAGGCCGGACGGCCCGGCGAACGGGCGCAGGTTGAGCAGCTCGCCGTGCACGACGGCGGCGAGCACGAGCGGGGGCACGGCGGTGCCGCCGGCGACGAGCCCGGCCAGGCCGTCGAGCCGGGCGGCGACCACCGGGTCGGCCACCGGCCGCCCCAGCTCGTTTTCGGGTACGACGTCCCGCGCGGCGAGCACGTGCAGCCGGGCGAGGACCTGCCGGGGCGAGGTCGGCCAGCGCTCGGTCAGGCCGAGCAGCGCCCCGGCGACCCGCAGCGCGCCCTGGCTCACCGGGTCGGTGACCGTGCCGGCCCGGACGGACTCGCGGTCGTGGGCGTACCCCTCCAGGGCGGCGCTGGCCACGGCGGAGCGGAGGCTGACCTCGGCCGCGACCTGGCCGCCGTGCCGGCGCAGCGCGCGGTGCCGCATCGCCTGGTCGACCCGGTCGCGGGCCCGCTCGGCGGCGGGGGCGACGTCGGCGAGCGCGAGCAGGGGCGCGAGCGGATCAGCGGTCACGCTGCCACGCTAGCCACCTGCGGGAACGGGCGGTAAGAAGGGGACCCTTCTCTACCGTATGCGTTAACAGGGGGCCCTTCCTTGCAGCTCGGCGCGTGGCGGGGGCCGCTCGGCGCGCGTGGGTTCGGGGAGCTGTCGCGGCCTCCGGCCGCCCCGGCTAACCTCTGCGGGGGTAGGAGACGCAGGTCACGCGAGCGACGAGGGAGTCACGGCATGAGCGAGGCACTGGCCAACTTGCTGAACGAGACGCGGCAGTTCCCGCCGCCGGCCGCACTCGCCGCCAACGCCAACGTGACCGCCGACGCGTACGCCGAGGCCGCCGCCGACCGGCTGGCGTTCTGGGAGCGGCAGGCCGGGCGGCTGGCCTGGGCGCAGCAGTGGGAGCAGGTGCTCGACTGGTCGAACCCGCCGTTCGCGAGGTGGTTCGTCGGCGGCCGGCTGAACGTGGCGTACAACTGCCTCGACCGGCACGTGGAGGCGGGCAACGGCGACCGGGTGGCGATCCACTGGGAGGGCGAGCCGGGCGACACCCGCACCATCACGTACGCCGACCTGCACCGGATGACCTGCCAGGCGGCGAACGCCCTGACCGACCTGGGCGTGGTGGCCGGCGACCGGGTGGCGATCTACCTGCCGATGGTGCCGGAGGCGGCGGTGGCGATGCTGGCGTGCGCCCGCATCGGCGCGACGCACAGCGTGGTCTTCGGCGGCTTCTCCGCCGACTCGCTGAGCAACCGCATCTCCGACGCCACGGCCAAGGTGGTGATCACCGCCGACGGTGGGTACCGCCGGGGCAAGCCGTCGGCGCTGAAGCCGACCGTGGACGAGGCGGTGGCGAAGTGCCCGTCGGTGGAGCACGTGCTGGTGGTCCGCCGCACCGGTGAGGAGGTCGCCTGGTCGGAGCGGGACCACTGGTGGCACGAGACGGTGGAGACCGCGTCGGCGGAGCACGCCGCGCAGCCGTTCGACGCCGAGCACCCGCTGTTCATCCTCTACACCTCGGGCACGACGGCCCGGCCGAAGGGCATCCTGCACACCACGGGCGGCTACCTGACGCAGGCGGCGTACACGGCGCACGCGGTGTTCGACCTGAAGCCGGAGACGGACGTCTACTGGTGCACCGCCGACATCGGCTGGGTGACGGGGCACTCCTACATCGTGTACGGGCCGCTGGCCAACGGCGTCACCCAGGTCATGTACGAGGGCACGCCGGACACCCCGCACAAGGGCCGGTTCTGGGAGATCGTCGACAAGTACAAGGTGAGCATCCTCTACACCGCCCCGACGTTGATCCGCACGATGATGAAGTGGGGCGAGGACATCCCCGCCGGGCACGACCTGTCCTCGCTGCGGCTGCTGGGCAGCGTCGGCGAGCCGATCAACCCCGAGGCGTGGATGTGGTACAGGCAGCACGTGGGCCGGGGTGAGCTGCCGATCGTGGACACCTGGTGGCAGACCGAGACGGGGGCGATCATGATCTCGCCGCTGCCCGGGGTCACCGAGACCAAGCCGGGTTCGGCGATGACCCCGCTGCCGGGCGTCGTGGCGGACGTGGTGGACGACCAGGGCAAGTCGGTGCCGAACGGCGGCGGCGGTTACCTGGTGCTGCGCGAGCCGTGGCCGTCGATGCTGCGCACGATCTGGGGCGACGACAGCCGGTTCGTCGAGACGTACTGGTCGCGGTTCGAGGGCATGTACTTCGCCGGGGACGGGGCGAAGAAGGACGACGACGGGCACATCTGGCTGCTGGGCCGGGTGGACGACGTGATGCTGGTGTCGGGCCACAACATCTCCACCACGGAGGTGGAGTCGGCGCTGGTGTCGCACCCGTCGGTGGCGGAGGCGGCGGTGGTGGGGGCGACCGACCCGACCACGGGGCAGGCGATCGTGGCGTTCGCGATCCCGCGCGGCTCGGTCGACACGGCCGGCGAGGCGGGCGAGCAGTTGATCTCCGACCTGCGCAACCACGTGGCGCGGACGCTCGGCCCGATCGCCAAGCCGCGGCAGATCATGCTGGTGCCGGAGCTGCCGAAGACCCGCTCCGGCAAGATCATGCGCCGGCTGCTGCGGGACGTCGCGGAGAACCGGTCGCTGGGCGACGTGACCACCCTCCAGGACTCCTCGGTGATGGAGCTGATCTCCTCGGGGATGGGCGGCGGCAAGTCCGACGAGGACTGACGGCAGGCGTACCCCTTCGGAGGGTGGCGGGCCCCGCGCGGGCCGCCACCCTCCGCGTCTGCGCGGTCGCGCAAACGGTGCGTGACCGGAAAATCTCGGTCGGTCGGCTGAGGGGCACCGGCTGAACGGACACAGGGGACGCCACCCCCTGTCGGAAGGGTTGTTTCTCCTTATAGGTTCAGCCGCATCGGTCGGTTCGACGGACGTCTCTGCCGTGCGCGCCGGCCGGCTCCACGCCCATGCCCGAGAAACGGAGCGGCATGCACATGATTCCGCAACGACGGTCGCGCCGACGCCTACTCGTCGCGCTGCCCGCCATCGCCCTCGCGGCCACGTCACTGACCGTGACGGGGACCGCGTCGGCCGAGACGTCCGGCCCGGCTCCTGCCACGATCGGGGCGGACGAGCACTACATCAACTACGCCGAGCCCGAGGTGCAGCCGGACACCGCAGGCAAGGAGGTCAAGGGCGCCGACGGCGTGTACACCACGCCGGCGGACGAGGCACGGGCCTACGACCGCAAGTACGCCGCGGGCAACCCGACGACCGCCAAGCAGCTGGCGAAGCTGGAGGCCCAGTCGATCCGCTCCGGCAAGAGCCCCCGGTGGATCAAGAAGGCCCCGACCACCCAGAAGGCGAAGCTGCTCACCCTGCTGGTGGAGTTCAACGACCAGGCCAACGACGACTTCACCGGCACGATGGTGCCGAAGACGGTCTTCGAGGACCGGACGTGCGTCCCCGGCACGGTGCAGAACGGGCCGAAGCACAACAACATCCCTAACCCGGCGAGCCTGCCGCACAAGGACAACAACTCGATGTGGGTGCCGGACTTCTCGCCGGCCCACTACAACAAGATGCTCTACACGAAGACGGGCATCACCGAGCGGGTCCGCAAGGACCTGAAGGGCCCGGACGGCAAGAACGGCATCAGCCTCGCCGGCCGGACCATGCACAACATGTACCTGGAGATGTCCAAGGGCGCGTACACGGTGGACGGGCAGGCCAGCCCGTGGATCACCGTGCCGCACTCGGAGGGCTGGTACGCGGCGTCGCGCTGCTTCCAGGACGAGAACGGCAACTGGGTCGCCGGGCGTGAGCAGGCGATGAACGGCCACCCGGACAACCCGGCCGGGGCGGGCCGGCTGGCCACGGACGCGATCGACGCGCTGGCCGCCATGGACCCGAACTTCCCGTGGGCCGACTACGACATCGAGGACCAGAGCGACCGCGACGGCGACGGCAACCTCTTCGAGCCCGACGGGGTGATCGACCACCTGGTGCTGGTGCACGCCGGCCAGGGCAAGTCCCGCGGCGGCGGCGCCGAGGGCACGTACGCGGTGTGGGCGCACTCCTCGACCGTTCCGGGCGGCTACACCATCCCCGGCACGCAGCTCAAGGTGTCGAACTACATCGTGCAGCCGGAGGACGCCGGCGTCGGCGTGTTCGCCCACGAGTACGGGCACGACCTGGGCCTGCCGGACCTCTACGACACGTCCGGCAACGCCGACTCCGACGTGGACTTCTGGGACCTGATGGCCTCCGGGTCGCACAGCGGCGAGATCTTCCAGGCGCTGCCCACCCACATGGGCATCTGGGACAAGTGGGTGCTCGGCTGGGCCGACCCGGTGACGGTCGCCCCCGGTTCTTCGCCGCGCACCATCAAGCTCGGGCAGACCTCCCGCACGCCGGTCGGCACGGCCGACGGCATCAAGGTGGACCTGCCGGACAAGGTGATCACCCTGGCCACCCCGCACAGCGGGTCGAAGATGTGGCACAGCGGGGCCGACCAGAACTGGGCGGACGTCAAGCTGAGCCGCTCGGTGAGCGTGCCCTCGGCCGCCGACGCCAAGTTCTGGATGTGGAACAACTACATCATCGAGGAGGACTGGGACTACGGCTTCGTCGAGCTCTCCACCGACGGCGGGGCCACCTGGTCCGAGCAGAAGGTCTACGACGCGAACGGCGCCGTGGTCACCACGCCGGACAACTACGCCGACCCGAACGGCCGGATGGCCGACTTCGGCGGCAAGAAGTACGGCCTGACCGGCTCCTCCGGCGGCTGGCGGCACGACTACGTCGACCTGTCGGCGTACGCGGGGCAGACCGTGCAGCTGCGGCTGCGGCAGGCCACCGACGAGGCGTTCGTGGAGCGCGGCTGGTTCGCCGACGACTTCTCGGTCACCGGCGGCGGCGCCACCACCTGGAGCGACGACGTCGAGGGCGGCGCGAACGGCTGGACCGCCACGGGCGGCAGCTTCACCGACACCACCGGCGCGGGTTGGAAGACCAACTCGGGCACCGAGGTCCGGGCGCACTACTACCTGGCCGAGTGGCGTAACTTCGACGGCTTCGACGAGGGCCTGAAGTACGCGTACGACACGGTGTACTCGCACGAGGCGTGGAAGGTCGACCGGATCTCCTACAACGCCCCGGGCATGCTGGTCTGGTACCGCGACACCGCGCTGGGCGACGTCAACCACGTCACCGGCCAGCTGACCGCCCTGCCGAGCTACGGCGCCAAGGGCGGCCTGCTGATCGTCGACTCGCACTTCGACCCGCTGCGGCGGCAGGGCACGGCGGCCGAGAAGGACCCGTCGGTGCTGGACAACCTGCCCAGCCGGCCCCAGTCGTCGAACGCGGCGTTCGGCCTGAAGAAGACGTACTCCTTCAAGGAGTGCCTGGAGGCGGCGGACGAGCCGTACAGCGAGTACTGCACGAACTTCCCGGCGCAGCCGGCGGTGCCGCAGTTCACCGACTCCAAGGGCTGGTACCCGGGCATCGAGATCCGGGACGGCTCGCCGTACGCGCGGGACAGCGACGCCTCCGTGGTGCTGCCGTCGCGCGGCAACGCGCAGTACACGACCCGGGTGGTCAACCCGGACGGCACCCCGGCGCCCTCGTTCTACGGGGTCACCCTGGGTGGCGGGGCGATCGTCCTGGGCACCGGCAACCCCGGTGACGCGGGCGTCGCCTACGGTGTCTCGCTGACGGTCAAGAAGGCCACGGGGAACAACTCCGTCGCCACGGTGAAGGTGACCGCGGCGACCCCGTGACGACGGGCCGCAACTGATCGGAAGATCAACGAAGGGGCCGGTGGCGTCGCCGCCACCGGCCCCTTCCGCATATGTCGGACCACACCCATCGAAATTCGTCGCTGCAATTCATGGTCGGGCGTCCGCGCTGCTCAGCGGGCCGGCGAAGGCGATCGGTGTGACGGTGAAAAGCGTTCCCAACAAAAGTTTGCAACAAATCGACGTACGCATCTTCCCACCCGTCCCGGGAGACTCTATGTTCACCATTGGTCCCACAGTCGGGACGACTCACCGGCTCCTACCCCCGTTGGGCCGGTTCCCTCACACCGGAGGTACCACGTGCGGAAAGTCGCAGTGGGTCTGCTCGGGCTTTCGTTGACGGCGACGGGCCTGGTGGTTGCCACCACCGCCAACGCGGCGCCGACCGCGAAGGTCCCGACGGCCGCCCCGTCGGCCGCCGAGAAGGCCCCAGCGGATCACGATCTGCCGGACAAGCTCGAGGACAAGCGCCGCGCGCTCCGCCAGGAGGGCCTCAGCGAGGTCCTCTCCGGCCGGGCCAAGGCCCAGAAGATCAACGGCAGCACCGTCGTCAAGGTCGGCAAGACCGCCGGCGGCGCGGCCTCCGCGGCCGGCGCGCGCAGCGCCAAGAAGGGCCAGAAGGACCAGTACGTCGAGCTGTCCCGGGAGCGCACCGACAAGATCTTCGTCATCCTCGCCGAGTTCGGCGACGAGCGGGACCCCGCCTACCCGGACAAGGACATCAACCCGGACATCGCCGGGCCGACCACCTTCGACGGGCCGCTGCACAACGAGATCCCCCAGCCCAACCGGTCGGTGGACAACTCGACCGTGTGGCAGGCCGACTACAGCGCGGACTACTTCCGCAAGCTGTACTTCGGCACCGGGCAGGGCGACGAGTCGCTCAAGCAGTACTACGAGGCCCAGTCGTCCGGGCGCTACAGCGTCGACGGCATGGTCACCGACTGGGTGAAGGTCAAGTACAACGCGGCCCGCTACGGCCGCTCCGACGACCCGATCGCGGACGACGACACCGACAACCCGGCCAACGACCCGGCGGTCTGCGCGGACAACATCTGCCAGAACACCTGGGACCTGGTCCGCGACGCCGCCAACCAGTGGGTCGCCGACCAGAAGGCCAAGGGCCGCACCGACGCCCAGATCAAGGCCGACATGCAGTCCTACGACCAGTGGGACCGGTTCGACTACGACGGCGACGGCGACTTCAACGAGCCGGACGGCTACATCGACCACTTCCAAATCGTCCACTCCGGCGGCGACCAGGCCGACGGCGACCCGCACCAGGGTGAGGACGCCATCTGGAGCCACCGCTGGTCGGCGTACAACACGTCGCGCACCGGCCCGGCGAATTTCCCGATCGGCGGCACCCAGATCGGCAACACCGGCGTCTGGATCCGCGACTACACCATCCAGCCGGAGAACGGCGGCCGGAGCGTCTTCTACCACGAGTACGCTCACGACCTGGGCCTGCCGGACGACTACAACAACCTCAACGGCGGCGACAACAACAACGAGCACTGGACCCTGATGGCCCAGAGCCGGCTCTCCGCCAAGAACGACGCCGGCATCGGCGAGCGCGGCGGCGACCTCGGCGCCTGGAACAAGCTCCAGCTCGGCTGGCTCGACTACGAGGTGGTCAAGGCCGGCCAGAAGAAGACCCTGGAGCTCGGCCCGCAGGAATACAACACGGCCAAGCCGCAGGCCGCCGTGGTGGTCCTGCCGCAGCGGGAATACACCTTCGACTACGGCGCGCCGTTCGAGGGCAGCAAGCAGTTCTTCTCCGGCAACGACGACGACCTGGACAACACCCTGACCAGGACGATCGACCTGACCGGGAAGACGTCGGCGGCGCTGTCGCTCAAGGGCCGGTTCGACATCGAGTCCGGCTACGACTACCTCTTCTTCGAGGCGTCGACCGACGGCGGCACCACCTGGAACGCGCTGCCCGGCACCGTGAACGGCAAGGCGATCCCGCCGGTGTCCAGCACCGACCCGACGCCGGGCCTCAGCGGCAGCAGCAACGGCGCGTGGACCGACATCAACATCCCGCTCAACGCCCTGACCGGCAAGAGCATCCAGTTCCGCTTCCACTACATCACCGACGGTGGCGTGGCCGAGGGCGGCTTCTTCGGTGACAACATCACCGTCACCGCCGACGGCCAGACGCTGGCCAGCGACGGCGCCGAGAGCGGCACCGGCGACTGGGCGGCCAAGGGCTGGAGCATCGTCGAGGCGTCCTACACCCGGCTCTTCGACAACTACTACATCGCCGGCCACCGGTCGTACGTCTCGTACGACCAGTACCTCAAGACCGGCCCGTACTACTTCGGCTACGGCAACACCCGCCCGGACTACGTGGACCACTACGCGTACCAGGAGGGCCTGCTGATCTCGTACTGGAACCTCCGGTTCGCGGACAACGACACGTTCGAGCACCCGGGCGAGGGTCGCAACATGATCATCGACTCGCGTCCGCAGCCGATCTACAACCTGACCGGCAACCCGTGGCGGGCCCGGGTCCAGGTGTACGACGCGCCGTTCAGCACGAAGAAGGCGGACTCGTTCACGCTGCACATCAACGGGCAGGCCCAGTACATCCGGGGTCAGGCCGCGCAGCCGCTGTTCGACGACACCAAGCAGTACTGGTTCCCGGAGCTGCCGAACCACGGCGTCAAGGTCCCGGCCACCGGCACCAAGATCAAGGTGCTGGAGCAGAACGGCACCTCGATCAAGGTCCGCTTCTCCTGATCCACAGATCGGCATGAGCTGATCGACCGTTCCACCGCGATGCCCGGGCGGGCCACCTGCCCGGGCATCGCCCTTTCCGCCCCGGTGCTCCGGGGTCCTAGGCTGGGGTCATGACCGAGCAGCGCGGCGGGGCCGTCGACGAGTCCTGCGTCCTGACCGAAGGGCCGTGGACGCACCGGTTCGTCGGGGCCAACGGCAGCCGCTTCCACGTCGTCGAGGCCGGCACCGGCCCGATGGTGCTCCTCCTGCACGGCTTCCCCGAGCACTGGTGGGCGTGGCACGACGTGCTGCCGGCCGTCGCCGACGCCGGGTTCCGGGCCGTCGCGGTCGACCTGCGCGGCTACGGGGCCAGCGACAAGCCGCCCCGGGGGTACGACGGCTACACCCTCGCCGCCGACGTCGCCGGCCTGATCCGGGGCCTCGGCGAACGCTCCGCCACCGTCGTCGGCACCGGCGCCGGCGGCCTGATCGGCTGGACCGCCGCCTCGTTCCACCCGTCGCTGGTCCGCCGGCTCGTCGTGCTCGGCGCGCCCCACCCCCTGCGGCTGCGGGCCGCGATCTTCGCCGACCCGCGCGGCCAGTTCGCCGCCGCCACCCCGGCCCTGAAGTTCCAGCTTCCCCGCTACGAGCACGTGCTCACCCGCGACGACGCGGCGGCCGTCGAGGAGATGCTGCGCCGCTGGGGCGGCCCCCGCTGGGTCGACGGCCCCGACTTCGCCGCGTACGCCCGGCGCTGCCGGGAGGCGATGCGGATCCCGCAGGCCGCGTTCTGCGCGCTGGAGGGCTACCGCTGGGCGTTCCGGTCGGTGCTGCGGCTGCACGGCTACCGGTTCGTACGGCTGATGCAGAAGCCCCTGGTCACCCCGACCCTGCAACTGCACGGCGCGTTGGACGTCGCGTCCCTGCCGCGCACCGCCCAGGGCTCCGGCCGCTACGTGACGGCCCCCTACGAGTGGCGGCTGCTGGACGACGTCGGCCACTTCCCGCACGTCGAGGCGCGGGACGTGGTGCTCGGCGAGATCCTGCGCTGGGCGAAGTCCTGAGCCGGTCCCGCCCCGGCCCCGGCTCCCGACCCGGCCGCCGGTCGGGTCAGAGCCGCTGCTCGCGCAGGTCGGCGACCGCGCCGGCCGGGGCCCAGCCCTGATAGACCCCGAAGTCGAAGACCTCCAGCCCCATCGCCTGCGCCACCGGCCACCGGCCACCCGTGTACTCGACCCGCAGCCAGCCGTCGTGCTCGGCGAGGACGATGAACGGCTGGCCCTGCCACGTGCAGGTGGTCCGCACGTACGCCAGCTCCTCCACCTCGGCGGCCGGCAGCACCCGGACGTAGCGGCCGGGGCGGATCTCCTCGAACCCCTCGCCGGGCTCGGGCTGGTAGAGCCGCACGTCGTCGCCGTCGGGGCTGGCCTGGTATTCCCGGCCCCGCCAGCGGGCCACGTAGCCGTCGCGCATCAGCCATCACCGGCCCGACGCCACAGCAGCGCGTCCGTGTCCAGGGTCGCGACCACCCGTTCGGTGCCGTCCGCCCCGATCCGCCAGAGCTGCGCGCCGTGCGGCAGCCGGGCGCTGTCCACCTTGAACTCGGCCACCACGTCGCTGCTGTCCCCCGGCGCGAAGCCGTTGCCCCGGAACGGCGGACGTTCGATGACCCAGCCCTCCATGGCCCGCATGGCGCCCTCGTTCTGCCCGCCGTACGGAATGCGGTAGAGGCTCGGCCGATGGGCGGGCCAGCGCAGGACGTAGATCTCCTCCGCGTCCCGCGAGAACGGCGAGCCGGGGTGGCTCAGGCCGAGCGCGTCGTGCAGCTTGGCCGGGGTGTTCAGGTGGGCCAGCTCGCTGGCCCGGTGCACGAAGCCGGAGACCCGGTCGTAGCCGCGCTCCAGATAGTAGGAGAGCTGGCTGGGGGCGACGGCCTTCTGCATCACCACCGGCCGGTTCGGGTCGACCGGCGGCGGCACCTGCCGGGACGCCCCGGCCGACGCGCCGACCGCCGGCTGCGGCTCCGGCTCGCTCTCGACGTCGTCGCCGAGCCCCACGTCGGCGGCCCAGTTCGCCAGCGCGACGATCTGCTCCCCGGGCAGCTTCGCGCCCACCGGGGTGTTCGGGTTCACCGCGAACGACCAGGCGTCGTCCGGCCAGCGGCGGATGAGCTGGGCGAACTTGACCGACACGGTCTCCACCGGACCGTCGGCGTGGTCGGCCATCCGCTCCGGGGAGGTGTAGACCACGACGTACCGCTCGCCGTCGAGCCGCTCGGTGCGCCACACGAAGCCCGGCTCGCCGGGCCGGCTGCCGTCGGCCGAGTCGGGTGCCACCGGGAGCAGCACCCGGGCCAGCAGCAGGGTGGACAGGAAGGTGTCGGTGCTGCCGGTGCCGGCGGCGGCGAGCAGGTCCTCCTCGACCTCGTTCGCCGGCCGGAACTCGGGGGCGGGCGGCGCGACGGGCGCCGGATCCGGATCCGGAAACTGCTCCGCAACGGCAGCGCCGGCGACCGCGGGCTCGTCGGCGACCGCGGGCTCGTCGGCGACCGCGGGCTCTCCGGCCGGTGCGGCACCGTCGGCCGGTGCGGGCACGCCGGTCGACGCCGGCGGGGCGGGCGCGGGTGGGGCCGGATCGGTGGGGGCGCTCGGCTGGAGGACGGACCCGGCCGACGGGTCCGGCGCGGGCCGCTTCGACGGCGTGAACAGGGACACCGTCGCCTCCGGGTCGGCACCGCCGACGGGCGGGGCGGCGGCTGCGGAGCCGGCCAGGGTGATGGGCAGGGTCACCGGGTCGGCGGGCGCGGCGGCGGACGGGTCGGAAACCGGCCCGGCCGGAACCGCGGTGTCCAGCGGGACGGTGGCGTCCGGCGAAACCGCCGGGCTCAACGCGACCGTCGCATCCGGCGAAACCGCCGGACTCAGCGCGACCGTCGCGTCCGGCGAGGCGACCGGGTGCGGCGGGGTCGCCGGTGCCGGTGCGGGCAGATCCCGCGCCTCGATGATCGTGCCCTCGATGACGATCGGGGAGAAGGACTGGCGGGGCGCGGGCGGCCCGGAGACCGGCTCGGCGATCGAGGCGGTCACCTCCTCGACGAGTTCCTCGGCCGGGGCGGGGCCGGGACGCTCCGCCAGGGGCCGGGTGGGCTCGTCGTCGGCCGCGCCGGGGCGGGGGCGCGCGAACGCCTGCTCGGCCCCCGGCCCGGGACCGCGACGCGGCGCGTTCTCCGCCACCCCGGCACCGGTCGTGCCGAGGGGGCGGGTCGGCTCGTCCGCGCCACCCGCCGGGCCGAAGAGGCCGCCCGCCGCACCGCCGGCCGGCGCGAAGGGACGGGTCGGCTCGTCGCCGGGCGGCACGGCCCGGAAGGCTCTGGTCGGCTCGTCGGCCGGCGACGTCCGGGGCGGCACGACGGGCGGCATGCCGCCGCCGGGACGCAGGCGACGGGTCGGCTCGTCGTGGGTCGCAGCCGGGCCGGATGCCTCGGCCGGCGACGCCGCCGGTGCCGCACCGGCCCGGCTGATCGGCATCGTCGGCGGCTCCGGGGCGGGAGCGGGGGGCGGACGGAATGCCTGGGTCGGTTGCTCGGCGAGTGGGTCCGGCACGGGACGCCGCCGGGGGAACGGCTGGCCAGCGCCGCCGAAGCCCCGGGACTGCGGGGTGGGCCGCTCGACGGGACGACGGGGCTCGCCGAGCACGCGGGCCGCACGGCTGCGACCCGACGCCGGCTCGAAGAAGGAGGTGGGCTGGCCGGGTGGCCCCGGCGGGGCGGCGGGTGGGCCGCTGCTGGTCGGCGTCGCCTCGCTCGGCGGCGCCTCCACGGGCGGTCGCCGCCGGGGGACGTTCAGCCACGCCGAGCCGCCCGAAGCGGGCTCGCCGTCGGCCGTGCCGGCGGAGCTGGGGGCACCGGCGGCGGGGGCGCGGACGCCCCCCGGCCCGTCCGGGTGCGGCGGGGCCGGGGGAAGGTCGGTCCCCTGCGGACGGGGCGGGGCCGGCGGCGACACGGTGAGCCGGGTGGTGGGCGCACCGGAGACGTCGGCGGGCCCGGTGGCCGGTGCGCCCGGCGGCGGGCCCACGGCCGCCGGGCCGGGGGCGGGCGACACCGGCGCGTCCCGGCCGGGGACCACCGCCGTGGCGCGGGCCTTCGCGGCGGACTCGACGCGGTCCAGGCGGGCGCGGGCACCCAGGGTGCGGCCGGGCAGCCGCACGTCGCCCCTGGAGAGCTGGGAGACGAACCAGGCGGGCAGGTAGCCCTCGATGGGCAGCCCCGGGTTGACCGCCAGCCACCACTCGTGGTTGGGCCATTCGGCGGCGAGGTCGGGGTACGCGCTGCGCCGGCTGGGCGCGGTGCTGCCGCCGAGGCAGGCCCGCAGCGCGGCGGGCGAGGTGAAGGCCAGCACGTGCGTCCGGCCGCCGGTGGTCCAGGTGCCCCACCCCATCGGGACCTGCCCGGCCAGCGCCTCGGCGGAGACCGGCAACAGCAGGTCGGTGCGGGCGAGGATCCGGAAGTAGAGCTCCTGGTCGTTGGCGCGGAGGGCGTCCCGCATCGCCGCTTCGGCCTCGGTAGCCGGCTCCCAGTCGGTCACGGCCACCTCTCCTCCCGCAATCAGGCCATAGCCATCGCGTACAACCTACAAGGTGGTAACAAGATCACAATGGCTGGCCGGGGACGCCCCGCCGGACAATCCGGGTGCGGATAACATCCGGTTTCGAAGCCGACACGATACGGAGGCGCGATGCCCCGGCCCACCGCGCGTCCGGCCCTCGCCGCAGCCGCCGCGGCCCTGCTGACCGCGCTCCCCACCGCGCCGGCGCAGGCGGCCGGGGCACATCGCGCGGCCCCCGGCTGCGCCACCCCGCCGGCGCCGGCACGGCCGGTCGCGGCCACCCCGTGGCCGCAGCAGCGGTACGCCCCGCAGCGGCTCGCCGCCCTGGCCAGCGGGGCGGGCGTCACCGTCGGGGTGATCGACTCAGGCGTGGACCGCCGGCACCCGCAACTGGCCGGGCGGGTCGGCCCCGGGGCCGACTTCCTCGACCCGGGCGGCGACGGCGGCGGCGACTGCGCCGGGCACGGCACCGGTGTGGCGAGCATCATCGCGGCCGAGCCCCGCACCGGCGTCGCGTTCCAGGGCCTCGCGCCGGGCGCCCGCATCCTGCCGGTACGCGTCAGCGAGCAGCAGGTGGTCGAGGGGCGCGAGTCGGGGCGGACGGTCAGCGCCGTCGACTTCGCCCGGGCGATCCGCTGGGCGGTCGACCACGGGGCCGACGTGGTGAACCTCTCCGTCGTGCTGTACACCGACAACCCGGCCGTCCGGGCGGCGGTCGGCTACGCGGTCGAGCGAGACGTGGTCGTGGTGGCCGCCGCCGGCAACCTGCACGACAGCGGCGACCCGCGGCCGTATCCGGCCGCGTACGACGGGGTGCTGGGGGTGGGTGCGATCGGCGCGGACGGTCGGCGGGCCGACTTCTCCCAGACCGGCCCGTACGTCGATTTGGTCGCCCCGGGCGGCGAGGTGCTGATGGCCGCACCGGGGCAGGGCCACCGCCAGGCCGAGGGCACCAGCTATGCCGCCCCGTTCGTGGCGGCCACCGCCGCCCTCGTCCGGCAGTATCGGCCGGAGTTGACGGCTGCGCAGGTGACGCGGCAGATCCTCGCCACGGCCGACCCGGCGCCCGGCAACGGCCCCGGCGGCGGGTACGGCGTGGGTGTGCTCAACCCGTACCGGGCGGTCACCGAGACCGGGGCGGGCTCGCCGGGGCCCGCTCGCCGGGCCGTGGCCCTCGCGGCGGACGAGGCCGACCCGGCGCTCGCCGCCCGCCAGGCCCGTCGGGCGGCGGCCCGGGACCGGGCGGTGGTCGTCGCGACCGTCGTCGGGGCGGCCGTGGCGAGCGCCGTGCTGCTGGCGGTGGTGCTGCCTCGGGGCGGTCGCCGCCGGTGGCGGCCGGCGGCCTGACCGCCCGCGGTGGCGACGCCCGGCGTCGCCGCCGGACGCCGCCGTCGCCGCCCACCGGAACGCCGCCCCCACCGGAACGCCGCCGCCGCTCACTGGAACAGGTTGACGTTCCGCTTCTCGGTGTCGAGGTAGTCGGACGCGGAGTCGTCGACCGCCAGCTTGATGTCGCGCAGCATCGCCTGGAGGTCCTGCGAGGCGGAGCGCCACCGGGCCTGCCGCTGCTCGTACGCCTGCCGGGCCTCGCCGTCCCAGCCCGCCACCAGCGGGGCGGCGTCGCGTTCGAGCTGGCCGAGCTGGCTGTCCAGGGTGTTCAGCGCCCGCTGGATGTCGGCACCCGCCTGCTGCAACGCGGCGAAGTTGACGACCAGAACCCCATGGTCCATCGGATGATCCCCTTTCCGGGAGGTGCTACAGCGGCAGCTGGATGCCGCGGTTGGTGCCGGCGACCCGGCTGGCGGCTTCGTTGTCGGACACGTCGTACTGCTGGCCGGCGGTGCGGATGGCGGTGGCGGTCTCCCGCAGCGCCCGCTGCAACGCCGCCTGGTCCTGCGACCACTGCCGCTTCACCTGCTCGAACGAGCGTCCGCCGGCACCCCGCCAGGCCTGCTGCAACACCTCCAGCTCGGCCAGCAGGCTGGTCAGCATGGCCTGTAGGGACTGGTCAACCTGCTCGAACTTCGCGGCGGTCTGCTGCATCACCGCGGCTTCTGCCTGGGTCTGTGACACCCCGGACGTCACCTCGTCTCCTCGATCGTGGCTGGCCGTCGGGCGCGCCCGCGGCGGACGCGCCGCTCGCCTGTCCCGGCGGCGACGCCGGGGCGGGATGGGGTCAGCTAACTCGTCGCTGACGGTAGCGGCCCGGTGGCCGTTCTGCTACCCCGCCCGGCTCCCCTGTGGACAACCGCGGCTCCCACGATGGCGGGGCGGAACCATACGATGACGCTGCGGAACCGACCGTGGCCACGCCCGGGCCCGGCGGCGTCCCGGGCGAGTGTCGAGGAGGCGCGGTGACGACCAGCACGACCACGGCCCCGGTCCAGCCGGCGCACCGGCAGCCGTTGCCCCCGCAGTGGATTTCGGCCACCGCCCGGCGGGGCCCGGCCGGGGTGCGGGTCGGCCAGGTGGTCGCCACGCAGGCGGCGGTGGCGCTGGTCGCCGCAGGGGTCGGCCGGGGCGCGGCCGTGACCGTGGCCGCCGTCGCGGTGGCCGCGCCGCTGCTGGCCGGCGCCTGGGTCCGGGTGCGCGGGCGCTGGCTGTTCTCCTGGCTCGGCGTCGCCGGCGGCCACCTGTCCCGTCGGCGCGCCCCGGCGTCGACCACCGACCCGGGTGCGCTGCTGGGGCTGCTCGACCCCGGCGCGGTGATCCGGGTTGCGGAGCTGGCCGGCGGCCCGGTGGCGATGGTCGACGACGCCGAGGGCCTGACCGCCGTGCTGGAGGTCGGCGACCCCGGCGACCTGCTCGGCGACGGGGCCCGGGCGCTGCCCGCGCCGTCGACGCTGCTGCCGCCGGTCTCGCCGGAGCTGCCCCCGATCCGGCTCCAGCTCCTGCTCAGCGGTTCTCCCGCGCCGGTTGTCGCGGCCGGGGGGAGCACGGTGGCGACGTCGTACCGGCAGCTCACCGACGGGCTGCTGGCCGGGCGCGACTCGGCGCTGCTGGCGGTGCGGGTCCTGCGGGTGGACGGGTGGACCGACGAGGACCTGCGGGCCGCCCTGTCCGGGGTGGTCCGGCGGATCGTGCGCCGGCTGGGGCCGGTGACCGTCCGCCCGCTCGGCGAGCACGCCGCGCCCCGTGTGCTCGCCGAGCTGGCCCACCTCGACGGCGGCGGGCCGGTGCTGGAGACCTGGCCGACCGTGCGGACGGGGGCCCTGTGCCAGACCACCTTCCGGGTGCGGCGCGGGCCGGACCCGGCCACCGAGGCGGGCCGGCGGCTGGTGCCCCGGCTGCTCACCCTGCCGGCCGCCGCGACCACGGTCTCGCTCTGCGTGGGGCCGCGCGCCGGTGCCGGCGGCGCGACCGTGCCGGCCGAGCTGACCGTACGGCTGGCCGCCTGGACCCCGGCCGGGCTGGCGGCGGCGACGCAGTCGTTGCGGCGGCTGGCCGACGGCGCGGGCGCGGAGGTCGACCGGCTCGACGGCCAGCAGCTTCCCGCGCTGGCGGGCACGCTGCCCCTCGCCCTTGCCGTGCCGGGCGCGACGGCCGACCCGGCGGTCCTCGACGGGCTGGAGCTGCCGGTCGGCGACGCGGGGCTGATGGTCGGCGCGAACCGGCGCGGTGCGGCGCTGACGATCCGGCTGTTCCGGCCGGAGGGCACCCGGTTGATGCTGGTCGGCGGGGTGCGCGCCGCGCAGCTGCTGGCCCTGCGGGCGCTGGCGCTGGGTGCCCGGGTCGCGGTCCAGACGACCCGGCCCCGGGCGTGGGAGCCCTTCGTCCGGGGCGTCGCCACGCCCGACGGGCCGATCCCGGTGCTGCCGCCGGGCCGCGCGGTGGGCGCGGTGGCCGGTTCGGCGCTGCGGCCGTTGCTGCTCGTGGTGGACGCGGGCCCGCTGCCCGCCGACGCCGGCCCCGGGCCGGCCTGGCGCTCCACCCTGGTGGTCCGGGACGGCCTGACCTCGTCCGACGCCGACCAGTTGGGCCGGGCCGACCTGGTGGTGCTGCAACCGTTGCGGCCCGCCGAGGCCGCGTTGGCCGGCGTCGCGCTCGGCCTCGGCGGCTCGGCCGAGTGGCTGACCCGCATCCGGGAGGACATGGTGGCCGTGGTGAACCGCCGGGCGCTGCGCTGGGCGCTGCTGTCGCCGACCCCCATCGAGTCGCAACTGATCGGCCGCCCCGGTCGGGGTTGACGCCGCCGGGCCGGGGTTGACGCCGCCGGGCGGGTTCCGCCGGTGGCGGGTCCGTGGCACGATCCGTGGCCATGGGTTTCCTGAAGGGTCTTCTGATCCGGCTGGGCAGCACGGCGGTGGCCTTCTGGTTGGCCACCCTGCTCATCCCGGGCATCACGCTCGACACGGGTTCGGCCATCGAGGCGGTCATCACGCTGCTGCTCGTCGCGGTCATCTTCGGGGTCGTCAACGCCGTGCTCCAGCCGATCATCAAGACCGTGGGCTGCGGCTTCTACCTGCTGACCCTGGGGTTGATCGCCCTGGTGGTCAACGGCCTGCTCTTCCTGCTGACGAGCTGGATCGCGGGCGAGGCCGGGCTGCCGTTCCACGTGGACGGCTTCTGGCCGGAGGCGGTGCTCGGCGCCCTGTTCGTCGGCGTCGTGACCTGGCTGCTCGGCGCGGTCCTCGACCGCGACTGAGGCGAGCGGGGCCGATCCCGGCCCGGGCGGGGTGGGCGGATTCACGGCGCGCGCCACCGGGCGGGCGCGCTAGCGTCGCAGGGTGTTCACCCTGACCCGCGACGACGGCCACCAGCTCAGCACCGACCCCGCCCGGCTCGACCTCGACCTCGTGCACCACTGGCTCTCCACCGACGCGTACTGGGCGCTGGGGCGGGACCGGGAGACCGTCGGCCGGGCGTTCGCCGGCTCGCTGCCGTACGGCGTGTACCGCCCCGGCGACGGCCGGCAGGTGGCGGTGGCCCGGGTGGTGACCGACGGCGCGACGTTCTGCTGGCTCTGCGACGTCTACGTGGACCGGGCGGTGCGGGGGGTCGGGCTGGGCACCTGGCTGGCCGGCGCGGTCCGCGACCACCTGGCCACGCTGGGCGTACGCCGGATCGTGCTGGCCACCTCCGACGCGCACGGGGTCTACGCGAAGATCGGCTTCGCCCCGGTCGAACCGGACCGTTTCATGGAGTACGACGGGCGGGGGCAGTCGTGAGCCCGCTGCGCCTCGGCTACCTCTACGGCATCGGCGCGTACCTGCTCTGGGGGTTCTTCCCGCTCTACCTCAGGGCGCTCAAGCCGGCCGGCCCGCTGGAGATCCTGGCGCACCGGATCGTCTGGTCGGTGCTCTTCGTGGCGCTGCTGCTCGCCGCGCTGCGCAACGTGGGCTTCCTGCGCCGGCTGGCGCGCCGCCCCCGGGCGCTGGCCGGCATCGCGGTGGCCGCCGCGCTCATCGCGGTCAACTGGGGCACCTACATCTACGGTGTGAACTCGGCGCGGGTGGTGGAGACGGCCCTCGGCTACTTCATCACCCCGCTGGTGTCGGTGCTGCTCGGGGTGACCGTGCTGCGGGAACGGCTGCGCCCCGGGCAGTGGCTGGCGCTGGGCATCGGCGCGGCGGCGGTGGCCGTGCTCACCGTCGACTACGGCCACCTGCCCTGGCTCGCGCTCACCCTGGCCGCCAGCTTCGCCGCGTACGGGCTGGTCAAGAAGCGCCTCGGGCTGCCGGCGGCGGAGGGGCTGTTCGTGGAGTCGGCGGTGCTCGCCCTGCCCGCCCTCGGCTATCTCGGCTGGCTCGCCGCCGCCGGTGGCCCGACCTTCGGTCACGTCTCGGCCGGGCACACCGCGCTGCTGGTGCTGGCCGGCGCGGCCACCGCGACCCCGCTGCTCCTCTTCGCCGGCGCCGCGAACCGGCTGTCGCTGACCGCGCTGGGCATGCTCCAGTACCTCGCCCCGATCCTCCAGCTCGGCTGCGGGGTGCTGATCTTCCACGAGCCGATGCCCCCGGCCCGGCTCGCCGGGTTCGCCCTGGTCTGGCTGGCCCTGCTGACCTTCACCGCCGACGCGCTCCGCCACGGCCGCAACTCCCGGCGCTCCCGCCGCCCCGCCGCGCCCCGGCCGCTTGCGCCGGCCTCAGCGGGACAGGGGACGACGGTGCCCTGAATCCGCTGCCGCGTCTCGTGACGTCCCGTGACGTGACGTGACGATGCAGCGCCGAGCGCCGCAGGCCGCCGATCTCACCCTCAGTCACCACCGCCTGACCTCGCCCAGGATCTCGCGATCCCTTTGCTCTGCACCCACCCACGCAGCACCTGTGACGGCCTGGAGAAATAGAAGATCACGGCTTTGCGACGGCCCGGCGTGTGGTTGCGGCGCGTGGTTGCGCCGCGTAATCGTTGCGTATCCGGGTGCAGAGCAAAGGGCTGGAATCGGGGGTGGCGCGGCCGGCCGGGCCGACTACAGGCCGCAACGCCGCGCGGGCGGGTTCAGCGGGCGGGGCTCAGCGGGCGTCGTAGGCGAGGACCGGGGTGCCGTCGGCGCGCAGGAGTTCCAGGCGGACCAGTTCGCCGTCGGTGAAGTGGGTGGTGGCGGTCAGGCTCAGCTCGTCGCCGGGGGCGGCCAGCCAGGAGCCGATCTGCTCCGTCGCGCCGTCCGGGCCGTGCGCCACCAGCCGGAAGGTGTACGCCTCGCGGTGCCCGGCCCGCCGGTCGTACCCGCAGCGCATGGTGACCTCGGTGCCCCACGGCGTGCCGGTCAGCCCCACCTCGGCGCGCACCGGCACGGTGCCGGCGATCGGCCGCATGGACGCCAGCGCGATCTGCGGGGTGGGTGTCGGGGTGACCTCGACGGGCGGCCGAATTGTGGCCGCGCCGAACCCGGCGAGCACCGCCAGGACGGCGGCGGCCAGCGCGGTCAGGGCGTACCGGCGGCGGGCGGCCGACCGCTCGCGGCGTCGGCGGCGGCGGGCGGCGTCGAGCAGCGCGGGCACCCGGGAGACCTCGGCGGGCGGCTCCAGGAACTGCTCCAGCCCGGCCGGGTCGAGCCGGCCGAGCAGCCCGGGGAGCACGGCGATCTCGGCGACCGCGTCCCGGCAGGAGGCGCAGCCGCCGAGGTGCCGTTCATAGGCGGCCCGGTCGGCGGGGGCGAGGGCGCCCAGCACGTACGCGCCGTCGTCGTGCGCGAAGTCGCAGCGGGTCATCCCGTCACCCCCATCTCGGCCAGCGCCAACCGTAGCGAGCGCAGCGCGTAGTGGGTGCGGGACTTGACCGTGCCCGGCGGCACGCCCAGCCGGACCGCCGCCTCGGACACCGAACGCCCCTGGTAGAAGCACTCGATCAGCACCTCGCGGTGGGTCGGGCTGAGCCGGTTCAGCGCCTCGGCGACCGTCCACGCCTCCACCGCGCGCTCCGCCTCGTCGATCGTCTCCGGGGGTTCGGGCAACTCGTCGGTGTAGATCTCGCCGACCCGGGTGGAGCGCCGCCGCCACGCGTCGATCGCCAGGTTGCGGGCGGTGGTGAACAGCCACGCCCGCACCGACCCGCGCGTCGGGTCGAGCGACTCCGGGTGCCGCCAGGCCCGCAGCAGCGTCTCCTGCACCAGGTCCTCGGCCCGGGTCCGGTCGCCGTTGACCAGCCGCAGGGCGTGCGCGTAGAGCGCGTCGGCATGCTCGTCGTGCAGCGCGCGCAACAGTTGGGCGTCGTGGTCGCTGATGACGACCTCCTCGCTGTCGCCGAGTGTCCAGCGGTGCGTTCGCCCGACAGTACGTACGGTGTCGCCGATCGGTTCATCCGCAGGTCGACGGGGAGGTCCGGCGCAGGTGTTCACATCCGGTTCATGTTCGGGCCGACCCGCGCTCACCACGCCCTCCTAGCGTCCGCCGGGTACGCACGTCGGAGGGCTGACCCCGGCGTGCACCGACTTCCTTGGAGGCACCTCCCGATGAGCGACCGACCCCGGCTGCTCCCCCTGCTGGGCGCCACCCGCCACGGCAGCCGTGACGCCATGACCTGTCTCTACCGGTGCGGCAACGCCTGTGACCACCCGGTGCCCAACACCTCCGACAACCCGTACCTCGGCGACATCGTCGACGCCGAGGTGTCCCGGCGCGGCGTGGTCCGGGCCGGCGCGGTCGGTGCGCTCGTCCTGGGCTTCGGCGGCGCTGCCGCCGGGGCGCTGGCCGGCGCCGGCGCCGCGTCCGCAGCGCCGGCCACCCCGGTCGTGCCGGAGGCCGCCGGGTTCGGCCGCCCCGCCGGCGGCGTGGGCAACGGCGCGCTGACCTTCCGGCCGATCCCGCCGAACAAGCTCGACACCCTGGTCGTGCCCAACGGGTACGACCACAGTGTCGTGATCCGCTGGGGCGACCCGGTGGTGCCGGGCGCGCCGGAGTTCGACGTGCACGCGCAGACCGCCGCGAAGCAGGCCAAGCAGTTCGGCTACAACAACGACTTCGTCGGCGTGCTGCCGCTGGACAAGCGGGGCCGCCGGGCGCTGCTCGTGGTCAACCACGAGTACACCAACGAGGACCTGATGTTCCCCGGCTTCACCAGCCTCGACGCGCTCACCGTCGAGCAGGTGAAGGTCGCCATGGCGGCGCACGGCATGTCCGTGGTCGAGTTGGAGCGGGTCGACGGCACCGGACAGTGGCGGCCCGTCGACAGCGGCCGGCGGCCGTACAACCGGCGGGTCACCGCGCTGGCCACGAAGTTCGAGCTGACCGGCCCGGCCGCCGGCTCGGCGTGGCTGCGTACCGCCGCCGACCCGAAGGGCCGGACGGTGGTCGGCACGCTGAACAACTGCGCGGGCGGCGTCACCCCGTGGGGCACGGTGCTCTCCGGCGAGGAGAACTTCAACCAGTACTTCGTCGGCGGCGACGCCGCGCCGGAGGAGCTGAAGCCGAAGCTGGCCCGCTACGGCATCAACACCACGGAGCGGTACCCGAGCGGCAACCGCAAGTGGGACCGCGCCGACGAGCGCTTCGACCTGGCGAAGCACCCGTACGAGGCGCACCGCTTCGGCTGGGTCGTCGAGATCGACCCGTTCGACCCGGAGAGCCGGCCGCGCAAGCACACGGCGCTGGGCCGGTTCAAGCACGAGGGCGCGAACGTCATCGTCGCCCGCAGCGGCCACGTGGTGGCCTACATGGGCGACGACGAGCGGTTCGACTACCTCTACAAGTTCGTCTCCGACAAGAAGTTCATGGCCGGCGACTCGTGGGTGGCCCGCAAGCACAACCTGACCCTGCTGGAGTCGGGCAGCCTGTACGTGGCGCAGCTCGAAGGCAACTCGGCGGCCGAGATCGACGGCACCGGCAAGCTCCCCGCCGACGGGGCGTTCAACGGCCGGGGCCGCTGGATCAAGCTGGTCAGCGGCAACCGCTCGTACGTCGACGGGATGACCGCCGCGGACGTGCTCACCTTCACCCGGCTGGCCGGCGACAAGGTCGGCGCGACCAAGATGGACCGCCCGGAGGACGTCGAGCCGAGCCTGCTGACCGGCAAGGTGTACGTGGCGCTGACCAACAACACCGACCGCGGCAAGGCGGGCAAGGCCCCGGCCGACGAGGCCAACCCGCGCAACCTCAACAAGCACGGTCAGATCCTGGAGCTGGTCGAGGACGGCAACAACAACGCCGCCGAGACGTTCGCCTGGTCGCTGCCGATCGTCTGCGGCAACCCGACCGACCCGTCGACCCACTTCGCCGGGTACGACAAAGCCAAGGTCTCCCCGATCTCCTGCCCGGACAACGTCGCCTTCGACGCCACCGGCAACCTCTGGATCTCCACCGACGGCAACGCGCTGGGCAGCAACGACGGCCTGTTCGCCACCGCCGTGGAGGGGCCCGAGCGGGGGCACCTCAAGCAGTTCCTCACGGTGCCGCTGGGCGCGGAGACCTGCGGCCCGTTCATCACCGGCGACAACCGCTCGGTGTTCGTGGCGGTGCAGCACCCGGGTGAGATCACCGGGGCGAGCGTGGAGAACCCGGCGTCGACGTGGCCCGACGGCGACTACGCCAAGCCCGGCGTGGTGGTCACCTGGCGGCTGGACGGCGGCCCGATCGGCAGCTGAGCCCGCTGGGCGTCGCGGCGGGCCCCCTCCCCACCAGGGAGGGGGCCCGCCCTGTCTCAGCTCCCGGCCCCCGGTCCCCGGTGGCGGCGGTGTCAGCTCTCGGCGGCGACGGCGTCGGCGATGGCGCGGGCGGCGGTGAGCAGCTTGGCCCGGACCACCCGGGCGGAGGTCATCATCTCGCTGGCCGGCAGCGAGCAGGCCAGCACCATCCGGCGTTCCATGTCCTTGTCGGGGACGACGAGCACGGCGGCGCACGCCACGCCCTGCCGGAACTGCCCCAGCTCCAGCTGCATGCCCCGGCGGTCGCCGGCCGCCACGTCCGCCTCGAACGCCTCGGGCGTGGTGAGGGTGGCGTTGGTGAACGGGCGCATGCCGTATTCCCGCAGGTAGCGGAAGCGTTGCTCGGCGGTGAGGGTGGCCAGCAGCGCCTTGCCGAGCGCGGTCGCGTGCGCGCCCTCGTCGAAGCCGGGGACCAGGTCCTCCAGGTGCGGGGAGCGGTGCCCCTCCGCGACGGCGGTGATGGCCACCTGGCCACCGACGAAGCGCCCCAGGTAGTGGCTGTAGCCGGTGTCCAGGGCGGCCCGGCGCAGGCACTCGCCGACCGCCGCGGGCCCGCGGAACGCGGTGACCAGCTCGCGGTAGCGGTCGGCGATCTCCAACCCCACGATGTACGTGCCGTCCTCGCGGCGGATCACGTAGCCCTCGTAGGCCAGCGTGCGGACCAGGTGGTAGGTGGTGGCCACGGTCAGCTCGCAGCGCCGCGCGATCTGCTTGACGGTCAGCCCCTTCGGGGCCCGACCGACCGATTCGAGCACGCGTAGCGCGCGGGAGACACTCCGGATGAGGTCCGAAGGTTCCGCCAAGGGGTCGCGCACAACCACCTCCGCCGCCGGGGACTTACACCATATGAAATCCAGGCGTCCGGCGAAATGCCTGTTCGGGTCGACGCTGCCAGATCATCCTAAACGGTCAGTGCGTCGAGCGACACGGTGAGTTGTCCGAGGCGGACTCGCGAAGGGTCACGCGGAACCCGCCCCGGGACCCGGGTCGGTCAGCCGGTGCGGTCGGCGATGTAGTCGCAGAGGGACTCCAGGGCACGCCGCGACGGGGTCTCCGGCAGCAGGGCGAGCTGCTCCCGCGCCTCCTCGGCGTAGCTGCGGACGGTCTCCCGGGCGCGCTTGAGCGCCGGGGACTCGCGCAGCAGGCCGAGGGCCTCGGCGTGCAGGGCGTCGTCGACGAGCGGGCCGGTGGCCAGGATCTCCCGCAGCCGCACCGAGGCGGCGTCGGAGTCGTCGGCGGCGAGCGCGTAGAGCACCGGCAGGGTCGGCACGCCCTCGCGCAGGTCCGTGCCGGGGGTCTTGCCCGACTGCACCGACTCGCTGGCGATGTCGAGCAGGTCGTCGGAGAGCTGGAAGGCGACGCCGATCGTCTCGCCGTATCCCGCCAGGGCCTCGGTGTGCGCGGCGGACGCCCCGGCGAACAGGCCGCCGAAGCGGGCCGAGGTGGCGATCAGCGAGCCGGTCTTCTCGGCGATCACGCTCAGGTAGTGGGTCACCGGATCCTGCCCGTCCCGGGGGCCCACCGTCTCGGCGATCTGGCCGTGCACCAGGCGGGCGAACGTGCGCGCCTGGAGCCGCACCGCCTCCGGGCCCAGGTCGGCCGAGAGGTCCGCCGCACGGGCGAAGAGATAGTCGCCGACCAGGATCGCCACCGAGTTCGTCCAGCGGGAGTTGGCGCTCGGGGCGCCCCGCCGCACGGCGGCCTCGTCCATGACGTCGTCGTGGTAGAGCGTCGCCAGGTGGGTGAGCTCCATCACGACGGCGGCGGAGACGACCCGCGGGTCGGACGGATCGCCGAACTGGGCCCCCAGCGCGACCAGCAGCGGCCGGAACCGCTTGCCGCCGGCCTCCACGAGGTGCCGGGCGGCCTCCGTCACCAGCGGGTCGGCGCTCGTCACGGTGGCCCGCAGCTCCGCCTCGACGGACTCCAGCAGGCCCAACACGGACGCCTCGACGCGGGCATCGGCCAGATGCAGGCCGAGCGCGCCGAACTGACCCATGCTCATCCGACCCCGCCGAGCGGAGCCGGTGGCACCTGAACGCTCGCCAGCCGGATTCACCACGCTATCCACCATGCCACACCCGTTCGACCTGCTCCGGGGCGGGGATGCGGCGACGGGGCCGGCACGCTGTCGCGTACCGGCCCCGTCGCGGGGAAACGTCGGTCATCGCACGAATTCGGCGGCGCCGTTGGCGAGGTCGAGCAGCGGGCCCGGCACGACGCCCAGCACCAGCGTGGCCAGCACGCCGATCATGAGCGCCGCCGAGGTCAGGCCGCCCGGCACCGTCACCGTCGGGGTGGACTCCCCCGGCTCGGACAGCCACATCATGACCACGACCCGCAGGTACGGGAACGCGAGCACCATGCTGGTCAGCACGCCGGCCACCACCAGCCACGCCTGGTCGGCGTCCAGGGCCGGGGCGAAGACGGCGAACTTGCTCATGAAGCCGCTGGTGAGCGGGATGCCGGCGAAGGCCAGCAGGATGAAGGTGAAGATCGCCGCGAAGAACGGCGAGCGCTTCCCCAGCCCCGCCCAGCGGGACAGGTGGGTGGCCTCCCCGTCGGCGTCGCGGACCAGGGTCACCACCGCGAACGCGGCCAGCACCGAGAAGCCGTACGCGGCCAGGTAGAACATCGTGCCGGCGAGCCCATCCCGGCTCGGCGCGAGCACGCCGACCAGCAGGTAGCCCGCGTTGGCGATCGACGAGTAGGCCAGCAGCCGCTTGATGTCGGTCTGGGTGACCGCCAGCACCGCGCCGACCAGCATGGTGAGCACCGCCACCGCGCCGAGGACCGGGGTGAAGTCCCACGCCGCACCGGCGAACGCCACGTGGAAGACGCGCAGCAGCGCGCCGAACGCGGCGACCTTCGTGCAGGCCGCCATGAAGCCGGTGACCGGCGTCGGGGCGCCCTGGTAGACGTCCGGGGTCCACACGTGGAACGGGGCGGCGGCGGCCTTGAACAGCAGGCCGATGGCGAGCAGCGCCATGCCGGCGAAGAGCAGCACCTGGCTCGCCGGGGACTCGCCCACCGCCGCGTGGATGGTGGCGAAGTCGACGCCGGCCGGGCGGCCCGGGATGCCGGAGGTGAAGCCGTACACCAAAGCCACGCCGAACAGGAAGAACGCCGAGGCGTACGCGCCGAGCAGGAAGTACTTCATCGCCGCCTCCTGGCTCAGCAGCCGCCGGCGGCGGGCCAGCGCGCAGAGCAGGTAGAGCGGCAGGGAGAAGACCTCCAGGGCGATGAACATGGTCAGCAGGTCGTTCGCCGCCACGAAGATCAGCATGCCGCCGATGGCGAAGCTCGCCAGCGGGTAGACCTCGGTCGCCCCGTTGCTGCCGTCGGCCTGCCGCCGGTCCTCGACCGACTCGGCGGTGACGGCGGCCTGGGCGACGAACGCCCCGCCCCGCTCCACCGAGCGCTCGCCGATGAGCAGCAGCGACATGGCGGCGAGCACCAGGATCGCGCCCTGGAGGAACAGCGTCGGCCCGTCCACAGCGAGCGCCCCGCCGGCGGTGATCAGCCGGTCGTCGGCGTTGAAGATCACCATCACCAGCGCGGCGAGCACCGCGAGCAGCCCCAGCGAGAGCTGGACGAGGTGGCGGTGCTTGCGGGGCACGAACGCCTCGACCAGCACGCCCAGCAGGGCGGCGCCCAGCATGATCAGGATCGGAGCGAGCGCCGCGTAGTCGATCGACGGCAGCTTGAGCTCGGTCACTTTGCGGCCTCCTGCACGACACCGCCGACCTCAGGGGCCGGATCGGTCCTGCCGACGTCCTCCATGGTGGCCCGGACGGCGGGGTTGATGACATCAGTGACCGGCTTGGGATAGAAGCCGAGCAGCACGATCAGCGCGATCAGCGGCGCGACCACGACCTTCTCGCGCAGGTTGAGGTCGCGGCGCATCGGCTCTACCTCGGTCAGGGCCGGGTTGAGGGTGCCCTGGGTCGTCCGCTGCACCATCCACAGCACGTACGCGGCGGCCAGGATGATGCCGAGCGTCGCGATCACCGCGACCGGCTTGTTCACCGTGAAGGTGCCGATCAGCACCAGGAACTCCGAGACGAACGGCGCGGTGCCGGGCAGGGCCAGCGAGGCCAGGCCGGCGAAGAAGAGCACCCCGGCCAGCAGCGGCACCAGCTTGCCCGCGCCGCCGAAGTCGCTGATCAGGGCCGAGCCGCGCCGGGCCACCAGCATGCCCACCACCAGGAAGAGCAGGCCGGTGGCGAGGCCGTGGTTGAGCATGTAGAGCACCGCGCCCGTGCCGGCCTGGGTGGTGAAGGCGAAGATGCCGACCCCGATGAACCCGAAGTGCGCGATCGAGGTGTACGACACCAGCCGCTTCAGGTCGTTCTGGCCGACCGCCAGCAGCGCGGCGTAGATGATGCCGATCACCCCGAGCGCGAGCGCGTACGGGGCGAACCACTTCGACGCCTCCGGGAACAGCGGCAGGCAGTAGCGCAGGATCCCGAACGTGCCCACCTTGTCCAGCACGCCGACGAGCAGCGCGGCGGCCCCGGCCGGGGCGGCCCCACCGGCGTCCGGCAGCCAGGTGTGGAACGGGAAGAACGGCGCCTTGATCGCGAAGGCGAGGAAGAAGCCGAGGAACAGCCAGCGCTCGGTCCCGGTGGAGATGTCGATCTGGGTGAGCGCCTGCCAGTCGAAGGTCTTCCCGCCGACGACCCACAGGCCGATCACCGCGGCCAGCATGAACAGGCCGCCGACCAGCGAGTAGAGGAAGAACTTCACGGCCGCGTACTGCCGCTGGTGGCCGCCGTAGCTGCCGATCAGGAAGTACATCGGCACCAGCATGACCTCGAAGAACACGTAGAACAGGAAGACGTCGGCGGCGGCGAAGACGCCGATCATCGTGGATTCGAGGACGAGCAGCAGGGCGAAGTAGACCGGGATCGAGCGCTTCGACGACTCGGCGTCGTGCCAGGACGCGAGGATGACCAGCGGCACCAGCACCGCGATCAGCATCAGCATCACCAGGGCGATGCCGTCGGCGGCGAAGGTGAACCGGGCGTCCCACTGCGGGATCCAGGTGTACGACTCGCGGAACTGGAGCCGCTCACCGCCGGTCTTGAAGGCCAGCCACATGACCACGGACAGGGCGAGCACCAGCAGCGACCACCCGAAGGCCACCTGCTTGGCCAGCTCCGGCCGGCGGCGCGGCAGGACGGCCACGACCAGCGCGCCGACCAGCGGCGCCACGGTCAGCACCGAGAGGAACGGGAAGTTGGACATTATGCGGCCTTACCTCCGTCGTCACTGCGTGGTCCGCCGGCGGGGGCGGCCGTAGAGAGGTCGATCACGCCAGCCACCCCGCCTGCACGGCCAGGAACGCCGCCACCACCAGCAGCGCGCCGGTGAGGATGGACGTCGCGTACGACCGGACGAAGCCGGTCTGCAGCCGCCGGAGCCGGCCGGAGCCCCCGCCCACGGCGGCGGCGAGGCCGTTGACCAGCCCGTCGACGCCCCGGTTGTCGAGGAAGACCAGCGCCCGGGTGAGGAAGATCCCCGGCTTCTCGAAGACCGCCTCGTTGAAGGCGTCGGTGTAGAGGTTGCGCCGGGCGGCGGTGACCAGCACACCCGCCGGCTGCGGCTCGGTGGCCGTGCCGTTGCGGAACAGCGACCAGGCGAGCCCGGCCCCGGCGATCGTGACGACCAGCGACAGGATCGTGATCACCGTGTGCGACAGCACGGCGTGGTGCTCCTCGCCGGCCTCGCCGAGCACCGGCGTCAGCCAGGAGGCCAGGCCGTCGTTCCACACCATCAGGCCACCGGCGACCACCGAACCGATCGCCAGCAGGATCAGCGGGATCGTCATCAGCTTCGGCGACTCGTGCGGGTGCTCGATGTCCTCGGTCCACCGCTTCGGGCCGTGGAAGGTGAGGACGAACAGCCGGGTCATGTAGAACGCGGTGAGCCCCGCGCCGAGCAGCGCCGCGCCGCCGAACAGCCACGCCGTCCAGTCGTCGCGCGTGAAGGCGGCGACGATGATCGGCTCCTTGGAGAAGTAGCCGGACAGCGGCGGCAGGCCGATGATGGCCAGCCAGCCCATCATGAACGTGAGCCAGGTGACCTTCATGTGCTTCGACAGCCCGCCGAAGCGGCGGATGTCCACCTGGTCGTTCATGCCGTGCATGACCGAGCCCGCGCCGAGGAACATGTTGGCCTTGAAGAAGCCGTGCGCCAGCAGGTGGATGATCGCCAGGGCGTACGCCCCGCCGCCGAGGCCGACGCCGAGGAACATGTAGCCGATCTGGCTGACCGTCGACCAGGCCAGCACCCGCTTGATGTCGTCCTTGGCCGCGCCGATGACGCAGCCGAGCAGCAGGGTCAGCGCGCCGACGCTGACCACCACGAGCTGGAGCGTCGAGTTGGCCGAGAAGACCGGGTTGGACCGGGCGATCAGGTAGACGCCGGCGGTGACCATGGTGGCGGCGTGGATGAGCGCCGACACCGGGGTCGGGCCCTCCATCGCGTCCGGCAGCCACGCCTGGAGCGGGAACTGGCCGGACTTGCCGGCCGCGCCGAGCAGCAGCAGCAGGCCGAGCACCAGCACCGTGGTGCCGGTCAGCGAGCCGACGCCGTTGAACACCTCGTCGTACTGCGTGGTGCCGAGGGTGGCGAACATGACGAAGATGCCGATGGCCAGGCCGGCGTCGCCGACCCGGTTCATCAGGAACGCCTTCTTGCCGGCGGTGGCCGCGCTCGGCCGGCCGTACCAGAAGGAGATCAGCAGGTACGACGCCAGGCCGACGCCCTCCCAGCCGAAGTAGAGCATCACGTAGTTGTTGCCGAGCACCAGCAGGAGCATCGCGGCGACGAAGAGGTTGAAGTAGGCGAAGAACCGCCGCCGGCCCTCGTCGTGCGCCATGTACTCGACCGCGTACAGGTGGATCAGGAAGCCCACCCCGGTGATCAGCAGGACGAAGACCGCGGCCAGCGGATCGAACAGCAGGCCGAAGTCCACGTGCAGGTCACCGACGGCGATGAAGTCCCACAGGCTCAGCTCCGCCGACTTGTTCTCCAGGCCGCGGAGCTGGAAGAAGTAGGTCAGGCCGAGCACGAAGGAGGCCCCGATCGCGGCCACCCCGAGCCAGTGCCCCCACCGGTCGGCCCGCCGCCCCAGCAGCAGCAGGACCGCCGCGCTGGCCAGCGGAATCGCCACCAGCAGCCAGAAGCTGCCCAGCAGGCCGCTCGCCGCAGCGTAGGCGACTTCACCTGCCGGCTCAGCCGGGGCGTTCATCAGAATCTCTCCCACCGCAGGGCCCCTTAGTACTTCAGCAGGTTGGCGTCGTCGACGCTGGCCGAGCGCCGGGTCCGGAAGATGGACATGATGATCGCGAGGCCGACCACGACCTCCGCCGCGGCCACCACCATCACGAAGAACGACATGATCTGGCCGTTCAGGTCACCGTTGATCCGGCTGAAGGTGACCAGGGTCAGGTTGGCCGCGTTCAGCATCAGCTCGACGCACATGAACAGCACGATCGCGTTGCGGCGGACGAGCACCCCCACCGCGCCGATGGTGAACAGCACCGCGGCGAGCACGAGATAGTAGTCCGGGGTCACCGGTCCGTCCCCTTCAGCGTGGTCTCCTCGGCGGTCAGCTCCCGGGCCGGCATGATCTCCGGGATGCTGCGCTCGGTCAGCCGGCCGTCGGGCAGGCGGGCCGGCGTGGCCACCGAGGACGAGGTGGCGAAGACACCCGGGCCGGGCTTCGGGCCGGGGTAGTTGCCCGGGGCGAAGCGGGCCTTCATGGTGGCGATCTGGTCCATCTTGTCCTCCCGACGCCGCTCGATGTGCGCCAGCACCATCGCGCCGACGGCCGCGGTGATCAGCAGCGCCGAGGTCAGCTCGAAGGCGAAGACGTACTTGGTGAACAGCAGCCGGGCGATGCCCTGCACGTTGCCCTCGGCGTTGGCCTGCTCCAGGCCGACCGCCGAGACACCGCCGAGACCCCGGTAGAGGCCGCCGCCGACCAGGCCGGCGAAGCCGAGGCCGAGCACCACGGCGGCGACCCGCTGGCCGCGCAGGGTCTCGATCAGCGAGTCCGAGGAGTCCCGGCCGACCAGCATCAGCACGAACAGGAAGAGCATCATGATCGCGCCGGTGTAGACGATGATCTGCACCATGCCGATGAACGGCCCGGCCTGCAGGACGTAGAACACGCCCAGGCAGAGCATCGTCAGCACCAGCCAGAGCGCCGAGTGCACGGCGTTGCGGGCCGCGATCATGCCGATCGCGCCGAGCAGCGCCAGCGGGGCGAGGATCCAGAAGGTGACCTCCTCGCCGCCGGAGACCCCGCCCGCCGCGGCGAGCACCGTCTGCGTGGTCATGCCTCGTCCCCCTTGCCCGCCGCAGCCCGCTGGGCCTGCTGCTCGGCGCCGGGGAAGGTCACCCCGGGGTGCTCCTCGACCTGGTAGCGACCGGGGCTGTTCGCCGCGCGCTCGGCCCCGGCGGAGGTGCCCGGGTTGCTCAGCGCGCCGACGTAGTAGTCCTTCTCGCTGTCGCCGAGCCGCATCGGGTGCGGCGGCTGCTCCATGCCCGGCAGCAGCGGCGCGAGCAGCTGCTCCTTCGTGAAGATCAGGTCCTGCCGGTTGTCCCGGGCCAGCTCGTACTCGTTGCTCATGGTGAGCGACCGGGTCGGGCAGGCCTCGATGCAGAGCCCGCAGAAGATGCAGCGGGCGTAGTTGATCTGGTAGACCGACGCGTGCCGCTCACCCGGGGACAGCCGGTTCTCCTCGGTGTTGTCCCCGCCCTCGACGTAGATCGCGTCGGCCGGGCAGGCCCAGGCGCACAGCTCGCAGCCGATGCACTTCTCCAGGCCGTCCGGGTGCCGGTTGAGGATGTGCCGCCCGTGGTAGCGCGGCGCCGAGACCGGCGGCTTGAACGGGTAGTCGGTCGTGACGACCTTCCTGAACATGTGCGAGAAGGTGACCCCGAAGCCCTTGAACGTTCCGGTGATCGCGCCCACGTCACACCTCCCTGGAGTCCGAGCCGGCGGCGACGTTGGCCGGCTCCCGCTCGGCGACCACGCGCTTGGTGCGCGGGCTCGGTGGCACTTGCAGGTCCATCGGTGGCAGCGGGAAGCTGCCGTGCGGGCGGCTGTTGACCTGCTCCTGGAGCGTCGGCTGCGGCTCCTTCTTGCGGCTGGGCCACAGCAGCGTCACCAGCAGCAGCACGCCCGCGCCGAGGCCCGTGGCGAGCAGCCGGTCCCGGGTCTGCCAGCCCTCGATCGAACGCAGGCCGGCCAGGACCAGGATCCAGACCAGGTTGATCGGCAGCAGCACCTTCCAGCCGAACCGCATGAACTGGTCGTAGCGGAGCCGGGGCAGGGTGCCCCGCAGCCAGACGAAGACGAAGACCAGGGCCAGCACCTTGCCGAAGAACCACAGCATCGGCCACCAGCCGGAGTTCGCCCCCTCCCAGAGGGTGATCGGCCAGGGGGCCCGCCAGCCGCCGAGGAACAGCGTCGTGGTGACCGCGGACATGGTCACCATCGCCACGTACTCGCTGAGCATGAACAGCGCGAACTTCAGCGAGCTGTATTCCGTCATGAAGCCGGCGACCAGCTCCGACTCGGCCTCGGGGAGGTCGAACGGGGCCCGGTTGGTCTCACCGACGGTGGCGATGAAGAAGATGATGAAGCTCGGCAGCAGCAGGATCGCGTACCAGCCGGGGGCCGGCACCTCGACGCCGGCGATGGTCAGCCGGGTGGCGTCGCCCTGGGCGGCGACGATCCCGCTGGTCGACATCGTCCCGGCGGTCATGAACACCGCCACGATGCTCAGCCCCATCGCGACCTCGTACGAGATCATCTGGGCGCTGGAGCGCAGGCCGCCGAGCAGCGGGTACGTCGAACCGGACGCCCAGCCGCCGAGCACGATGCCGTAGACGGCCAGCGACGAGCAGGCCAGCAGCACCAGCACCGCCACCGGCACGTCGGTGACCTGCAACGGCGTCCGGTGGCCGAAGATGCTGACCATCGGGCCGAACGGGATCACCGACAGCGCGGTGACCGCGCAGACCACCGAGATGACCGGCGCGAAGAAGTAGACGACCTTGTCCGCCGCCTTCGGGAGGATGTCCTCCTTGAAGGCCATCTTCAGGCCGTCGGCGAGCGTCTGGAGCAGGCCGAACGGGCCGGCCTGGTTGGGGCCGGGCCGCACCTGCATGTAGCCGACGACCCGCCGCTCGAACCAGACGCCGAGCAGCGTGGCCAGCAGGCCGAAGACGAAGGCGAACAGGACCTTGATCAGGACCAGCCACCACGGGTCCTTGCCGAAGTCGGCCAGCGTCGGGTCCTGCGCGAGGTAGACCGCGTTCACTGGGAAACACCCCCGGTGTTGAGGAGGGGACCCGGGCGGCCGGCGACGTCGGCGGCGACCGGGGCGGTCGCGGCGGGCGCGCTGATCCGTACCACCGTGCCGGACGTCGCGCCGAGGCCGCGCCGCACGGTGGAGCCGGGTGAGTTGGTCGGCAGCCAGACGACGCCGTCGGGCATCTCGGTGATCGCCGCCGGCAGGGTGATGGCCCCCCGGTCGGTGCCCACCGTCACCGGGTCGCCGTCGGCGACGCCGAGCGCCTCCGCGGTGCCCTTGCCCAGCCGGGCCACCGGCGGGCGGGCGGTGCCGCCGAGGTGCTCGTCGCCGTCGGTCAGGCTGCCCAGGTCGACGAGCTGGTGCCAGGTGGCCAGCACGGCCTCCCCGGCACCCGGCTGCGGCACCGTGGCCGGCTGCACCGACGGCGTGGACGGCCGGTCGGCCCGGGTCGGCGGCAGGCTGCCCAGCTCGCGGCGGACGCTGAGCACGTCGCCGGTGCCGAGTTGCACGTCGAGCAGCGCGGCGAGGGCGTCGAGCACCCGGCCGTCGGTCATCGCGGCGGTGTGCAGGACCGCCTCGAAGGGGCGCAGGCGGCCCTCCCAGTCCAGGAAGCTGCCGGCCTTCTCGGCCACCGGGGCGACCGGGAGGACCACGTCCGCCCGGCGGGCCACCGCGCTCATCCGCAGCTCCAGGCTGACCAGGAACGGCACCGCATCCAGGGCCTGCTCGGCCAGCCGGGGGTCGGCCAGGTCGGCCGGGTCGACGCCGGCCACCACCAGCGCGCCGAGCTGGCCGCCCGCCGCCGCCGCGAGGATGGCGTCGGTGTCCCGGCCGGCCTGGCTCGGGATCACGCCGGCCGGGATGTCCCACGCCTCGCCCAGCTCGGCCCGCGCGGCCGGCTCGGTGACCGGACGGCCGCCGGGGAGCAGGTTGGGCAGGCAGCCCGCGTCGACCGCGCCCCGGTCACCCGCGCGCCGCGGCACCCAGGCCAGCTTCGCGCCCGTACGCCGGGCCACGTCCGCCGCCGCCGACAGGCCGCCGGGCACCTCGCCCAGCCGCTCGCCGACGATCAGGATCGCGCCGGGGGCGCTCAGCGCCTCGGCCACCGTGGCGTGCTCGGCGAGCACGCTCGCCTCCTCGCCCGGCGCCACCCGGGCCAGCTTGGCCCCGAGCTTCTCCAGGCCGCGGGTGGCGAACGGCGCGATCGCGTACACCGTCAGCTTCTTCTTCAGGTACGCCTTGCGCAGCCGCAGGAAGAGGATCGGGCACTCCTCCTCCGGCTCCAGGCCGACGAGCACCACGGCGGGGGCGTTCTCCACGTCCGCGTAGGTGACGTCGGTGCGCCCGGCGACCGAGCTGGCCAGGAAGTCGGACTCCTCGCGGGAGACCGGCCGGGCCCGGAAGTCGATGTCGTTGGTGCGCAGGGCGACCCGGGCGAACTTCGCGTACGCGTAGGCGTCCTCGACGGTGAGCCGGCCGCCGGTCAGCACCGCCGTGCCCCGGGCGGAGTCCCGGGCCGCGGCCAGCCCCTCGGCGGCGACGGTCAGCGCCTCGCTCCACGACGCCTCGCGCAGCTCACCGGTCGCGGCGTCGCGCACGAGCGGGTTGGTGAGCCGGTCGAACGCGCGGGTGTACTGGAAGCCCCAGCGCCCCTTGTCGCAGTTCCACTCCTCGTTGACCTGCGGGTCGTCGCCGGCCAGCCGGCGCAGCACCTTGCCGCGCCGCCAGTCGGTGCGCTGCGCGCAGCCGGCCGAGCAGTGCTCGCAGACGCTGGGGCTGGAGACCAGGTCGAACGGGCGGGCCCGGAACCGGTACTGCGCGCCGGTGAGCGCGCCCACCGGGCAGATCTGCACGGTGTTGCCGGAGAAGTAGGAGTTGAACGGGACGTCGCCCGCGTCGCCCTCCTCCCCGTACGCCTCGTCCCGGTAGATGTTGATCTCCTCGGCGGACGACCGGCCCATCAGGTCGATGAACTTGTCGCCCGCGATCTCCTCGGAGAACCGGGTGCAGCGCTGGCAGAGCACGCAGCGCTCGCGGTCGAGCAGCACCTGGGTGCTGATCGGCAGCGGCTTGGGGTATTCCCGCTTGTGCTCGTGGAACCGGGAGTCCGTGCGGCCGGTGGACATCGCCTGGTTCTGCAGCGGGCACTCGCCGCCCTTGTCACACATCGGGCAGTCGAGGGGGTGGTTCATGAGCAGCAGCTCCATGACCCCCTCCTGTGCCTTCTTGGCGACCGGCGAGGTGAGCTGGGTGCGCACCACCATGCCCTCGGCGACGGTCTGGGTGCAGGAGGCCACCGGCTTGCGCTGGCCCTCCACCTCCACCAGGCACTGGCGGCACGCGCCGGCCGGGGCCAGCAGCGGGTGGTCGCAGAAGCGCGGGATCTCGGTGCCGAGCTGCTCGGCGACCCGGATCAGCAGCGCGCCCTTGGGTGCGGTGACCTCGACGCCGTCGATGGTGAGCGTGACGGTCTCGGTCTGCTTGGCTACGTCGGTCATCAGTGCGCTCCCACCAGCTGCTTGTCCGACAGCTTCGGCGCGGTACGTCCCTCGATGTAGTCGAGGTAGTCCTGCTTGAAGTACTTCAGCGACGAGGTCACCGAGCTGGTCGCACCGTCGCCCAGACCGCAGAACGAGCGGCCGAGGATGTTGTCGCAGGTGTCGAGCAGGGTGTCCAGGTCCTCGTGGGTGCCCTGGCCGGCGAGGATCCGCCGGTAGACCCGGACCATCCAGTAGTTGCCCTCGCGGCACGGGGTGCACTTGCCGCACGACTCGTGGTGGTAGAACTCCAGCCACCGGTAGGTCGCGTAGACCGGGCAGTCCTGGTCGGAGAAGATCTGGGTGGCCGTGGTGCCCAGGATCGAGCCGGCCGCCGCCACCCCCTCGAAGTCCAGCGGCACGTCCAGGTGCTCGGCGGTGAGCAGCGGGGTGGACGAGCCGCCCGGGGTCCAGAACCGCAGGTTGTGGCCCGGCTGCATCCCGCCGGCCAGCTCCAGCAGCTCGCGCAGCGTGACGCCCATCGTGCACTCGTACTGGCCGGGGTTGGCGACCCGCCCGGAGAGCGAGTAGATCATCGGCCCGGACGACTTCTCCGTGCCCATGGTCTTCCACCAGTCGGCGCCGCCGAGCACGATGTACGGCACGCTGGCGATGGTGCCGACGTTGTTGACCACGGTGGGGCTGGCGTAGAGGCCGTGGGTCGCCGGGAACGGCGGGCGCAGCCGGGGCTGGCCCCGGAAGCCCTCCAGCGAGTCCAGCAGCGCGGTCTCCTCGCCGCAGATGTACGCCCCCGCGCCCGAGTGCACCACCAGGTCCAGGTCGAACCCGGAGCCGAGGATGTTGCGCCCGAGGTAGCCCTTGGCGTACGCCTCCTGGACGGCGTTGCGCAGCCGGCGCGCGGCGTGCACCGCCTCGCCCCGGATGTAGATGTACGCCCGGCTGGCCCGGATCGCGTACGACCCGATGATCACGCCCTCGACCAGCGAGTGCGGGTCGTGGGTCATCAGCGGCAGGTCCTTGCAGGTGCCCGGCTCGCCCTCGTCGGCGTTGACCACCAGGTAGTGCGGCTTGCCGTCGCCCTGCGGGATGAAGCCCCACTTCAGGCCGGTCGGGAAGCCCGCGCCGCCACGACCGCGCAGCCCGGAGTCCTTGATGAGCTGGATCAGGTCGTCCGGGTGCGCCCGGAGCGCCTTGCGCAGGGCGGCGTAGCCGTCGAGCTTCTCGTAGGTGCCGATCCGCCAGGCGTCCGGCGACAGCCAACGCTTGGTGAGTACGGGGGTGAGCTTGGCCAGGGTCTCCGGCCGGGGAGTCGTCACTGCTGGGCCTCCGCTTCCTTGAGGGAGCGCTCCTGGGCGTCGGCGTCGTCGCCGGCGGGCTTGCCGTCGCCGGCCGGCGGGTTCGCGGCGGCACCGGCGGCCTGGGCCTCCCGGGCATCGCGCGGGGCCGGGGGCACCCCGTCGGCCGGGACCTTGGTGCCGGGGGCGTCCGGCACGGCGGTACGCGCGTCGGGCTGCCGCGTCTCGGCGGCGCGCACCTGGGGCGACTTGTCGTCCGGGGACTTCACGTCGGGGGCGGTGCTGCCGGTCGCGGCGGCGGGCGACACCGGCTCCGGCCGCGCGGCGGGCGCGGCCTTCTCCGCCTCGGCCTTCGCCCTGGCCTCGGCGGCGGCCTTCTCGGCGTCTGCCTTGGCCTTGGCCTCGGCTGCCGCCCGGTCGGCCTCGGCCTTGCTCCGGATCGGGGTGTTCGGGTCGTAGCCCGGCACCGAGATGCCGTGCTGCTCGGCCAGCCGCAGGCCCCGCAGGGTGGGCTCGCCCGGGCCGCCGTCGGCGACCGCGCCCTGGCGCTCGTCGGCGAAGCCGGCGAGCTGCACCGACATCTCCTTCAGCGTGCAGAGCCGCGCGCCCCGGGTCGGCATCGGCCGGCCGCCGGCCCGCAGCTCCTCGACCACGCCGACGGCGGTCTGCGGGTCGACGCCGTCGAAGAAGTCGTAGTTGACCGTCATGACGGGGCCGTAGTCGCAGGCCGCGAGGCACTCGGCGTGCTCCAGGGTGACCTTGCCGTCGGCGGTGGTCTCGTCGTGCCCGACGCCCAGGTGCTCGGCGAGGGTGTCGTAGACCTCCTGCCCGCCCAGCACGTTGCACATGGTGTTGGTGCAGACGCTGACCAGGTAGTCACCGGTCGGCCGGCGCTTGTACATCGTGTAGAAGGTGGCGACCGCGCCGACCTGGGCCTTGTTCAGGCCGAGCACCTCGGCGCAGAACTCGACGCCGGCCGGGGAGACGTACCCCTCCTCCGACTGCACCAGGTGCAGCAGCGGCAGCAGCGCCGACCGGGACCGATCGGCCGGGTAGCGGGCGATGATCTCGCGCGCCCGCTCCCGCGTCTGCTCAGTGAAAACGCTCATCGGTCACAACCACCCATCACGGGGTCCAACGAGGCACCGCCGGCGATCACGTCGGCGATCAGGCCGCCCTCGGCCATCGCCGGGAGGGCCTGGAGGTTGACGAAGCTCGGCTCCCGGTAGTGCACCCGGTAGGGCCGGGTGCCGCCGTCGGAGACCGCGTGCACGCCCAGCTCGCCCCGGGGCGACTCGATGCCGACGTACACCTGGCCAGGCGGGACCCGGAAGCCCTCGGTGACGAGCTTGAAGTGGTGGATCAGGGACTCCATCGACTGCCCCATGATCTTGGCGACGTGCTCCAGCGAGTTGCCCATGCCGTCCACGCCGATGGCGAGCTGCGCCGGCCAGGCGATCTTGCGGTCGGCCACCATCACCGGGCCCGGCTTGAGCCGGTCCAGCGCCTGCTCGACGAGCTTGAGCGACTCCCGGATCTCGGCGAGGCGGACCTGGTAGCGGCCCCAGACGTCGCCGTCCGGGTGCGTGGGCACGTCGAACTCGTAGGACTCGTAGCCGCAGTACGGCATCGTCTTGCGCAGGTCCCACGGCAGGCCGGCGGAACGCAGCACCGGGCCGGTGACGCCCAGCGCCAGGCAGCCGGTCACGTCGAGCACCGCCACGTGCTTGGTGCGCTCGACCCAGATCGGCTGGCCGGAGAGGAGGTCCTCGTACTCCTTGAGCTTCTTCGGCATCATCTTCAGGAAGTCGCGGATCTTGCGGATCGCGTCGTCCGGGACGTCCTGCGCCACGCCGCCCGGCCGGACGTACGCGTGGTTCATCCGCAGGCCGGTGATGGTCTCGAAGATGTCGAGGATGTACTCCCGCTCGCGGAAGCCGTACAGCATGATCGAGATCGCGCCCAGCTCCATGCCGGTGGTGGCCAGCCAGACCAGGTGCGACGAGATCCGGTTGAGCTCCATCATCAGGACCCGGATCGTCGTGGCGCGCTCGGTCACGTCGTCGGTGATGCCGAGCAGCTTCTCCACCGCGAGGCTGTACGCCGTCTCGTTGAAGATCGGCGAGAGGTAGTCCATCCGGGTCACGAACGTCGAGCCCTGCACCCAGTTGCGGTACTCGAGGTTCTTCTCGATGCCCGTGTGCAGGTAGCCGACGACCGACCGGGCCTCCCGGACGGTCTCGCCCTCCAGCTCAAGGATCAGCCGGAGCACGCCGTGGGTCGACGGGTGCTGCGGACCCATGTTGACGACGATCCGCTCGTCGTTGATCGGGTCCGTGCCGGAGACCACCTGGTCCCAGTCCCCACCGGTGACGGTGAAGACCTTGCCCTCGGTCGTCTCGCGCTCGGTGGCGTAGTTCGACGTCGTCACTGGTAGGACCTCCTACGGTCCGGCGGGGGGATCTCCGCGCCCTTGTACTCGACGGGCACGCCGCCGAGCGGGTAGTCCTTGCGCTGCGGGTGCCCCTCCCAGTCGTCCGGCATGAGGATCCGGGTCAGGTTGGGGTGGCCGTCGAAGACGATGCCGAACATGTCGTACGTCTCCCGCTCCTGCCAGTCGGCGGTCGGGTAGACGGCGGTGACGCTCGGCAGGTGCGGGGCCTCGGCGGAGACCGCGGCCTCCAGCCGCAGCCGGCGGCGGTAGGTCATGGAGGTGAGCTGGTAGACCACGTGCAGCCGGCGCTCGTCCGCGCCCAGGTAGTCCACCCCGGACACCGAGGAGCACAGCTCGAAGCGGAGCGCGAGGTCGTCGCGCAGCACCTGGCAGACCTCGGCGATGCGCTCCGGGCGTACGTGCAGGGTCAGCTCGCCCCGGTCGACAACGACCTTCTCGATCGCGTCGCCGAAGTCGGGGTACGCCTCCTCCAGCGCGTCGCGGACCTCGTCGAAGTAGCCCCCGTACGGCCGGGGGGCCTCCTCGATCGGCCGGCGCTGGCGGACCAGGCCGCCGAAGCCGGAGACGTCGCCGCTGCCCTGGTTGCCGAACATGCCGCGCCCGGCGGGGCTCGACGGCGGGTGCTCGGCGGGTGCGCCGCTGCTCGCGCCGGCCGGCGTCGCCGGCACAGGCACGCCGCCGGTGCTGTTGTTGTCGCTCACTTGGGCCCCCGCTGCGGGTGGAGGTGGTTCTGCGCGTTCATCCAGTTCTCGATCCGCAACTGCTCCTCGCGCCCCTCGCGGACCGCCCGGGTCCACTCGGCGCGCCGGGCCTTGTCGTTGCGGTACGACGAGGGCATCGAGCCGTACGGCACGACGGGGACGTCGCCGCGCTCCTGGCGGGCCTGGAGCATCTTGCGGCCGTTCGGGCCCAGCGGCTCGTACATGATCTTCTCGCGGAGCTTGAGGATCGCGTCGATGAGCATCTCCGGCCGGGGCGGGCAGCCCGGGAGGTACATGTCGACCGGGACGATGTGGTCGACGCCCTGCACGATGGCGTAGTTGTTGAACATGCCGCCGCTGCTGGCGCAGACGCCCATCGAGAGCACCCAGCGGGGCTCGGCCATCTGGTCGTAGATCTGGCGCAGGACCGGGGCCATCTTCTGGCTCACCCGGCCGGCGACGATCATCAGGTCCGCCTGGCGTGGCGAGGCGCGGAACACCTCCATGCCCCAGCGGCCCATGTCGTAGTGCGGGCCACCGGCGGCCATCATCTCGATGGCGCAGCAGGCCAGGCCGAAGGTGGCGCCCCAGACGGACGACTTCCGCGACCAGTTGACCAGCTTCTCCACGGAGGTGAGCAGGACGCCGGCGGGAAGCTTCTCCTCGATACCCATCTGACGTACCTCCCTCAGTCCCAGTCCAGGCCGCCGCGCCGCCACACATAGGCGTACGCGACGAAGACCGCGACGATGAACAGGACCATCTCCACGAAGCCAAAGATCGGCAGGGCGTCGAACGAGACCGCCCAGGGGTAGAGGAAGATGATCTCGATGTCGAAGACGATGAAGAGCATCGCCGTCAGGTAGAACTTGATCGGGAACCGGCCGCCCCCGACGGGCTGCGGGCTGGGCTCGATGCCGCACTCGTACGCCTCGAGCTTGGCCTTGTTGTACCGGCGCGGGCCGGCGAAGCGGGCGGCGGCCACGGAGAACAGCGAGAACGCCGCGGCGAGGGCGAACAGCCCGATAATGGGTGCGTAAGGCGAGAGCGTCATCGTGGTCTCCTGCTCGTCCTTCCCTGCCCTCGGCGGTGGTGGGCCAAAATCACACTATTCACGTCCCTCACGACGGCTGTCGGCGGGGGTCGATCTCTGCCTGGCCGGCGGTCCTCGTCGACCTCGACCCGACGGCTCACACGGCGGGTGCCGCCTTCGTCATCGCGTTGATGACCCGGTCCATCGCGTCCCCGCCGCGCGGGTCGGTCAGGTTGGCCAGCAGCTTGAGCACGAAGCGCATGAGGGCGGGGTGCGGCATGCCGTGCTTCGTGGCGATCCGCATGATCTCCGGGCGGCCGATCAGCTTCACGAAGATTCCGCCGAGCCGGTAGTAGCCGCCGAAGCGGGCCTTCAGCTCCTGCGGGTAGGCCAGCAGCGCCCGCTCCCGCTCGGCGCCGGCCGGCCGGGCGAGGGCCTGCACCGCGACCTCGGCGGCCAGCTCGCCGGACTCCATCGCGTAGGCGATGCCCTCGCCGTTGAATGGGTTGACCATGCCGCCGGAGTCGCCGACCAGCAGGACGCCCCGGGTGTAGTGCGGCACCCGGTTGAAGCCCATCGGCAGCGCCGCGCCGAGGATCGGCCCCTCGGCGTTCGCCTCGTCGGCCAGCCCCCAGTCCTGCGGCGTGTTGGCCAGCCAGTCGGTGAGCAGCCGCCGGTAGTTGGTCTTGCCGAAGGCGGTGGAGGAGTTGAGGATGCCGAGGCCGGCGTTGACCCGCCCGTCGCCGAGGCCGAAGATCCAGCCGTAGCCGGGCAGCAGCTCGCCGTTGCCCTTGCCGCGCAGCTCCAGCCACGACTCCAGGTAGTCGTCGTCGTGCTTGGCCGGCGAGCGGTAGTAGCGCCGGACGGCCACGCCGATCGGCCGGTCCTCCCGCTTGGCCAGCCCGAGGGCGAGCGGGAAGCGGCCGGAGACGCCGTCGGCGGCGACCACCAGCGGCGCGCGGAAGGTGGCGGGCTCCTTCTCCGGGCCGACCTCGGCCACCACGCCGACGACCCGGTCGTCGGCGTCGAGCACCGGGCCTGTCACGTTGACGCTGGTGCGCAGCTTCGCCCCGGCCGAGACGGCGCGCTGGGCGAGCAGGTCGTCGAAGTCCAGCCGGGTGCGCACCAGGCCGTAGTTGGGGAAGCTGGCCAGGTCGGGCCAGTCCAGCTCCAGCCGGACACCGCCGCCGATCACGCGCAGGCCCCGGTTGTGCAGCCAGCCCGCCTCGGTCGAGGTGTCCACGCCCATCCGGATGAGCTGCCGGACCGCGCGCGGGGTCAGCCCGTCGCCGCAGACCTTCTCCCGGGGGAACTCGGTCTTCTCCAGCAGCAGCACCCGGACGCCGTGCCGCGCCAGGTGGTATGCCGTCGCCGAGCCGCCGGGACCGGCGCCCACGACGATCACGTCGGCGTCGTTCTCCACCGCGGTCATCTGCGCCTCCTCCCGCCTGCTCGTGAAATGCTTCACAAGCCAGTCGGGTGGAGTCTATGACCGGCGCAACACGCGCGCCTGGTTAGGTGGCCCTAACTTGCCGAGGTGAGGGCCACCAAGGTCCACTTCGGTCGTCAGTACGGGGCGGGCGTCGCGGCGTCCAGCCCGGCGTCGGCCCGGATCGACTCGGGCAGGTGTTCGCGCAGCGCGCCGCCGGCCACCCGGTCGAGCGCGGCCAGCACCTCGGCCACCACGCGGCGCACGTCGGCGGGATCGGCCCCGGCAAGGCCCCGGAGCTGGGCGACCAACTCCGACGCGTCGTCGTCCGGCGGCGCGCCGCCCGCCTGATCTGCTCCGGTCATGCCGCGAGCCTAAGCGGCAAAATGGATCACTTCCGCGCAATCAGGAAAATTGCGGGCAAACCAGGGCGGCACGTGCAGCGCCAGCCGCGCGGGAGAAACCGGGGCGGCACGGTGCCGCGCCGGCCGCGCGGGGGGACTCGGCGGGTCAGGCGCGCCGGGTCGCGCGGTGCAGCGCCACGACGCCGCCCGTGAGGTTGCGCCACGCCACCCGCTCCCAGCCGGTCGCGCCGATCCGCCCGGCCAGGGCCGGCTGGTCCGGCCACGCCCGGATCGACTCGGCCAGGTAGACGTACGCCTCCGGGTTGCTCGACACCGTGCGGGCCACCGCCGGCAGCGACCGCATCAGGTACGACAGGTAGACCGTCCGGAACGCGGGGTTGACCGGGGTGCTGAACTCGCAAACCACCAGCCGGCCGCCGGGCCGGGTGACCCGGGCCAGCTCGCGCAGGGCGGCGTCGGTGTCCGACACGTTGCGCAGCGCGAAGGAGATGGTCACCGCGTCGAAGCTGGCGTCGGCGAAGGGCAGCCGCAGCGCGTCACCGGCCAGCAGCGGCACCGTCGGGCGGGACCGCTTGCCGGCGTGCAGCATGCCGAGGGAGAGGTCGACGCCGACCGCGTACGCGCCCGGCTGGGACAGCTCCTCGGTGGAGACGCCGGTGCCCGCGCCCACGTCCAGCACCCGGTCGCCGGGGCCGAGCCCCAGGGCCGCCCGGGTGGCCCGCCGCCACGAGCGGTCCTGCCCGAAGGAGAGGACCGTGTTGGTCAGGTCGTAGCGGGCCGCCACCCCGTCGAACATCGCGGCGACCTCGTGCGGCTGCTTGTCCAGGCTGGCGCGCTGGCCCTGCGGGGTACGGCTCACCCCTCCACTCTGCCAGCCGCCGCCCGGACGCGGTACGGGCGGGGTGGTCGCCCACCCCGCCCGTACCGTCGTGCCCTGCCGCTGACCGGCTGTCGTGCCCGGGTCAGTCGGTCGACTTCTCGTCGCCCGGCGTGACCAGCACCACCCGGCGACGGCGGGCCAGCACCAGCAGCACGCCGCCGACCAGCAGCACGGCCGCGCCGACGCCACCGATCAGGCCGGCCTGCACGCCGGTCACCGGCAGCCCGCCACCATTGCTGTTGCTCGGCGAGGGGGTGACGCTCGGCTGCCCGGAGGGCGACGCGGTCGGCGTGGCGCTCGGCTCACCTGTGGGCGTGGGCGTGGGGGTGGGCTGGGCCGACAGGTCCACGAACACGTCGAACACGGCCTGGTTGTCGACCTCGTCCGCGTCGGCGAAGGCGCGACGCTGCGCCGAGGAGGCGACGCGCGGCTCCTCCTCGGGCTCGCCCTCCGCCCCGTCCAGCCCGTACGCGAACAGCTCGCCCGGGCGCAGGACCGGCTCGGCCGCGTCCTCGGCGACCTTCACCCGCACGTCGTCGGTGTAGTACTCGCCCGGCTTCACCACCGCGCCCGCGTCCTCGCAGAGCGCCTGGGCCAGCCCGCCGATCTCCTGCTCGACGCAGTTCTCGGGCAGCTTCGCGAAGCTGACCTTGGCCGGCAGGGTGAGCATGTAGAAGATGCCCGTCGCCCTGCGGCTGCCGTCGTTGTAGACCGCCCAGTCCAGCGGGGCGGTGCCGCCGGGCGGGATCGGCTTGAGGTCCGGCTCGCTGTTCTGCGCGCCGTCGACCACGACGTTGGCGTACCCGTCCTGCACCCACGAGGTGAGGTCGTAGCCCGGGCGGGTCACGGTGATGTCGACGGTCTCGGTGTTGTCGTCGGTGTTCGGGTCGGCGGTCGCCGAGGTGATCGTCACCGTCAGCGACCCGCCGTTGCCCTGGAGGCCCGCGCTGAACAGCGGGATGCCGAAGTCCTCGGTGGTGCCGCCGGCCAGGTCGCCGAGCAGGCAGGTGAACGTGGTGCCGGCGACGTCGCAGCCCTGCGGAACGACGAAGCCGACCCGCCGGGTCAGCCCCTTCGTCTCCACGGTGACCCGGACGTCCCGGGCCACGGCCGAGCTGCGGGTGTTGTCGACGGTGAACTTGAACGGCTTGGCCTTGGCCGCCTGCACGCCCCGGGCCAGGTTCTGGCTGAGCGGGACGAGCGCCAGGTCGGCCTGGTCGGCCGCCTGCGCCGGGGCGGCGACGGTGGCGAGGCCACCGGCGGCCAGCAGCGCCGCGGCACCGACACGGGCCAGCGCCGAACGGTGGAACGAGGTCATTGATCCCCCGAGACAGGAGAGAGGGAGGTTGCGGAATCGAGCGGACGTTATCCGAGGTAGATCCTTCGCGCCACCCGCAGCGCGCGTTGTTCATCGCTTCGACCACGACCCGTACCAACAGTGAGGGCGGGACGGTCGACCGTCCCGCCCTCACTGCGGTGCGTTATATGAACGGCCCTCATGGGCCGATGGAGGATGTGGCCCGCCGGCCGTTCCACCTCGGCCGACCCGCTCCGACCTGCGTCGGAGGGTGCGCGCCGCACGTTATCGGCCGCTGGGCGACGCCGCCACCCCCCGCGCCGGCGATGCCCGGACCGTACGTTCGGTCACCTCCGGGGATTGTCGGGATTGGTCGCTTGTGGGCGGGCCGCCACCCCGGCGCGTCCCCCGAACGGCGACCACTAAATGCCCTCCCGACGACCGGTCACGAGACTTTCGGCCGGCTACACTACGGCCCGCCGCGATCACCGCGCGTGAGGTTCGGCCTGCCCGGGATCGCCCCCGTCAGCGGGCGTCGACCAGCGGCAGGGTCTTGCCGACCCCGCCGCCCGGCAGCGCGATCGAGGAGAAGTGCGACACCACCCGGTCGTCGGTCGGGTCGTCGGCCGGGGTGTGGTGCACCGCGAGCCGGTGGTAGAGGGTGTCCCGCTGGGCGGGGATGCGGTCCGCCGAACGGATCATGCCGATCAGCTCGTGCAGGTTGGACCGGTGCCGCGCGCCCGCCGAGGAGATCACGTTCTCCTCCAGCATGATCGAGCCGAGGTCGTCCACGCCCATGTGCAGGGCGAGCTGGCCGACGTCCTTGCCGGTGGTCAGCCAGGACGCCTGAAGGTGCGGCACGGTCTCGAAGAAGAGCCGGGAGACCGCGACCAGGCGCAGGTATTCCAGCGTCGTCGCCTGGGTGCGCCCCTTGAGGTGGTTGTTCTCCGGCTGGTACGTCCACGGGATGAACGCCCGGAAGCCCCGGGTGCGGTCCTGCACGTCGCGGATCATCCGCAGGTGCTCGATCCGCTCGGCGGCCGTCTCGCCGGTGCCCATCATCATCGTGGCGGTCGACTCCAGGCCCTGCCGGTGGGCCAGCTCCATGACCTCCAGCCAACGCGCGCCGGACTCCTTCAGCGGGGCGATCGCCCTGCGCGGCCGGTCCGGCAGCATCTCCGCGCCGGCCCCGGCGATCGAGTCGAGCCCGGCGGCCTTGATCCGCGCGATCGCCTCGTCGAGGCTCACGCCCGACACCTTGGCCATGTGCAGGATCTCGCTCGGCCCGATGGAGTGGATCGCGAGCTGCGGATACGCCTGCTTGACCGAGGAGAACAGCTCCTCGTAGTACTCCACGCCGTAGTCGGGGTGGTGGCCGCCCTGGAGCATGACCTGGGTCGCGCCCAGCTCGACCGCCTCGCCGCAGCGGCGCAGGATCTCCTCGGTCGGGTGGGTCCACCCCTCCTTGTGCTTGGGCGCACGGTAGAAGGCACAGAACTTGCACGCCGTCACGCAGACGTTCGTGTAGTTGATGTTGCGGTCGATCAGGTAGGTGACGATGTTGTCGGGGTAGCGCCGCCGACGCACCGCGTCGGCCGCCTCGCCGAGGGCATGGAAGGGCGCCTCGGTGTAGAGCAGCAGGGCCTCCTCGGGCGTGATCCGCCCGCCGTCCGCGCCGCGTTGCAGGATGTCGTCGATCTCCCGGCTCACCGTCACGCCTCCGAGCGTACGCCGGGCAGCCGTCCAGCCCCGCAGGGGTGCGCACCGCGTGACGCGTCCCGCACCCCGCCGCTGGCGCTGCCACCGCCTTACGCCGATCTTGGACAGTTCCCGTCAGCTCTTGACAGCAACTGTCCAAGTTCCAGGGGGTTCCGCCACCGGCGCGGCGAGCGGGATCGTCAGCCGCCGCCGGACGGGTCAGGCCCGGCCCGGCAGGCCGGCGACGAAGGCGGTCCAGGCCCGCCGGTCGAAGGCCAGCACCGGCCCGGCCGGATCCTTCGAATCGCGTACGCCCACCGCCCGCGCCGTCTCCGCCACCTCGACGCAGTCACTGTCGGATCCGCTGCGGGACGACTTGCGCCACGTCGCTCCGCAGAGGTCAGGCGTCGTCATCGGAGACTCCCCTCTCGCTCGTGCTCCGCCGCATTCCGCGCGACGGTGTCCTTCGGCGCTCCCGCCGGCCCACGCCAGATCTTGGACATTTGCTGTCAGCTCGGCGCAGCAACTGTCCAAGGTCCGAGGGACCGCCGGCCGGAGGCGGTCACCCGCCGCCGGACGGGTCAGGCCCGGCCCGGCAGGCCGGCCACGAAGGCGGTCCAAGCCCGCCGGTCGAAGGCCAGCACCGGCCCGGCCGGATCCTTCGAATCGCGTACGCCCACCGCCCGCGCCGTCTCCGCCACCTCGACGCAGTTGGCGTTGGAACCGCTGCGGGACGACTTGCGCCAGGCCGCGCCGGACAGCTCAGGGGTGGACATCCTCGACTCACTCTCGCTCATGCTCCGCCGCGTAACGCGCGACGAGCGCCACCGAATCGACGGGGCTCAACGCCGCCTCGGCCAGCCTATCCGCCTCCCGCCGGAAGTGCGCCACCTGCGCTGCCTCCTCCAGGAACAGCCCGGTCAGCTTGTGGTCGAGATAGACCACCGACCGGTTGCGCGGGAAGTCGAAGAGCGCGAACGAGCCATCCAGGCCGGTGTGTGCGCCCGCCGCCAGCGGCACCACCCGCAGCGTCACCGTCGGCCGCTCGGCCGCCTCGACCAGGTGCCGGAGCTGCCGGGCCATCACCCGGGGGCCGCCGAGCGCCCGGCGCAGCACCGCCTCGTCGAGCAGCGCGTGGAGCGCGGGTGGGTTGGGGCGGCTCAGGATGGCCTGCCGGCCCAGCCGGGCCGCCACCCGCCCCTGCGCATCGTCGGGCGGCACCCCGCAGCCGACCATCACCGCGTGGGCGTAGTCCGGGGTCTGCAACAGCCCCGGCACCAGCAGCGGCTCCCAGTTCACGATGCCGGCCGCCTCGGCCTCCAGCCGGATCAGCGTGCGCGACTCGTCGGACAGCCCGCCGATCGCCTCCCACCAGCCGGTCTCGGCCGATCGCTCGGCCATCGCGAGCAGCCGCTTGCGCTCGTTGCCGGTGACGCCGTAGATCACCAGCAGCGAGGCGACGTCGGCGGCCTGGATGCCCTGGATGCCGGTCTCCATCCGGGACAGCTTGGACGCCTGCCAGTCCAACCGGGTCGCCACCTGCCGCAGCGGCAACCCGCGTGCCTTCCGCAGTTCGCGCAGCTCGCCGCCGAGCCCACGCCCGACGACGGTCGGCAGATTCGCCTTGGCCATGCCGTCCCCTCCACCACCCCGTCGGCCGTCACTCTGACGACACGCCTCGTGGCGTTGAGTATTGACTCCAGACATCGGGAAAGCAACTATGGCAAGCAACGTTGCTAACCATCGTCGCCACGAGTTGAGGAGTTGCGATGCGGACCTTTCAGCCCGACTGGCTGCGGCCGTACGACCCGGCGGACTCGCCCGGCCCCATCCCGTCCGTGGTGGAACGCTTCCGCCGACGGAGGCGGGACGAGCCGGAGCCACCCACCGAGGCGGAGCGGGAGGCCGCCCGCTACACGGTGGTGCTGGTGCCGCCCGACGCGGCCGAGGCGCTCGGCGACGACCGGGGCGAGGTCGGCCTGCACCTGTTCTGCGACGACGACTGGGATCACCAGCCGGCGCACCTGGACGACGCGGCCAAGATGATCGGGGAGGCATGCGGCGAGTCGGTCGTCCTCACGGAGCACCACTCCGACCTCACCTACTGGACCGCACACGTACCCAAGGGCTGAGACTCACGCGAGGAAGAGGAGATCTTGGAAGAATGAGGCCCCTCCAGGGGCCGGAATCTTCCAAGATTCACGCAGGTCCAGGGTCGGCGCCCGGTGTCGCGTCAGCGGAGGGTGAGGTCGGTGGCGGGGAAGTCGTACCAGGACAGTTCGAGCGGCGAGCCGGCCTGCGGCGCGACCGGGAACACGGCCCAGCTGGCCAGCTCGCGGCCGGGCGCGAGTTCGATCGACTCGCCGGGCCGGGTGGAGCAGTAGGTGCTCTCCGGGCGCACGGTCCGGCCGTCGGCCAGGGTGAGCAGCACCAACTCGCGGTCCTCGGCGACGGGTGAGCACTCCAGCGCCCAGGGGGCCGTCGCCGAGCCGTTGCGGTAGCGGACGTTCAGCCGCAGCTTGCTCCCGGTCACCTCGGCGCTGACCAGGGTGACCGTCATCGACGCCTGGTCGTAGAAGGTCCGGTCGAGGCGGTACGTCCGCGTCCCCCCACCCGAGGAACCCGATGAGCCCGAGGAATCGGGTGAGCCGGTGGGCGCGCCGGACGACGGCTGGGCCGGGGCGGCTCCCCCGCCGGCCTCGGGGCCGCCCGTCTGCCGGCCCGCGTCCACCGTGCTGCCCGCGTCCACGGTGCTGCCGGCGTCCACGGTGCTGCCCGCCGTCGTGCTGTCGCCCCGGGTGGCCAGGTAGGTGCCGCCGGCCGCGCCGACGACCGCCACGCCGGCCAGTACGACGACCAACGTGCCGACGTGCCGCTTCTCCATCATCGCTCCCACTCCGGCCGGCGCTGCTGGCGCGACCGTAACAAAGCCTGGCCAGTCGCCGTCGCGGGCGAATCAAGACCTCACCGGCGCGCCCGCATGTTCAGCACCACCCCGGCGGTACGTGCCAGGGCCGCCATCCGTCGGGGTCGTGAGACGACCGTCGCGCGGGTACGCAGGCAGTCCAGCACCATGTCGGCGGCCTGCTCGACCGAGAGCATCATCGGTTTGACCCGCGCCTTGGCCATCTTGGTGTCGACGAAACCGAATCGGACGACGCTGACCCGCACCCCGTGCGCCCGCAGGGCCCCGCCCAGCCCCAGCAGGTACGACGACAGCCCGGCCTTGCCTGCGGCGTAGCCGGGCGCCTCGGCCGAGGGGGCCACGTCGGCGAGGCTCGACAGGCCGACCACGTGCCCCGCTCCGGCGCGCGCCATGAACGGCACCACCATCTCCATGGTGCGCGCGGCGCCGACGAGGTTGACCTCCAGCGCCCTGGTCTGCGCGGCCAGGTCCTCCACGGCGAAGAAGTCACCGACCCCGGCAGCGTAGATGCAGACCTCGACACCGCCGAGGGTGTCCAGCGCCCCGGCGAGCACCTCGCGGTAGCCGGCATCGGTGACGTCGGCGAGGTGGTGCTCGTAGCCGCTGGATGTCAACGGGCTGCTGCTGCGCGACAGGCCCGCCACCGTCCACCCGGCGGCCAGCAGCCGCCGGGTGACCGCCAGCCCGATGCCGTCGCTGTTACCGACCACGATGGCCCGCTGCCTGTCCACAGCGCCCTTCATACCAGCACGGCGATCACGCCACTACCTGGCCAGCGTCGACACCCGCAGCCGGCTAGGCGTCGTAGTCGACCGTGAGGGTGTCGGTGGTGGGGGTGGACTGGCAGGTCAGCACGTACCCGGCGGCGACCTCGTCCGGCTCCAGGGCGTAGTTGCGGGCCATCGTCACCGCGCCGGAGACCACCTTCGCCCGGCAGGTCGAGCAGACCCCGCCCTTGCACGCGTACGGCAGCTCGCCGCGCACCCGCAGCGCCGCGTCGAGGACCCGTTCCTCGCGGCCCATCGGGAACGTCGACGCCCGGCCGTCCAGCACGATCGTCACCTCGGCGTCCCCGGTCGGCCCGGCGGGGCGGCGGGGCGGCGGTGCGGGCGTCTCGGCGACGTGGAACAGCTCCGCGTGCACCGCCGACTCCGGCAGGCCCCGCGCGGCGAGCACCGCCTTCGCGTCGACCACCATTCCGTACGGGCCGCAGAGGAACCACTCCTCGATCGCGTCGCCCGGCACGATCGTGTCCAGCAGGCGGCCCAGCCGGTCGGCGTCGATCCGCCCCGACAGCAGCGGCGACTCGCCGGGCTCCCGGGACAGCACGTGCACCAGGTGCAGCCGCGTCGGGTAGCGGTCCTTCAGGTCGGCCAGCTCCTCGGCGAACATCACCGAGTTGGCCGTGCGGTTGCCGTACACCAGGGTGAAGGTGCTGGCCGGCTCGACGGCCAGGGCCGTGGCGACCAGCGCGAGCACCGGGGTGATGCCGGAGCCGGCGGCCACCGCGCCGTAGCGGCGGGCCCGGGCCGGGTCGAACGCCGTGGTGAAGTGCCCGAGCGGGGGCAGCACCTCGACGGTGTCGCCGTGCCGCAGCACCGAGCAGGCGTAGGCGGAGAACGCGCCGCCGGGGATCTCCCGCACCCCGATCCGCAGCCGGCCGTGCCGGGCCAGGTCGTCGGGCGTCGAGCAGATCGAGTACGACCGGCGCACGTCCGCGTCCGCCTGGTTGACGCCGGCGGGCAGCCGCACGGTGAGGTGCTGGCCGGCGGTGAACGCGAAGACCGCCCGCAGCTTCTCCGGCACGGCGAAGGTGATCGCCACGGCGTCGGCGGTGAGCCGGTCGACGGCGGCGACGGGCAGCGGGTGGAAGGCCGGCCGGCGGCGGACCGGTCGGGTGATCGTGATAGTCACAGCGCCTTCAGGTGGTCGAAGGGTTCACGACAGGCGCGGCAGCGCCACAGGGCCTTGCACGCGGTGGAGCCGAACCGGCTGACCTGCTCGGTCTCCGCCGAGCCGCAGAGCGGGCAGCGGACGGCGAGGGTCAGCGGCACGACCGTGCCGGCCCCGGCGGGCGGGGCGGTCCCGCCCCGGGTCGCGGGCGGCGGGGCGATGCCGGCGGCGGTCAGCTTGGCCCGGCCGGCGTCGGAGATCCAGTCGGTGCTCCACGCCGGGCTGTAGACCGTGCGGACGTCGGCGTCGGGGTGCCCGGCGGCGGCCAGCGCCCGCCGGATGTCGGCCCGGATCACGTCCATCGCCGGGCAGCCGGTGTAGGTGGGGGTGATGGTCACGGTGACCCGGCCGGTGGCCGGGTCCTGCTCGACCGCCCGCAGGATGCCCAGCTCGTCGATGGTGATCACCCGGATCTCCGGGTCCACCACCGCCGCCACGGCCTCCCTCGGGTCTACCACTTCGCCCCCGGGTGGGCGCGGTGCAGCACCTGCATCTCCGCCAGCAGGTACGACAGGTGCTCGGTGTGCAGGCCGTCCCGCCCGCCGGCCGGGGCCCAGCCGTCGGCCGGCCGGGTCAGCGTCGCCTCGGCCAGCACCGGCCCGACGTACGCGTCGAAGTCGCCGCGCAGGGTGGCCGGGTCGACCGGCGCGCCCGGCCACGGCGCGAACAGCTCGTGCGCGTACGGCCAGACCTGGTCGACGGCGGCCTGCATGCGGCGGTGCGACTCGGCGGTGCCGTCGCCGAGCCGGCGCACCCACAGCGCGGCGTGGTCCCGGTGGTAGGCGGACTCCTTGCGCGCCTTCGCCCCGATCGCGGCGAGCCGCTCGTCGGCGCACCCGGCCAGCGCGGCGTAGAGCGGGAGCTGGTAGGCCGACAGGAACAGCAGCTTCGCCATGGTCACCGCGAAGTCGCCGTTGGGCAGCTCGACCAGCAGGCAGTTGCGGAACTGCCGGTCGTCGCGCAGGTACGCCAGCGCGTCCTCGCCGCGGCCGGCCCCCTCCAGCTCGCCCGCGTACGTGAGCAGGAGCCGGGCCGCGCCGAGCTGGTCGAGGGCGATGTTGGCCAGCGCGACGTCCTCCTCCATCTCGGGGGCGCGGCTGGTCCACTCGCCGAGCCGCTGCGCGGCGACCAGCGCGTCGTCGCCGAGGGCGAGGGCGAAGTCGAAGGGATTCCTCACAGGTGGGCCACCCCGTCCGGCACCTCGTAGAAGGTGGGGTGGCGGTAGACCTTGTCGGCCGCCGGGTCGAAGAAGGCGTCCTTCTCGTCGGGGCTGGACGCGGTGATCGCGGCGGCCGGCACCACCCAGATCGACACCCCCTCCTGGCGGCGGGTGTAGAGGTCCCGGGCGTTGTGCAGGGCCAGCTCGGCGTCGGGGGCGTGCAGGCTGCCGACGTGGGTGTGCGCCAGCCCGCGCCGGGCCCGCACGAAGACCTCCCACAGCGGGGTCGTGTCGTCGGTGCTCATACGGCGATCGCCTCCTTCGCGGTCGACCGCTTGGCCGCGTACGCGGCGGCGGCCTCGCGGACCCACGCGCCCTCGGCGTGGGCGCGGCGGCGGTGCTCCATCCGCTGCCGGTTGCACGGGCCCTCGCCGGAGATCACCCGCATCAGCTCGGCGTAGTCCGGCTCGGTGAAGTCGTACGCCTGGCGCTGCTCGTTCCAGCGCAGGTCGGGGTCGGGCAGGGTGAGGCCGAGGATCTCCGCCTGCTGCACGCACATGTCGACGAAGCGCTGGCGCAGCTCGTCGTTGGAGAACCGCTTGATCTTCCAGGCCATCGACCGGGCGGAGTGGGTGGAGTCGCCGTCGGGCGGGCCGAACATGGCCAGTGACGGATACCACCAGCGGTCCACCGCGTCCTGGGCCATGGCCTTCTGCTCCGGGGTGCCGTGGGCGAGGGTGTGCAGGATCTCGTAGCCCTGGCGCTGGTGGAACGACTCCTCCTTGCAGACCCGGATCATGGCCCGCGCGTACGGGCCGTAGGAGCAGCGGCACAGCGGCACCTGGTTGACGATCGCCGCGCCGTCGACCAGCCAGCCGATCACCCCCACGTCGGCCCAGCTCAGGGTGGGATAGTTAAAGATCGAACTGTACTTCTGCCGCCCGTCGAGCAGGAGCTGCACCAGCTCGTCCCGGCTGACGCCGAGGGTCTCGGCGGCGGCGTACAGGTAGAGGCCGTGCCCGGCCTCGTCCTGGACCTTGGCCAGCAGGATGGCCTTGCGCTTGAGCGAGGGGGCGCGGCTGATCCAGTTGCCCTCCGGCTGCATCCCGATGATCTCGGAGTGCGCGTGCTGGGCGATCTGCCGGATCAGCGTCTTCCGGTACGCCTCGGGCATCCAGTCGCGGGGCTCGATCTTCTGGTCGGCGTCGATGACGTCGGCGAAGTATGCCTCCAGGTCGGCGTCGGGGCCGGGAGCGACGCCGCCCCGCTGCCGGGTCGCCGCCTCGCGCAGCGCCGCCTCCGCCGCCGCCACCTCGCCGAGCAGGCCACCGCCGGGCGCGTCCTCCGGGGCGGAGAAGTCGTTGCCATACATGACGACAAGTGTTACAGCTCGCGCCTGCCGATACCAGAGGGTGTCACAGGTTTCCGCACACACCTTCCGCCACGGGTCGACCCCGCTTCGCATCGCCCCAGGTGCAGGGACACAGGTATGACATGGCTCACTAATCACAGATGAATCCGCCCAAGCTAGGCATAGCTGGCCACAATCCCGCCCTCATAGCGACCTGACAGGCGTCGGTTCCTGGCGCGTCGGCCACCCGGACGTAGACTTTCCCGGTCACACCGACCGGCTGCGGACGGCCGCCGGGCGTATGACGCGGGCCACCTCCCCCGGCCCCCAGCGATCAGGACGAACCAGTTCGGAAAGCAGTCGGTCCCCCGGCCCTGACATCTGGAGCTCACCCACTCATGCGACCTCGCGTGGCCATGGTGCTCGCCGTCGTGGCGATCCTCGTCGGCAGCGCCATGCTGGTGCCAGCCGCGTACGCCAAGCTCTCCGGCGGCGACGACGGCGGGCCCGGCGGCGCGGACGCCGTGGCGGCCCCCGAGCCGACCGCCCCGCCGCCGCCGACCCTGGCCGCCGGCCCCGTCTCGGTGAGCTTCGCCGGCGAGTTCTTCTCCTGGGCGCTGATGGACCGGGAGACCGACACCATCTCCGGCTCGAAGAACCTGACCAGGACCAGCTCGACCGAGTCGATGATCAAATCCTGGTTCGCGGCCGACCTCCTTCGGCGGCTCGGCGACAAGGAGCCCAGCGCCGCGCAGAAGAAGGCGATCAGCACCGCCATCCGGGACAGCAACGACGACGCGGCCAACTATCTGTACGCGGCCGACGGCCGGGGCGACTCGATCAAGCGAATGATCAAGATCTGCGGGCTGACCGACACCAAGCCCGGTACCGTGCCCGGGTACGTCGGGTGGTGGAGCTTCACCCAGATGTCCCCCCGCGACGCCGTCCGGCTCGGCGACTGCATCGGCGACGGCAAGGCCGCCGGCGCGAAGTGGACGCCGTACCTGCTGGACGAGATGAGCAAGGTCCGGGGCAGCGTCAAGGACCAGCGGCAGCGCTCCGGCGGCGGCAAGTGGGGCATCGTCGACGGCCTGCCCGCCGAGATCAAGGCCCAGGGGCCGGTCAGCATCAAAAACGGCTGGACACCGTTGAACTATGACGGCAACTGGCACGTGAACTGTCTTGCGGTCACCGAGAAGTGGAGCCTCGCCGTCATGTTGCGCTACCCGCAGAAGCTGGGGCTGTCGTACGGCGCGAAGGTCTGCGCCAGCGTCGCCACCCAGTTGGTCACCCCGCAGCCCGGCGCCGCCCTCAAGGTGCCGCAGCAGCCGATCGGCAAGCTCTGATGGCCGGCAGCCGTCGCCGGGCTGCCGGCGGTGGAGGCTCGGCGCGGGAGGGCTCGGCGCGGGGCGAGACCTCGCCGCTACGGCTGATCGCGATCGCGGCCGTCCTGATCGGGCTGGTGCTGGTGTCGCTGCGGCTGCTGCCCGGCTCGCCGATGGCGTCGACCGCCACCGCCGAGTGGGGCGACGCCTCCACGCCCGCCGACCGTGCCGCCGGCACGGCCTCGGACCGCAAGTCGCGTCCCACCGCCTCGCCCAGCCCCTCGCCGACGCTGGAGCCGCTGCCGTTCGCGGACAGGCAGATCGACCTCGACATCGAGGGCTGGTATGCCTGGAGCGTCCTGGACACCCGCACCGGGAAGATCATCGGCTCGAAGAACATGGACGAGACCAGCACCACCGCGTCGCTGATCAAGTCCTGGATCGTCGCCGACTACCTGCGGCGGGCTGACGAGCAGGGGCAGCGGCCCAGCGACGCCAAGCTCGCCGACGCCACCCGGATCATCCGCGACAGCGACAACACCCGCGCCGAGCAGTTCTACAACACGGTGGGCCGGTCCGCGTCGATCAAGCGGATGATCTCCATCTGCGAGACCACCGACAGCAGCGTCGCCGCCGACGGCGGCTGGAGCCGGACGAACCTCTCCCCCCGGGACACCGCGCGCCTGGGCGCCTGCATCAAGGACGGCCGGGCGGCCGGGCCGGAGTGGACCAAGTGGCTGATCAGCGAGATGCGGCTGGTGCGGGGCTCCGGTGACTTCGGCATCCGCAAGGCGTTCCCGGCGGCCGAGCAGAAGAAGATCGCCATCAAGAACGGCTGGATCGACCGGACCCGCGAGCAGGAGATGCACATCAACTGCCTCGCCATCGGCGACAACTGGACGATGGGCGTGATGGTCCGCTACCCGATCGACATGGGCTACGAGTACGGCATGAAGAACTGCCAGAAGATCACCGAGGCGGTGCTGGACTCGACCACCTGACGCGCGCCCCGCGACCGCCGTCGGGCGACGGCGGTCGCGGCGTACGCCGGAGCCTCGCGTACGCCGGGCCCTCGGCCTCAGCCGGCGAAGAACCGGGGGCCGTCCGCCGGCAGCGGCGGGGCCTCGCCGATCTCGGCCGCCCGGCGGGCGAACTCGCGCAGCCCGGCCACCTGACGCCCGCCGAGCGAGAAGTCCAACGCCCGGAAGTACGTGGCCAGGGTGGCGGCGTCGAACGACTCCCACCGGGCGGCGGCCTCGGCGACCTGGTCCAGCTCGGCCAGGCACAGGTCGCGGGAGCGCAGGAACGCCTCGTGCACCTCCTTGACGAGGCCGGGGTGGGCGGCGGCGAAGTCCCGGCGTACCGCCCAGACGGCGAAGACCATCGGCAGCCCGGTCCAGTCCCGCCAGGCCAGCCCGAGGTCGGTGACCTCCAGCCCCCGCTGCGGCGCCTCGTACAGCGCCCGCAGCGCCACGTCGCCGATCAGCACCCCGGCGTCCGCCTCCAGCAGCATCTGCGTCAGGTCGGGCGGGCAGCGGAAGTAGTCGGGGTGGACGCCGTACCGCTCGCCGAGCAGCAGCCGGGCGAGCAGCACGCCGGTGCGCGACGTCGAGCCGAGGGCCACCCGGCCGCCGCCCAGCTCGGCGAGGGGCTTCGTGGACACCATGTTGACCGAGAGCACCGGGCCGTCGCTGCCGACCGCGAGGTCGGGCAGGAGCAGCAGCTCGTCGGCGTGGCGCAGGTACTCGACGTGCGAGATCGGCCCGATGTCCAGGTCACCGGCGACCAGGGCGGCGCTCAGCCGGTCCGGCGAGTCCTTGTGCAGGTCGACGTCGATCAGCGCGCCGGAACGCATCAGGCCCCAGTAGATCGGCAGGCAGTTCAGGAACTGGATGTGTCCGACCCGGGGACGGGCGATGCGGTCAGCCATGTTGCGACCGTATCCCCGCCGTGGGGGGCGGGCTCACCGGGCGGGCCCCGGAGTGGCCAATCCCGCACCGGCGGCGCGACCGCCGCCCGGGTGGGGCGGCGGTCGCGCCGGGTGACCGCCCCGGCGGGTCTTGCGGGGCGGTGGGCCACCGGCCGCCGTCCGCGCCGGGGGTGGCCCGGCGCGGACGGGTGGTGCGGGCGGGTCAGCTTCCGACGTAGAGCAGCCGGTTCGGCGAGCCGGCACCGGGGTTGACGACCACGTTGGGCGTGGCGGCGGCGACGATCGCCGCGTTGACCGTGGCGGGGCTGGCCGTGGGGTTGTTCCGCAGGTAGATCGCGGCGGCGCCGGCGACGTGCGGCGCCGCGAACGAGGTGCCGCTGCCGGTGTAGGTGGCGGTGTCGCCGGTGCGCCAGGCGGCGGTGATGGAGACACCGGGCGCGAAGAGGTCGAGTGCGGTGCCGTAGTTGGACCAGCTCGCCCGGGTGTCGGTCTGGTCGGTCGCGCCGACGGTCAGCGCCTCGGTGACCCGGGCCGGCGAGGTGCCGGTGGCCGGTACGCCGGAGTTGCCGGCCGCGATGCTGTAGGTGACGCCGGCGGCGATCGACCGGCGGACCGCCGCGTCGAGAGTGGTGCTGGCGCCGCCGCCGAGGCTCAGGTTGGCCACGGCGGGACGGGTCGCGTTCGCGGTGACCCAGTCGATGCCGGCGATGACGCCGGCCGTGGTGCCCGAGCCGCTGTTGTCGAGCACCCGGACGCCCACGACGGTGGCGTTCTTGGCCACGCCGTACGCGGTGCCGGCGGCGACCGAGGCGACGAAGGTGCCGTGTCCGTTGCCGTCGTCGGCGTTGTTGTCGTTGTCCACCGCGTCGTACCCGCTCACCGCCCGGCCGGCGAGGTCCTGGTGGGTGATCCGGACGCCGGTGTCGACGACGTAGACGCGCACCCCGTTGCTCGGCCCGTAGGTGAAGGACCGGTTGAGCGGCAGGTTGCGCTGGTCGATGCGGTCGAGCCCCCACGAGGGCGGGTTGGTCTGGGTGGCGAGGGCCTGCACCCGCTGGTCCTGCTCCACGTAGGCGACGGCGGGGTCGGCGGCCAGCCGGCGGGCCGCCCGCTCGGTGAGGTGGGCCGACCAGCCGTTGACGGTCCGGCCGTAGACCCGGTCGACCCGGCCGTCGCCGTAGCGCGAGGTGATGGCCTCGGCGCGGGCCCGGTCGGGCCGCTGGCCCTCCTTGAGCACCACGAGATAGCTGCCGTCGACGGCGGTGGGCCGGTCGGCGCCGAGGACGGTGCCGGTGGCCGCTGTCGCCGCTGCCGGGTCGACCCCGGCGGTGGCCAGCAGCGCGCCGGCGAGGGCGGCGGTGCCGAGGGTGCCGATCCGACGGCGGTTGACGTACGGGGTGAGCCTCACTGGGCTGCTCCTTCCTGGGCCGGTCGACGGCGTCGACCGGCGGCCTCCCGCGCCGATGGGATGTGTGGGCGGAGGGCCTTCGTGGTACGTCGGGTTCGACGTGCCCATCACGCTAGGGATCGGGCAGCCATCGAAGGTTGCCATTCATTTAGGCGATTGTTGTCAATGGGTTCCTTCCGTAACAGAAACGGAACACCCTCGCGCATTTCGTCGGCGATAGCATCGCCGGGATGGGCAAGTCGGTATGTTTATCCATCGATGCTCATCTTCACAGGATCTCCACAGCGGACGATGATCCCGCTATCGACAGATGCGAGTGCATCTCGTATTGGGGAGGTCATCTTGAGATCAGCCCTAGCGCTGGCCGGCGTCACCATGCTGGTCGGCAGCGGACTCGTGGTCACCACCACGAGCGCGTCCGCCGCCCCGCCGTCCACCCCCGGGCCGGCGCTGGTCGCCGCCGCCGACACCGCCCTGAAGGAGCACTCCCAGGCCGTCAGGTCCTCGGCAAAGGACCGCTACGCGGTGCACAGCAGCAAGCGGGACGCCCAGGGTCGGGGCACGGTCCGCTACACCCGCACGTACGACGGGCTCCGCGTCTACGGCGGGGACGTCGTCATCCGCACCGAGGCCGACGGCGACTACGCGGGCAGTTCGGTCGGCCTGGCCGCCCCGCTCAGCCTCGCCACCACCCCGAAGGTCAGCGCCGCGAAGGCCCGCAAGGCGGCGATCGCCGAGTTCTCCGGCCGGATCACCGGCACCGGCGCGGCGGAGCTGTTCGTCGACGCCAGCAGCGGAACCGGGCGGCTCGCCTGGGAGACGGTGGTGACCGGCTGGGCCCCGGACGGGCAGACCCCCTCCAAGCTGCACGTGATCAGCGACGCGCTGACCGGCGCCCGGATCGGCGCGTACGACGAGATCGAGTCCGTCGTCGGCACCGGCAACAGCATCTACGCCGGCCAGGTCTCGATCGACACCACGCTGTCCGGGTCGACGTACAGCATGATCGACCCGACCCGGGGCAACGGCCGCACCTGCGACATGAACAACGGCACCTCGACCTGCACCACCTTCACCGACGCCGACAACGTGTGGGGCACCGGCGCGGCCTCGAACCGGCAGTCCGCCGCCGTCGACGCGCACTTCGGCGCGGCCACGACGTTCGACTACTTCACGAACGTGCACGGCCGCAACGGCATCTTCGGCAACGGCACCGGCGTGCCGAGCCGGGTGCACTACGGCAACGCGTACGTCAACGCCTTCTGGGACGGCGCGCAGATGACCTACGGCGACGGCTCGGGCAACGCCCGGCCGCTGGTCGCCCTCGACGTCGCCGGCCACGAGATGTCCCACGGCGTCACCGAGAACGTGGTCCCCGGCGGCCTGACCTACTCCGGCGAGTCCGGCGGCCTGAACGAGGCCACCAGCGACATTTTCGGCAACATGGTGGAGTTCTACGCCAACACCCCGGTCGACCCGGGCGACTACCAGGTCGGCGAGAAGATCAACATCAACGGCAACGGCACCCCGCTGCGCTACATGTACGACCCGACGCTGGACGGCTCGTCGCACGGCTGCTGGTCGAGCAGCACCAACAGCCTCGACGTGCACTACTCCTCGGGCGTGGCCAACCACTTCTTCTTCAACCTGGCCGAGGGATCCGGCGTCACCCCGTACGGCACCTCGCCGCTGTGCGGGTCGGCCCCGCCGGTCACCGGGATCGGCCGGCAGAAGGCGGAGAAGATCTGGTTCCGGGCGCTGGACGCGTACTTCGTGTCGAACACCCGGTACGTGAACACCGCCCAGCCGACCAACACCGCACGGGTGCACACCCTGTCGGCCGCCACCGACCTGTACGGCCTGTGCAGCACCGAGTACAAGGCCGTGATGGCCGCCTGGACCGCGGTGAACGTCAACGGCACCGAGTCGTGCGCGGCCAACGACTTCACCGTCGCGGTCGCCCCGGCGACGCTGACCCTCGACCCGGGCGCCTCGGGCACCGCCACGGTCAGCACCACGGTCATCCGGGGCACCGCCGAGACGGTCGCCTTCTCGACCGGCCCGCTGCCGACCGGGGTGAGCGTGTCGTTCGCCCCGTCGTCGGTCACCGCCGGCGGGTCGACCACGGTCACGGTCAGCGCCGCGGCCACCGCCGGCAGCGGCACCGTACCGATCACGCTGGTGGGCACCTCCCCCTCGGTCGCCCGGACGACCACGCTGAACCTGACGGTGAACGGGCTGCCGGGCTGCTCGGGCACGAACGGCACCGATGTCGCGATCGCCGACAACACGACTGTGGAGAGCGCCATCGTGATCAGCGGCTGCGCGGCGACCCCGTCGACCGCGAGCAAGGTCGAGGTGCACATCGTGCACACCTACATCGGTGACCTGGTGGTCAGCCTGATCGCGCCGGACGGCAGCGCGTACGTGCTGCACAACCGCTCCGGCGGCGGCACCGACAACATCGACCAGACGTACACCGTGAACCTCTCCTCGGAGGTGGCGAACGGGAGCTGGCGGCTGCGGGTCCAGGACGCGGCGAGCCTCGACACCGGTTACCTCAACAGCTGGAGCCTGAACCTCTGACGGCGGCGCAGCGAGCGGGCCATCCGGCTTTCCGGGTGGCCCGCTCGTGGGCCGACCCCGGCGGGGAGCACAAGCCGGTCGTCGACGCCCCACCGCCGGCCACTACCCTGACGCCGTGCGATACCACGAGGTCGAAAAGGCCATCCAGCAACTGATCGACGCCGCCGGCGAGGACGACCTGCATGCCTTCGGGTTGGCGACCGTCACCCGCCTGACCACCGCCGACCTGGTGGACCAGGCCGACGAGGACGACCTCGACAAGGACGCCTGGGCGGCGCTGGCCACCGCCCGGCAGACCGTCGCCACGGCCGGCGCGAGCGAACTGCGTGCCCTCCTGGACCGCATCGACGAGGGCATCCTCGCCGACGGCGACATGGACCCCGGCCTGCTGATCGTCCTCTCCGCGCTCGAGCACTGGACCACCTACCTGGAGGAGCACCGGCGCAGCGAACTGCACGAGCTCGCCATCCGCTCCCTGGAGGAGGTCGACTTCCGGGTCTCGCCCGCGCTCGACGACTTCCTGGCCGAGCCGGAGATGGCCGCCGAGTACGCGCGGATCCGGCAGTTGCTCACGGCGTAGACCCACCTGCTCACGGCGTAGACCCCACCGCGCGAGCCGTCTCGCCCCGCTGCCCCGCTCCGTCGACGGTCGCGGCAGAACCCGGGGCGACCGCGCGTTCGGCGCGGCGTTCGGCGCGGGCCGCCCGGACGACCGGCACGGCGAACGCGGCCACCGCGAGCACCCCCACGGTGCCGCACGCCGCCACCAGCGGCCGGGGGTCGGCCAGGTCGAGCAGCAGTCCGCCGGCCGCGAGGCCGACCATGCCCGCGCCCTGCACGGCCGCGCCGAAGATGGCGTACGCCCGGCCGCGCGCCGCCTCGGGCACCCGGCGGGCGAGCAGCACGGTGCAGACGACGTTGTCGCCGCCGTTGAGCAGGCCGCCGAGCAGCCAGATCGGCACCAGCAACCAGGCGGACGGCACCGCGGCGGAGCCCAGCACCGCGAGGCAGCACCCGCCGAGCAGGAGCAGCCCCACGCCGAGGAGCCGACCGTCGTCGGTGAGCCGGCGGGCCAGCGGCGTGAGCGCCCATGCCCCGGCCACGATGCCCAGCGGCCAGGCCCCCGTGACCAGCCCGTAGACGGTGGTGGAGCTGCCCAGCGTCTCCCGGATGAAGAACACCTCGATCACGTTGATCGCCCCGACCGCGCCGACGACCCCGGCGAGCGAGGCCACCATGGCGAACAGCAGCCGGTCCTGGCGCAGCCGCCAGCCCCGGGCCGGGCCCCCGAGGGTCGGGCGCCCGTCGCCGGCCGGCCCGCCGGGCGTCGGGCGCATGCCCTCGGGGGTCGGGCGGGGGTCGGCGACCGCACGGGCGCCGCCCCGGCGGGTGCGGATCAGCAGGCCGGCGGCCACCAGGGCGAGGTAGCTGGCGGCGTCGAGCAGCAGCGGCACGCGGGAGCCGAACTGCCCGACCAGCAGCCCGGCCAGCGCCGGGCCGGCCAGCGCTCCGAGGGTGCCGGCCGTCTGGTTCAGCGCGCTGGCCCGGGGCAGGTCCGCGGGCGTGACCATCGCCGGGACGAGGGCGGCGAGCACCGGCTGGGTGACCGCGAGCCCGGCGGCCAGCAGCGCCACCAGGCCGATCACCAGGGCCGGGTGTCCGGCGTACGCGAGGGCGAGGCAGATCGCCGCCTGCACCACGCCGGCCGCGACGAGCAGGGTGCGGGAGTCCACCCGGTCGGCGAGGCGGCCGGTCAGCGGGGCGAGGGCGACGAGCGGCAGGCTGGCGGCGACCAGCAGCCCCGCCACGGCCGGCCCGCCGGCCCCGGCGGACTGGAGGGCGAGGGTGAGGGTGCTCGCGGCCAGGAAGTCGCCGCAGCTGGAGATGCCCCGGGCGGCGGTGGCGAGCCAGACGTCGGGCCAACGCGACCGACCAGGTGTGAAGGACATACTTCGAAAATAATCCTTCACACCCGGTCCGGGCAATCCCCGTCGCCGCCCGTTCAGTCCACCGGCACCGACCGGTACTGCACGGCGACGGGGCGGGCCCCGGCCGGCGGGTCGGTGCGCACCCGACGCCGGTACGGCGCCATCAGGTCCTGGATCGCCTCGTTGAGCGCCAGCGACTCCTCGGCGGTGAGCAGCAGCACGCTGTCGCTGAAGCAGCCGGCGCGGTACCACTCCGGCGGCTCCTCGGGCCCCCGGCGGAACCAGTCCCGGGTGCGCTGCGCGTCCCGGGCGAGGTGCGCCTCCACGAGGGCCAGCTCGGCGGCCCGCGCCTCGGAGCCGGCCGCCTGCCCCGCCTCCACGTTGTACGACGGGCTGAACGCCCGCCACACCCGCTCCCGGGCGTCCCCCCGGCTCGGGGCCTGCTCGACCAGCCCGAACTTCGCCAGCGCGCGCAGGTGGTAGCTGGTCGCGCTCGGCGACAGGCCGGCGATCTCCGCGCACTCGGTGGCGGTGGCCCCGGACTCGATCGAGGCGAGATGTTCCATGATCGCGAGCCGCGCCGGGTGGGCCAGGGCCCGCATCACCTGCGGATCGCTGATCGTCACCCGCTGCCGCTCGGGCGGTGCCTCGCTCATGCCCCCATGATCCCGCCCGCCACCCGCGTCTGCCATCGCCCCCGCCGCCACGCACCGACGGCCGCGGCACAGCTCGGGTGATCAAGAGGTTTGCGTCATCGCCGAGATCGACTCTGACACTTTTCTCTTGATCACCGGGGTGGACGGGGGGACGCGGGTGGGGGCGGCGACGCTGCGGGGTGGGGGGTGGGGGGTGGGGGGTGGGGGTGGGGGTGGGGGTGGGGTAGAGTGTTTGGCTCCGCCCGACGGCCGCGGTGTTGAGCACCGCAGCGGACGTCCCCGCGCCGGCCTCCGTTGCCGGAAACGCGAGCGGCAGTGTTGTCCCCCGCGCCGAGGAGTAGGTCGGATGACCCCGCACGCCCCCATGTCCCTGGACACCGAGCTGGCCGCCGAACGCGCCCACCTGGACGCGTCCCGGGCCGCGCTGGCCCGCATGCGCGAACGCACCGAGGCCCTCTTCGCCACCGGCCACAACGTCGCCGGCGACGCGTACACGGCGGAGACCCTGGGGCGCACCCTGTCCCGCCGCGTCGCCGAGCTGGCCGACCAGCCCGACACCCCGCTGTTCTTCGGGCGGCTCACGTTCGGCGACGAGGAGCACCACGTCGGCCGCCGGCACGTCACCGACGATCTCGGCGAGCCCATGGTGCTCGACTGGCGGGCCCCGATCTCCCGGTCGTTCTACCGGGCCAGCGCCCGCGACCCGCAGGGCGTGACCGTGCGCCGCCGGTTCGGCTTCAGCGCCGGGGCGCTGACCAGCTTCGAGGACGAGCACCTGGACCGGGGCGAGGAGCTGGGCACCGCCAGCCGCATCCTGACCGCCGAGATCGAGCGCCCCCGCGTCGGCCCGATGCGCGACATCGTCGCCACCATCCAGCCGGAGCAGGACGAGCTGGTCCGCGCCGACCTGGCCGCCTCGATCTGCGTGCAGGGCGCGCCCGGCACCGGGAAGACGGCCGTCGGGCTGCACCGGGCGGCGTACCTGCTCTATCTGCACCGGGAGCGGCTGCGCCGGTCCGGGGTGCTGATCGTGGGGCCGAACCGGGCGTTCCTGTCCTACATCGCGGCGGTGCTGCCGGCCCTCGGCGAGGTCGAGGTCGAGCAGGCGACCGTGGAGGACCTGATCGCCCGGGTGCCGGTGCGGGCGGTCGAGGACCCGGCCGTGGCGGCGCTCAAGCACGACGCGCGGATGGCCGAGGTGCTGCGCCGGGCCGTCGAAGCCCGCATCGCCGCACCGACCGAGCCGATCATGGTCTCCGACGGGTCGTTCCGCTGGCGGATCGGCCTCGATCCGCTGCACCGGGTGGTCGAGGAGACCCGCCGGGAGGGGCTGCCGTACGCCACCGGCCGGGAACGGGTCCGGGCCCGGGTGGTGGGCCTGCTGCAACGCCAGGCCGAGGCCCGCCGCGCCGAGTCGCCCGGCGACGCCTGGCTGCGCCGGATGGGCAGGTGCCGCCCCGTCGCCGACTTCCTGGACGCGACCTGGCCGGCGCTCACCCCGGAGGGGCTGGTGCACGGGCTGCTCGCCGACCCGGCGGCGCTCGCCGCAGCCGCCGACGGCGTGCTCACCGAGGCCGAGCAGGCGCTGCTGACCTGGGCGAAGCCGCCGCGCACCCCGAAGGCGACGAAGTGGACGGCCGCCGACGCGGTGCTCGTCGACGAGGCCGCCGGGCTGCTGGAGCGCCCCGCCGGCTTCGGGCACGTGGTGGTCGACGAGGCGCAGGACCTCTCCCCGATGCAGTGCCGGGCCATCGCCCGCCGCAGCGAGCACGGGTCGATCACGCTGCTCGGCGACCTGGCGCAGGGCACCGCCCCGTGGGCCGCCCGCGACTGGCGGGAGTCCCTGGCCCACCTGGGCAAGCCGGACGCGACGGTGGTGCCGCTGAGCGTCGGCTTCCGGGTGCCCGCCGCCGTGGTGGCCTTCGCCAACCGGCTGCTGCCGGCGCTCGCGGTGGACGTGCCCCCGGCCGAGTCGCTGCGCCGCGACGGCGCGCTGGACGTGCGTACCGTGGATGACCTGGTGGCGGCGACGGTGGCCGAGGTGCGGGCGGCGCTGGCCCACGACGGCTCGGTCGGGGTGATCGCCGCCGACGACGCGGTCGGCGGGCTGCGGGCGGCGCTGGCCGACGCGGGGATCGACACCGCGACCGCCGACGACGTGGCGGCCTCGGCGCGGGTCACGGTGGTCCCGGCGACGCTGGTCAAGGGCCTGGAGTACGACCATGTGGTGACCGTGGAGCCGGCGGCGATCGTGGCGGCCGAGCCGCGCGGGCTGCACCGGCTGTACGTGGTGCTGACCCGGGCGGTCTCCCGGCTGACCGTGCTGCACACCGCCCCGCTCCCGGCCCCGCTGTAAGGAAGGGCCCCCTGTTAACGCATACGGTCGAGAAGGGTCCCCTTCTTACCCGCTTACCCGCCGGTTCACCATCGGTGGGGGTTGTGGCGATCGGTGATGATGGGTGCACCTCGTCCACTTGGGAGGCAGCATGCACCTGTCGCGCCGCGATCTCCTGCTCGCCGGGGCCGGCACCGCGCTGGCGGCCACGCCCCTGCTGGCCGCCGCGCCGGCGACGGCCGCACCCACCGGGGCGGCCTCGCCCGGCGGACCGGGCACCGCCGCCGGGCCGGGAGCGCCCGCGCGGCCGGGAGCGGCGGCGGGGCGGCTGCCGGCGGACGCGCTCGACGCCGGGATCGGCGCGATCACCGACGTCGGCATGGTGGGGGCGTTCGCCGAGGCCCGCGACGGCCGGGACCGGTGGCGCGGCGCGAGCGGCGTCGCCGACCTGGACACCGGCCGGCCGATGCGGGCCGGCTTCCAGCACCGGGTCGGCAGCATCACGAAGACGTTCGTCGCCGCCACGCTGCTGCGCCTGGCCGGCGAGGGGTGGGTGGCGCTGGACGCCCCGCTCGGCCGCTACCTCCCGCAGTACGCCGTGCCCGGGGTCACCGTGGAGATGCTGCTCAACCACACCAGCGGCATCGGCGACTACGACACCGTGCTGTTCACCAGCGGATACGACGTCGAGCGGCTCCGGTTCACCACGTTCACCCCGGACCAGCTCGTCCGGATCGGGCTCGGCGAGCCCCGCACCGGGGCGCCGGGGGCGGGGTTCGCGTACTCGAACACCAACTACATCCTGGCCGGCCTGGTCGTGGAGCGGGTGACCGGCCGCAGCGCGGCCGACGAGGTGCACCGGCGGGTCATCCGGCCGCTGGGGCTGCGCCAGACGTACTTCCCGGGGCGGCGGACCCGCATCGCCGGGCCGCACAGCGAGGCGTACCTGCCCTGGTACGACGGCCAGCTCCGCGACTTCAGCGTGACGAACACGTCGTGGGCGTGGACGGCCGGCGCGCTGGTCTCCACGGCGGCCGACCTCAACCGGTTCTTCCGCGCCCTGCTCGGGGGGCGGCTGCTGCGGCCGGCCGAGCTGGCCCGGATGCGGGCGACCGTGCCGCTGGACCCGGCGCAGCCGGAGGCCGGCGGCTACGGCCTCGGCCTGCTGTGGCTGGCGCTGCCCGGCGGGCGGTTCTGGGGGCACGACGGGGTGGTCTTCGGGCACGCCACGATCTCGCTGCACGCCCCCGACGGCTCCCGCCAGGTGACGCTCGGCACGAACGTCACCCACTACCAGGTGCCCGGCCAGCCGGACCCGATCGGGGCCGCCACCGGCGCGTTCCTGGTCACCGCCCTGTCCGGCCCGGCCGCCGCCCTGTCCAGCCCGGCCGCCGCCCTGTCCGACCCGGCCGCCGCCCTGTCCAGCCCGGCCGCCGCGCGGTCCCGGGGCGCGACCGGGAAACTCCCGGCGACCCCGTCGCCGGGCGGCCCGGCGCTGGTCCGGCCCGCTCCGGCACTGGTCCCGGCCCGCTCCGGCGCTGGCCCGGCCGCCCGCTGAGAAGGAGCGTTCATGATCCTCGCCCGCGCCGACCAGGCCACCCGCCGGTACGGCGACGTGCTCGCCCTCGACCGGGTCGACCTCGACGTGCGCGCGGGTGAGCTGGTCGGCCTGCCCGGGCCGAACGGCGCCGGCAAGAGCACCCTGCTCAACCTGCTCGTCGGGCTGCGCCGGCCCACCGCCGGCCGGGTCGAGCTGTTCGGCGGCGACCCGCGCGACCCCGCCCACCGCCTGCAGGTCGGGGTCACCCCGCAGGAGACCGGCCTGCCGGCCACCCTGCGGGTCGGCGAGGTGGTCGACTTCGTCGCCGCGCACTACCCGGACCCGGTCCCCCGGGGCGAGCTGCTCGACCGGTTCGGCCTCGCCGATCAGGCACGCCGGCAGACCGGCGGGCTCTCCGGCGGCCAGCGACGGCGGCTGGCCGTGGCGCTCGCCTTCGTCGGCCGGCCCCGGCTGGTGCTCCTCGACGAGCCGACCACCGGGCTGGACGTCGAGGCCCGGCACACGCTGTGGGAGGCGATCCGCGGCTTTCACGCCGACGGCGGCACCGTGTTGCTGAGCAGCCACTACCTGGAGGAGGTGGAGGCGCTGGCGCAGCGGGTGGTGGTGATCGGGCAGGGCCGGGTGCTGGCCGACGACACGATGGCGGCGGTCCGCTCGGTGGTCGGCGTACGCCGGGTCAGCCTGGTCGCGGCCGAGCTGCCCGCGCTGCCGGGCGTGGTCCGGGTCGAGCGGGTCGACGACCGCACCGATCTGCTCACCACCGACGCCGACCGGCTCGTCCGGGAGCTGGTGACCGGCGGGGTGTCCTTCCGCGACCTGGAGGTGCGCCCCACCTCGCTGGAGGAGGCGTTCCTGGCCATCACCTCCCCCGGCAGGCAGGGCAGCGCCACCCCGGGCGGGCAGGGCGCCGCCACCCCGGCCGCCGCGCAAGGAGACCGATCTCGTTGAGACTCGCCCTCGTGCACGCCCGCTACCAGCTGTTGCAGACGATCCGCATCCCGGTGGCGGTCTTCGGCAGCGCCTTCTTCCCGGCCGTGGCGATGCTCTTCTTCGTGGTCCCGTTCGCCGGGGACGACCCGACGGGCGCCACCTACGCCACCGCCGCGATGGTCACGTTCGCGGTGATGAGCGCCAACATCTTCCAGTACGGCGTGGGCGTGGCCGAGGACCGCGACCAGCCCTGGAACCCGTACACCCGGACCCTGCCGGCCGGGGCGGCGCCCGCCTTCGCCGGACGGGTGCTCGCGGGCCTGGCGCTGACCTTCCTCTCCCTGCTCCCGGTGGTGGTGATCGCGGGGCTGTTCACCGACGCCCGGATCAGCCCTGGCGCGTTCGGCCTGGCCGTCGCCGTGGTCGGGCTGATCTCGGTGCCGTTCACGCTGATGGGGCTCGCCATCGGGTACGCGCTGCCGAGCAAGGCGGCGATCGTGGTGGCGCAGATCGTCTTCTTCCCGCTGGCGTTCGGCGGCGGCCTGCTCTCCGCCCCGGACGCCGCGCCCGCGTTCGTCAGGGCGATCGCGCCGTACCTGCCGACACGGGGCGCGGTCGAGTTGATGTGGGCGGCGGTCGGCGACTGGCGTCCCGCGCCGGTGGCGGTGGCGATGCTCGGCGTCTGGGTGGTGGCGCTGGCGGCGCTCGCCGGTTGGGCGTACCGGCGCGACGAGGGCCGCCGCTTCCGCTGACGGCCCGCGCTCGTGGGGCGCGGGCCGGCGACCGCCCGTCGGGCGCGGGCCGGGGCCGGCGACCGCCCGTCGGGCGCGGGCCGGGGCCGGCGACCGCCCGTCGGGCGCGGGCCGGGGCCGGCGACCGCCCGTCGGGTGCGGGTCGGGGCCGGCGACCGCCGCCCGGCCGGGGGTGATTCGTCCCGTTCCCGCCCGTTCCGCCGGGCGGCGGTGCCAGGATGCGGGCAGGGCGTCCCGCCGGGCCGCCACCTGCGGAGGGAGGGGTCAGCGTGAGCAGCGTCCCGCCGGGAACGCCGTGCTGGGCCGACCTGGCCACCCCGGGCCTCGCGGACGCCCGGCGCTTCTACCCGGAGCTGTTCGGCTGGACCACCCGGACCGCCCCGCAGCCGGAGGCCGCCGGCTACACCACGTTCCTGCTCGACGGGCGCGCGGTGGCCGGGGCCGGTCCGCCGGCCGCGCCGGACCAGGTGCCGATCTGGTCGACGTACGTGGCGACCGACCACGCGGACCTCGTGACGACCCGGGTCGAGGCGGCCGGCGGGCAGGTGCTGGTCGCCCCGTTCGACGTGTTCGACCAGGGGCGGATGGCGGTCTTCGCCGACCCGGCCGGCGCGGTGTTCAGCGTCTGGCAGCCGATGGCCCACCCCGGGGCGGAGCTGTTCGACGCCCCCGGCGCGATGAGCTGGAACGAGCTGGTCACCCCCGATCCGGAAGGCGCGAAGGTCTTCTACGAGCTGGTCTTCGGCTGGCACCCGGAGGAACAGCCGGCGGGGCCGCAGATCGGTGACGGCCCCTACATTGGCTGGCGGTGCGGCGAGCGGATCGTCGGCGGGATGATGCCGCCGCTGGCCGACGACTTCCCGGCCGACCTGCCGGCGTACTGGACCGTGTACTTCGCCGTGGCCGACGCCGACGCCACCGCGGCCCGGGCCGCCGAGCTGGGCGGATCCGTCCTGGTGCCGCCCCACGACACCCCGCAGGGCCGCCTCGCCGCGCTGCGTGACCCCCAGGGTGCGCTGTTCTCCGTCATCGCCCGGCCCACGCGCGGCTGAGCAGCCAGCGGTTGGCGGTTGGCGGCTGTTTGCAGGGGACCCTTCCTATACAGAAAGCGTTAACAGGGGGCCCTTCCTTGCACCCGGACCGGGACCACCAGGGGGCCGTGTTCGCCGGGCAGGACGCGGACCGAGGCGCGGTAGTGCCTCGCCAGCAGGTCCTCGGTGAGCACGTCGCGCGGCGGGCCGGCGGCGGCGACCCGGCCCGCCGCGAGCAGGACCATCCGGTCGGCGTACTCGCCGGCCAGGGAGAGGTCGTGCATGGTGGCGAGGACGGTGAGGCCGTGCTCGCGGCGGAGCTGGTCGACCAGTTCGAGCACCTCCTGCTGGTGACCGATGTCGAGGGCGCTGGTCGGCTCGTCGAGCAGCAGCAGGGTCGCCCCCTGCGCCAGCGCCCGGGCCAGGAAGACCCGCTGCCGCTCGCCGCCGGAGAGGGTGGCCAGCTCGCGGCGGCCGAAGCCGGCGAGGTCGAGGCGCTCCAGCACGTCCCGCACGGCGGCCAGGTCGGCGGCCGACTCCCGGCCCAGCGGCGGGACGTACGGGGTTCGGCCGAGCAGCACGTAGTCGAAGACGGTCATGCCGGCCGGGACGACCGGGGACTGCGCGACGGTGGCCACCACCCGGGCCCGGTCGCGGCGGCGCAGCGCCTCGCTCGGCGTACCGAAGAGGCGGATCGCGCCCGGCGCGGGCAGCAGGCCGCCGAGCGCGCGCAGCAGGGTCGACTTGCCGGCGCCGTTCGGACCGATCACGGTGACCCACTCGCCCCGCTCGACGGTCAGGTCGACGCCGGCCAGGATCGGCGTGCCGTCCAGGCTGACCCGCAGGTCCCGCACCTCGACGGCGGGCGCGCCGGCACCCGGCGGCGGGCCACCGGCAGGCGGGGTGCTCACGTCAGCACCCGGCGGGCGGTGCGCAGCACCAGGACGAAGAACGGGCCGCCGAGCAACGCGGTCACCACCCCGATGGGCACCTCGGCGGGCGCAGCGGCGGTCCGGGCGACCACGTCGGTCAGCGCCAGGAACGCCCCGCCGAACAGCAGGGACAGCGGCAGGATCACCCGGTAGCTGGACCCGGCGAGCAGCCGCACGGTGTGCGGGACGATGATCCCGACGAAGCCGATCAGCCCGGACGCGGAGACGGCGGCGGCGGTGCCGAGCGAGGCGGCGGCGATCAGCAGGTAGCGGGAGCGCTGCGGGTGCAGGCCGAGGCCGCTGGCCTCGTCGTCGCCGACGGAGAGGACGTCCAGCTCGCGCCGGTGCAGCAGCACCACGACGGTGGTGAGCAGGAAGTACGGCAGGACCAGCCGGACGTCGTGCCAGCCGGCGGTGGCCAGCCGGCCGAGCAGCCACGAGTAGACCTGCTGGATGCTGTCGGAGTTGCGCTGGAGCAGGTACGTCTGCCCGGCGGAGAGGAACGCGGAGACGGCCACCCCGGCCAGGATCAGCGTGGCCGTGGAGCGCCCCCGCCCGCCGGCCACCCCGAGCACGTACGTCATGGCGACCGCGCCGAGCGAGCCGACGAACGCGGCGAGGGGGATGGTGAGCGGGAGCCCGGTCAGCGCGCCGCCCGCTCCGGCCCCGAGGGAGATCACGGCGGTGACCGCGAGCCCGGCCCCGGCCGCCACCCCGAGCAGGTACGGGTCGGCCAGCGGATTGCGGAACACGCCCTGGTAGCAGCCGCCGGCCAGGGCGAGCAGGCCGCCGACGAGCAGCCCGAGCACGACCCGGGGCAGCCGCAGCTCGGTGACGATGGCGATCTCGCGTTCGCTCAGCCCGCTGTCGAGGCGTACCCCGGGCAGCAGGTTGAGCAGTTCGGCGGCGACGCTGCCGGGGGGCAGGCTGACCGGGCCGAGCGACACCCCGGCGACGAGCGCGAGAAGCACGGCGGCCACCCCCGCGGCGAGCCAGCCGGGCCGCAGCCCGGCCGGCCGCTGCGCGAAGGAGGGGCCCCCTGTTAACGCTTTCTGCATAGCAGGGGCCCCTTCTTAACGCCCCTCACGCGAGCCGCGCGCCGGGGAGAGCGCGCCGTGGGTCACGCCGGCACCTTGGCGACGGCGTCGACGACGGCCCGGAGCAGGTCGACGACCCGCGGGCCCCAGCGCGAGGCGATGTCGTCGTCGAGCGCGACGACCTGGTTGTTCTTGACGGCGGTGACGCCGGCCCAGCCGCTGCGCGCCTTGACCGTCTCCGGGCTCTGCTTGCAGCACTTGGTGTCGGCCAGGAAGACGAAGTCGGGGTTCGCCTTGACGATGATCTCCTGGGAGAGCTGCGGGTACCCCCCGTTCTTGCCGTCGGCATCGGAGGCGTCGGCGATGTTCTCCAGCCCGGCGAGGGCGTAGATCGAGCCGATGAACGTCTTGCTGGTCGCGCTGTACAGCTCCGGGCCCAGCTCGTGGTAGTAGGTCAGCTTCGCCGACCGCTGCGGCAGGTCCTTGGTGAGCTTGGCGATGTCGTCCCTCATCCGGGTGACGACGTCGGCGGCCTCTGCTGCGTGGCCGGTCAGCGTGCCGAGGTCGGCGAGCTGCCGGTAGGAGTCCTCCAGGGTGGTCGCCGCCGGGGTGAGCAGCACCGGGATCTTCAGCGTGGTGAGCTGTTCGACGATCTTGTTGGTGTCGTTGGCGAGCACCACCAGGTCGGGGCTCTTGCCGGCGATCGCCTCGGCGTTGGGCTGGAAGCCGGACAGGTCGCTCTTCGGCGCGTCCGGCGGGTAGTTGGACTGGTCGTCGACGGCGGTGACCTGCTTGCCGGCGCCGATGGCGAAGAGCATCTCGGTCGCGGTCGGCGAGAGCGAGACGATCTTCTCGGGCCGCTTGTCGAGCGTGAGCTTGCCGACGGTGGCGGGGAAGGCGGCGGCGGCCGAGGCGCCACCGGCGGCGGGGGCGTCGTCGGAGCTCTTCTCGGCGCACGCGCCGAGCGCGAGCGCGGCCACCGCGAGGGTCGCGGCGAAGAGCCGGGGGGTACGTCGGAACACTGGTCCTCCTGTCGGTCGAGGAGCGTGGTGCTTCGCCGACAGGAGCCTGGTGGGGTGCCCGTCCGCGAGGCGCCCTTCCTCGAAGGCGCGTGTCGCGACCGCGCCGCAGGCGACCTGGCTCGCCTCACACACGTCGGCGTCGGCCGGCGGGCCGACGCCTGGTCGGCGGCGGCCGGGGGCCGGACGCCGCGGGTGGGGCATCACAGTTGCGGGACAGCGCCGGATTCGCACCGGCTTCGCTGCGGTTTGGTCGGTGCCACCGTAGCGCACGCCCCGGCGGCACCTCGTTGATCTAGGGACTATCGCCGAGAGTGGCGACGCCGACACGGGTGCGGGGCCCCGTCCGGGGCCCCGCACCACGGGCGGTCAGGAGCAGTACTGCGCCTGCTTGTTGATCACCCGGTAGGGGCAGTCGGCGTACTCGGAGAGCAGCAGGACCGCCTCCTTGTTGCGCGAGGTCTGGGCCGGGATGACCTCGTCGGGCGGGTAGAAGCCGCCGCCGGCGCCGGAGGAGCCGGGGTACATCTCGAAGGTGTACGCAAAGATGCCGTGCGTCGCCCACATCCAGTCGAGGCTGTCGCCGTCGGTGATGTAGAGGTCGCTGGACTGCTCGGGGGTGTAGCCGTTGGTGGCCGCCATCCGCTGGCCGAGGGTGGCGAAGGTGTTGTACTGGTCCGCCGTCATGCCGGTGGTGGTGTTCGCCGTCGTGTAGCCGAAGGGCCAGAGCACGAGCTGCGAGTACGTGTGCCAGTCGATGTTGGCCTTGATCTGCTGGACCCCGCCGACGACCCGGCTGTTGACGAAGTCACGCAGCGCCTTGATCTCGGGAGAGGAGAAGGCGGACGGGCCCCGGTAGGTCGACGACGACGGCACGCCGGACGACCCGCCGCAGCAGCCCCAGTTGTAGCCCCAGTTGCGGTTCAGGTCGGTGCCGACCGCGGCCGCGCCGCTGTTGGGCTGGCGGTTCTTGCGCCAGGACCGGTACGAGCCGGTGGCGATGTCGTACTCGCTGCCGTCGGGGTTGACGGTGGGGACGATCCAGATCTCCCGGCTGTTGACGATGCTGGTGATCCGGGAGTCGCTGCCGTAGCTGTCGGTGAACAGGTCGAGCAGGTAGATCGCCATCTCGACGGTCAGGTGCTCGCGGGCGTGCTGCTGCGAGTTGAACAGGATCTCCGGCTCGGCCTCGTCGGTGGCCACGTTGTCGGAGATCTTCACGGCCATCAGGTCGCGGCCCTCGTACGACCTGCCGATGCTGATCTTGCGGGCGATGGTCGGGTGGTCGGCGACCACCTTGTTCACCACGGCGGTCAGCTCCGCGTAGTCGTGGTAGTTCGAGTCGGCCGACGGGAAGCCGGTCGTGCCGATGCCGTCGGAGTGGACGGGGGCGGCCTGCTTCTCCACCTGGTAGCCGAGCCGCCTGATCGCCGCCGCCTCGGCGTCGGTCGCCGTGACGTGCAGGATGCCGTGCTCGGCGGCGTCGACGGCGGCGCCCGTGCGGGCGATGGCGTTGCGGGCGGCCAGGGTGCGCACGCCGAGCACGTCGTACTCGGCGGCGACCGGCTCGGCGGCGGGCTCCGGGGCGGGGCGCGCGGAGACCGGCCCGGTGGCGACGGTGAGGCCCAGGCCGGCGGCGGTGGCGAGCACCAGTGCGCGACGCAGGCGGGTCGAGGTGCGGAAGGCCATGGACAACCTCCTGGGGGTACGGGGAGATCCCGTCTCGTGGTCAACACTTCACCACCTGTCACATGGTCAGATCAATATCTTTCACTATGTGATCCATCCCGATCGCATCCTCACGCCGGCAACGACTTTCCTCCGAACCAGGTCTGGCGAAACTTCTCGCCGAGCGGGATAGTGACCGGCAAGCATGCCCCGACCCGCCTCACCCCGCGGAGCTCCCATGGCCAGCACTGCCCTACGCGCGCTCGCGCTCACCGGCGTCGCCGCGCTCGCCCTCGCCGGCCCGGCCGTCCCCGCCCACGCCGGCGGCCACCACCCGCCCGTCGAGCACGACGAGCAGATCACCTTCCAGGAGTGGTCCCGCCACCCCGACTGGCGTACCGGCGCCCACCGGGGCACCCGGGCGGTCCCCGGCCACCGCGCCGGGATCACCATCGGCCGGCCCGCCGGGACGACCGAGTTCACCGACGAGCACGCCGGCACCACCAGCACCTGGGAGTACGCCACCTGGACCTCGCCGGAAACCCGGATCGGCTTCGACGCCACCGAGCTGGTCGCCTCGTGGAACGCCGACACCCCGGCGGGCACCTGGCTGCAGGTCGAGCTCCAGGGCACGTACAACACCGGCGACCGGACCCCCTGGTACGTCATGGGCCGCTGGGCCTCCGGCGACGCCGACGTCAAGCGGGCCACCCTCGACGGTCAGGGCGACCCGTGGTCGAGCGTGTGGACGGACACGTTCGCCGTCGACGACGCCGACGCCGGGGTGCTGCTGCGGTCGTACCAGTTGCGGCTCAGCCTCTACCGCAAGCCCGGCCAGACGGCCTCGCCCCGGGTCCGGATGCTCGGCGCGATGAGCTCGAACGTGCCGGACCGGTTCACCGTCACCCCGAGCCGGGGCGGGATCGCCTGGGGCAAGGAGCTGCCCGTCCCCGCCCGCTCCCAGATGATCCACAAGGGCAACTACCCCGAGTGGGGCGGCGGCGGGCAGGTCTGGTGCAGCCCCACGTCGACCACGATGGTGCTGGAGTACTACGGCCGGGGCCCGTCGGCCGAGGACCTGGCCTGGGTCACCCCCGGCTACACCGACCCGCAGGTCGCCCACGCCGCCCGGATGACCTGGGACTACGAGTACGAGGGCGCGGGCAACTGGCCGTTCAACACCGCGTACGCCGCGAGCTTCCCCGGCATCGACGCCCGGGTGACCCGGCTGCACTCCCTCGACGAGCTGGAACGCTTCATCGCCGCCGGCATCCCGGTGATCACCTCGCAGTCCTTCCTCGACACCGAGCTGGACGGGTCGAACTATGGCACCTCCGGGCACCTCTTCGTGGTCGTCGGCTTCACCCCCGACGGCGACGTGATCGTCAACGACCCGGCGTCGTCGTCGAACGCCGAGGTGCGCAACGTCTACCAGCGGGAGCAGTTCGAGCAGATCTGGCTGCGCACCAAGCGCTACCGCGCCGACGGGAAGGTGGCCAGCGGCTCGGGCGGCATCGCGTACCTGATCAAGCCGACAAACAAGCCCTGGCCAACCGTCCAAGGCTCCACCAACTGGTAACCCCACCCACCCCACCCGGCCCCACCCGGCCCGGCCAGGCTCGGCCCGGCCCGGCCAGGCTCGGCCCGGTGATCAAGAGATTTGCGTCATCGTCGAGATCAACTTTGACGCTTTTCTCTTGATCACCGGGGTGGGTGGGGGTGGGGAGGGGAGGGGAGCAGGGGGGAGGGGGCGGGACGGGGTGGGGATGGGCGGGGGTTAGGGGGTGGGGGTGGGGTGGTCGTCGTCGCCGGCCAGGGCGGAGCGCAGCCGCTCCTTCTCGGCCCGGCGGCGTTCGGCGGCCCCGGCCATCTCCCCGGCCATCTCGTCCCGCCAGCCCCGCAGCAGGAAGAACGAGAGCGCGGCGGAGAACGCCAACGCCAGCATGAGCTTGAGGAAGATGTTCAGGTCGACCGGCCAGAGCGCCGCGACGACCACCACGAACAGCCCGATCCGGCCCAGCGTGTACTTGACCGCCGCGCTCACGTCGCACTCCGTTCTCCGCCGGCCCCGCCGGGCGGGGGTTTCAGCCCGTCCTGCGGGCCAGCCAGTGGACCCCGGGAAACCAGACCACCGCGTACACGAGGGTGAAGGCCGCCGCGCCGAGCCCGCCGCCCAGCAGCGGCGGCAGCCCGTCGGCCAGCCCCGCCACCACCAGGCCGCCGACCACGGCCAGCCCGGCCGCCACCAGCGCGGCCACCACGCGGGCCGCGCCGAACTCCCAGGCCCGGAAGTCCTCCCAGTAGAGCCAGGCCGGCAGGATGATCGCCAGCCAGCCGTTGGCGCGGCCGAAGTCGCCCGCGCCGACCGTCGCGAAGCCCCAGTCGAACAGCAGCAACGCGAGCAGGCCGATCACCAGACCGGCGAAACTGATGCCCAGCAGATCGCCGAGGGCGACGATCCGTCCGTCGGCGTCCCGCCGGGGGAACCCGCCCTGACCCTGCTCACTCGGCTCGCTCATGACGCTACGAGGGTACGTGAGCGGCGGCGACGCCGGACGGGCGGTGGTTCAGCCGGTGCCCGGCGGTGGTTCCCAGCCGGTGACGCCCGGCGGTGGTCCTCAGCCGGTGACGCCCGGCAGGGCCGGTGGCGGCGGTCAGCTCGTCGTCGAGCGCCCGCCGACGCCGCCGGCCAGCAGGCCGAGCGCCACCAGCGCCCCCACGATCAGGCCCACACCTGCTGCGGCTCGGACCGGCGCTCCGCCAGCGACGGGGGCGCGTCGTACTCGCGGACGATCTCGTAGCGGGTGTTGCGCTCGACCGGGCGGAAGCCCGCGTCCCAGATCAGGTGCAGCAGGTCTTCCCGGTGCATCGTGTTCGGGGTGCCGTACGAGTCGGCGTCGTGGGTGATCTTGTATTCCACGACGGACCCGTCCAGGTCGTCCACGCCGAAGTTCAGCGAGAGCTGGGCCACCGACAGGCCGTGCATCACCCAGAAGCACTTCACGTGCGGGACGTTGTCGAACAGCAGCCGGGACACCGCGAACGTCTTCAGCGACTCGGCCGGCGACGCCATCGTGGTGCGCGCCTGGATCCGGTTGCGCACCTTGCCGTCCGCCGAGTCGACGAAGTCGTGCTGGTAGCGCAGGGGGATGAAGACCTGGAAGCCGCCCGTCTCGTCCTGCAACTCGCGCAACCGCAGCACGTGGTCGACCCGGTGCCGGGGCTCCTCGATGTGGCCGTAGAGCATCGTCGACGGGGTCTTCATGCCCTTTGAGTGCGCCAGCCGGTGGATCCGCGACCAGTCCTCCCAGTGGCAGGCGTGGTCGACGATGTGCTGGCGGACCTCCCAGTCGAAGATCTCCGCGCCACCGCCGGTCAGCGACTCCAGGCCGGCATCCATCAGCTCGTCGAGGATCTCGTCGGCGCTCAGGCCGCTGATCTTCTCGAACCACTGCACCTCGGTCGCGGTGAACGCCTTCAGGTTGACCTTCGGCAGCGCCGCCTTCAGCTCGCGCAGCACCTTCGGGTAGTAGCGCCAGGGCAGCGTCGGGTGCAGGCCGTTGACGATGTGCAGCTCGGTGAGCTGCTCGTCCTCCATCTCCTTGGCCTTGCGGACCGCCTCGTCGATGCGCATCGTGTACGCGTCCTTCTCGCCCGGCTTGCGCTGGAACGAGCAGTACGCGCAGGAGGCGCTGCACACGTTGGTCAGGTTGAGGTGCCGGTTGACGTTGAACATCACCCGGTCGCCGTTGAGCTCCGTGCGCCGGTGGTGCGCCAGGCGACCCAGCCAGGTCAGGTCGTCGCTGTCGTAGAGGGCGATCCCGTCGGAACGGGTCAACCGTTCGCCCGCGTACACCTTCGCTTCGAGCTCGCGCTTGAGTCCGGCGTCCATCGAAAGCCACGTCCCTTCCACCAGCGGTCCCGTCGAGCCTACGTCGGGTCGTCGACCCACCGCCGGTGCGGTCGACCCCAGCGACGTACCTCACCGGACTCTCAGCCGCTCGTAACCTGTTACGCCATCGACATCCCTGTCCGGGTGCGGTAAGACAGGGTGGGGCGCGCCACAATCGGGGCCGTCCCCGCCGCCGCGCCACCCGAGCGCGGCGCCCAGCCACGCCGGACGGGGAGCGGAATGGTGCAGAGCACGCGACGACAGCGACGGCAGCGACGGAGGGCGCCCCTGTTCTCGCCGGTGCTCCGGCCGATGCTGTGGTCCGCCCTGCTCAGCGCCGTGGCCACGGCCGCGCTCGCCACCCCCGCGTACGCCGAACCGCCGCTGCCCAACGTCGTGCCCGACACCGGTTCCCGCCCCGTCGCCGTCGGAGGGCTCCCGGTGCCCGGCCTGAACGGCCCGGCCCTCCCCGGTGCCGGCGCGCCGGTGACGCCGCTCGGCACCGGCCCGCTCGCCGCCGCCATCGCGGCAGCCGAGGCCCAGGTGGGCCTCCTCGGCGACCAACTGCTCGGGCTGCGCCAGACCCGCACCGAGGCGGAGGCCCAGCTCGCCGCCGCCGACCGGGACCTGAAGGCGGCCCGCGACGCCCTGGCCCGCGCCCAGGAGGGCGCCGACGCCGCCGCGGCCGGCGCGCTCAAGGCCGCCGCCGCGCTGCCGCCCGGCGAGTTCGCCGAGGACCTGCACGGGCTCAACATGCTCCAGCAGATCACCCGGGGCGAGGAGGCGGAGGGGGCGACGACCGCCGCCGCCGGCGAGCTGACCCGCGCCCGCGCCGCCGAGCAGCTCGCCTACCAGGCGTGGCTCGCGGCCGACACCCGGGTGCGTTCGGTACGGGACCAGTACGCCGCCGTGGAGAAGTCGCTCCACGAGCAGGAGAAGAAGCTGCTCAAGCTGCGCAAGGACAACGCCGCGCAGATCATCGAGCTGGAGCGCCAGCAGGAGGCGCTTGAGCAGCAGCTCGGCGCGGGCTACGTCGACGGGCAGAGCAGCAACGGCCTCACCGCGAGCCCGACCGCGCTGGCCGCCGTCCGCTACGCGCTCGCCCAGCTCGGTGACCCGTACGTCTGGGCCGCCGAGGGGCCGGACGCCTTCGACTGCTCCGGGCTGATGTGGGCCGCCTACCGGTCGGCCGGCTACTACCAGTTGCCCCGGGTCTCCCGCGACCAGTACTACGCGACCCGCAGCCGCACGGTGAGCCGCAGCGCCCTGCTCCCCGGCGACCTGCTCTTCTTCGCCTCCGGCAGCAGCTGGACGACGATCCACCACGTCGCGATGTACATCGGCAACGGCAAGATGGTGCAGTCGCCCACCACGGGCCAGACGGTGAAGATCAGCACGGTGGGCTGGTCCCGGCTCTACGCCGCCACCCGGGTGGTCGGCGCGGTGCCCGCCCCCACCCCCACGCCGGCCCCGACCACGCCGAAGCCCACCAGCACCCCCAAGCCGACAAAGTCCCCGACGCCGAAGCCGACCACCCCGTCGCCGAAGCCCACGACGCCGTCGCCGAAGCCGACGACGGCGAGCCCGTCGCCGACGCCGACGCCCTCGCCGAGCCCGTCGGACACCCCGTCCCCGTCACCGGCGCCGACCACCCAGGCAAGCAGCCTGGCGCCGAGTGACAGCGCCTCGCCGGACGCCTCGACGAGCGTGGCCGGCTGAGCCCGTCCGTCCACTCCGGCTGTGCTGGCGGGCGGGAATGTGGCACCGTGACACCCATACACTTCCGGCCCGACGCCTCGGGCCCGGAGGCGAGCGTGGGCACGGAGGACGACCATGGGCGAGCAAGAGGTTCCGGCGGGAACGGCCGACCCCGGATCCCGGCCTGACCCCGGGTCCCCACCCGCCCCCGGCGGTGACCCGGCCGGCTCCACACGCACCCCGGTCGGCGTCGCGCCGGCCAACGGGCCGCAGCCCGGGTCGGCCGGGCGGGCGGCGGTGCCCGCCGCGACGGCACGGGCCCGGGTGAGCGTCACCGGCGTGACCGTCCCGCCCGGCGGCGTCGCGTTGCCGGCCGCGGGCAGCAGCGGGACGACGTACCGCGCGGGTGCCCCGGCGGTCGATCCGGCTCCGGGCCAGCCTTCGACACCGCCCGGCGGGGCGACCAAGGGCGTCGCCACCGCGCCGGCGGGCGCGGAAGACGCCGGTGTGACGCCGGACGCCAGCGTCGGCCGGACGCCGGATGCCGGCGTCGGCGCGACGCCCGCCCCGGAAAGCGCCCGCCCCGGCGCTGGCGTGCCGAGCCAGCGGACCGGCGGCACCGGGCCCGCCCGGGCCAGCGCCTCGGTGCCCGGCCTGAACCGGGTCTCCGCGGGCGAGGCGGCCGGTGCCGTCGGGGCGGAGGGGGCGGGCGGGGCGAAGCCCGGCAGCGCCAAGGTATACCGGTCGGCCCCGATCAGCCCCGAGCCGCCCGAGCCCGCACGACCCCCGGAGCCGGCCGAGCCCCCGAAGCCGGCCGGGCCGCCCTCGCCGCCGGAGCCGGAGCCCGCCCCGGCGCCCACACCCGTTCCCGGGCCGAACCCGCCCACGCCGCCCGTGCCGGGTCCCACACCACCGTCGCCGAACCCGCCGGCCCCCGAGCCGACGCCGCCGGCCCCCGGGCCGTACCCGCCAGTTCCGGTGCCGCCGCCCGGCCCGGCCGTGCCGCCACCGGCCCCCGGTCCCGTACCTCCGCCCGGTCCGGTGCCGCCCGTGCCCGGCCCTCCCGTCCCCCCGCCCGGCCCGGCGGTGCCGCCGCCCCCGCCGTCGCCCGGTCCGATGCCGGCACCGCCGTTCCCGCCACCGCCGCTGACCGCCCCGGCTGCCCCGGCCTGGCCCCCGGCCGCCCCGCCCGGCTCCGCGCCTTTCTCAGCTCCACCGTCGTCCGGGGCCCCGTCGGGCTGGCCGGCGGGCCAGGCCGCGCCGTCGTTCCCCACCGAGCCACCGTCGCCGCCCCCGGTCGTACCGGCACCGGCGCTCCCGGCCTGGCCACCGCCGACCAACCCGGGCACCCAGCGGGGCGGCACGCCCGCGGCCACCGGCGCGTCCAGCACACCGGCACCGGTCGCCCCGGCGTCGGGCGTCCCCGGGGCGGGCGTCCCCGGGGCGGGCGTCCCGGCGTCGGGTGTTCCCGTGTCTGGCGCCCCGGCATCGGGTGTTCCCGCATCGGGGCCACCGGCCGCCGGCCGGCCGGCGGCCGGCCTGTACGGCGCGGCCCCGACCACCGCCTGGTCGGTGGCACCCCCGGGCGGGGCTCCCGCGCCCACGGGTGGGGCCCCCGGCGGTCGGGCCACCGTCGGCAGCCCGGCCGGACGTCCGGAACCGGGGACGGCCGACCTGGCCAGCACCGCGTACGGCACCGACGGGCCGGGCTTCGCCACGGTCGCGCTGCCCACCGGCAGCCAACTGGACAATTCCGGCTCGCTGACCGGGCACATCCTGGCCCAGGGCTGGACGGATGCCCCGGCCGCGCGGTCCAGCACCGCCAAGGTGCTGATCGTCCTGGTGGCGTCGCTCGGGCTGCTCGTCGCGATCGGTGTGCTCGTCGTGCTGCTGGCCGGCGACGCGATGGACGGGTTGGTCGGCGGCCTCCTCAACGGCTGATCGGGCCGAAACGGCTGATCGGGCCGAAGTGGCACCTGGCGGGCCGGAGGAACGGTTGAGCCGGGTCGCCCAGGAGCGGCTGTGTGGGCCCGGGGATGGTGAGCCCGCCCACTACGATCTCGTGGCACGGTGGCGGGTTTGCTATGTCGCCGTACACTTGTCGTGATCACTGACCCGGCGCGCGTGAGGCGCGCCCATGGGCGATCTTGCGGGCGATCCGGCGGCGTTCAGCTGCGGCAGGCCATCGCGAAGATGCGCCCCGCTCGAAAGGCATTTCTTGACCACGTTTGCTGACCCCAGCACGTTCCCGTCCGTCTTCGACACCTCGGCCGAGGCGACCGGCCCGGCCGACGCCCCCGCCGCCGGGGCCGGCTCTCCCGACGTCGCCCCGACCGCTCCCGGCTCTCCCGACGTCGCCCCGACCGCTGCCGGCGACCCCGTCGTCGTCGACGACAGCGTGGCGCTCGCAGTCGCCGACGCCACCGCGGGTGACGTCGGCACCTCCACGGGTGACGTCGACACCGACACCCGCGCCGACGCGGACACCGACGTCGACTTCGCCGCGCTCGGCCTGCCCGATTCGCTGGTCCAGGCGCTCGACCGGCTGGGCATCACCACGCCGTTCCCGATCCAGCGGGCCACCGTCCCGGACGCCCTCGCCGGCCGCGACGTCCTCGGTCGGGGCCAGACCGGCTCCGGCAAGACCCTCGCCTTCGGCCTGCCGGTGATCGCCCGGCTCGCCAAGCGCAACCGGGCCCGCCCGCTGCACCCCCGGGCCCTGGTGCTGGTGCCCACCCGGGAGCTGGCCATGCAGGTCAACGACGCGCTCGTGCCGCTCGGCAAGGCGGTCGGGATCTTCCTCAAGACCGCCGTCGGCGGCGTGCCGTACGACCGGCAGATCGACGCGCTCCGGCGGGGGGTGGAGATCGTCGTGGCCACCCCGGGCCGGCTGGGCGACCTGATCAACCGGGGCGTCTGCCACCTCGACGACGTCGAGGTGACCGTGCTCGACGAGGCCGACCAGATGGCCGACATGGGCTTCCTGCCGGAGGTCACCGAGCTGCTGGCCAGGACGCCGGCCGGCAGCCAGCGGCTGCTCTTCTCGGCCACCCTGGACGGCGACGTGGACTCGCTGGTCAAGCGGTTCATGACCGATCCGGTCACCCACTCGACCGCCCCGGCGACCGCGGCCGTGTCCACGATGGACCACCACCTGCTGCTGATCCCGCCGCACGACAAGTTCGCCGTGGCGGCGTCCATCGCCGCCCGGTCCGGCCGGACGATGCTCTTCGCGCGCACCCAGCTCGGGGTGGACCGGCTCGTCGAGCAGCTCGCCGCCGTCGGCGTGCGGGCCGGCGGGCTGCACGGGGGCAAGACGCAGCGGATGCGCACCAAGACCCTGGCCGAGTTCCGCGAGGGCCGGATGAGCGTCCTGGTCGCCACGGACGTCGCGGCCCGGGGCATCCACGTGGACGGCGTCTCCCTGGTGCTGCACGTGGACCCGCCGAAGGACCCGAAGGACTACCTGCACCGGGCGGGGCGTACCGCCCGGGCCGGTGAGTCGGGCGCGGTGGCCACGCTGGTGCTGCCCAAGCAGCGCCGGACCACCCTCGCCATGCTGGAGAAGGCCGGCGTCGAGCCGGCGGAGACCCGGGTCCGGGCCGGCGACCCGGCGCTGGCCGAGCTGACCGGCGCCCGGGAGCCCAGCGGGGTGCCGGTCCGCGACGAGCCCCCCGCCCCGCGCCGGCACGGCGACCGCCCGGCCGGCCCGCGCCGCTTCGAGGAGCGGGGCGAGCGCCGCTACGGCGACCGGGACGGCCGGAGCGAGCGCCGCTACGGCGACCGCCCCACCAGCGAGCGCGGCTTCGGCGAGCGGCGCTACGGCGACCGCCCCACCGGTGAGCGCAGCTTCGGCGAGCGGCGCTCCGGTGACCGCGCGGCCAGCGAGCGCGGTTTCGGCGAGCGGCGGTACGGCGATCGGGAACAGCGCGTCGGCGGGGAGCGCCGGTTCGGGGACCGCCCGACCGGCGAGCGCCGCCACGACGACCGGGGCGAACGGGGCTTCGGCGAGCGACGGTTCGACGACCGAGCCGGTGGCGAACGCCGCTACACCGACCGCCCTGCCGGCGACCGCCCTGCCGGCGACCGGCGCTACGCCGAGCGCCCCACGGGCGAGCGCCGCTTCGGCGACCGGCCGACCGCCGACCGCCGCCACGACGACCGCCCCATGGGCGAGCGCCGCTTCGGCGAGCGGGGCTTCGGCGAGCGGGGCGGGGATCCGCGTACCGGCGATCGGCGGGGTGGGTTCCGCCCCGAGGGGCGCGGACGGGACGACCGGGCCCGTGACGATCGGCGCGGCTTCGGCGGGCGCCCGCCGGCGCGTACCCACTGATCCTGACGACGGCCGGGACGCCGCCGCGGAGCCCACGCTCCGCGGCGGCGTTTCCGCTTGCGCTGCCGGCCGGGGCGGCGTGCCGTAACGTCCGGTTCATGCCGACAATGCCGAAGTCGCTGTTCTGGGCCCGGACGGACACCGCCGGCAGCGAGCACGTGGTGTTCGACGACGGTGCCGGGCTCGGCGCGCAGGGCGTCGTGCTCGCCGTCGACCCGATCCCCTACACCTGCCGGTACCGGCTGACGGTCGGGCCCGACTGGGCGACCAGGCGGCTGGAGGTCGAGGCGGAGGGCGCGGGCTGGCAGCGGAGCGTACGCCTGGAGCCGGCGGGTGGCCGGTGGCGCGTGACCGCCGGCGAGCAGGGCGACCTGGATGCGGCGTTGCGGGCGGCCGGGCATCCGGCGGCCGGTCTGCCCGGCACCGACGATCCGGACCGGCTGGCGGGCGCGGTGGACATCGACCTGGGCGGCTCGCCGCTGTTCAACACCCTTCCGGTACGCCGGCTCGGGCTGACCGCCTCCCCGACCACGACCTCGCCCTCGGCCTCGGCCTCGACGGAGCCGGGGACGGGGACGGGGACGGGGACGGGGACGGGGACAGCGCACCGGATCACCGTGGCGTGGGTGCAGGTGCCCAGCCTGATGGTGCTGCCCGCCGAGCAGGTCTACGCGGCGCTCGGGCCCGGCCGGGTCCGCTTCGCCAGCGAGACGTTCACCACGGAGCTGGACGTCGACCCGGGCGGGTGGGTGCTGCGCTATCCGGGGCTGGCCGAACGCATCGCCCCGCGCTGAACGTCCCCGGCGTGCCGGGAGCGTTAGCAGGGGTCCCCTGTACAACAGAATGCGTTAACAGGGGGCCCTTCCTTCTATGCGGGCCAGGCGCCGGTCGCCAGGAAACGGTCGACGGTCGCCAGGTGCGGGGCGAGGTCGAGGCCCTGCCCGGCCACCCAGTCGTCGGCGTAGTACGTGTCGGCGTACCGGTCCCCCGGGTCGCAGATCAGGGTGACCACCGAGCCGGTGCGGCCCTCGGCGAGCATCCCGGCGATCAGGCCGAACGCGCCCCACAGGTTGGTGCCGGTGGAGCCGCCGACGCGGCGGCCGAGCAGCGCCGAGCCGGCCCGCATGGCGGCCAGGGAGGCGGCGTCGGGCACCTGGACCATCCGGTCCACCACGGCGGGCAGGAAGGACGCCTCCACGCTGGGCCGGCCGATCCCCTCGATCCGCGAGCCCCGGCCGGTGCACACCGACCAGTCGGCGGCCTGCCAGGCGGGGTAGAACGCCGAGTTCTCCGGGTCGACCACGCAGAGCTTGGTGGGCAGCCGCCGAAACCGGGTGTAGCGGCCGATGGTGGCGCTGGTGCCGCCTGTGCCGGCCCCGACGACGATCCAGGCCGGCACGGGGTGCCGCTCCAGCGCGAGCTGGGCGTAGATCGACTCGGCGATGTTGTTGTTGCCCCGCCAGTCGGTGGCCCGCTCGGCGTACGTGAACTGGTCCATGAAGTGGCCGCCGGAGTCCTCGGCGAGCCAGCGCGCCTCGACGACCACCTTCGCCGGGTCGGCGACGAGGTGGCAGCGCCCGCCCTGGAACTCGATCTGGGTGATCTTCTCGGGCGAGGTGGACGCCGGCATCACCGCGATGAACGGCAGCCCCAGCATCCGGGCGAAGTACGCCTCGGAGACCGCCGTCGAGCCGGAGGACGCCTCGACGATCGTCGTCCCCGGGCCGATCCAGCCGTTGCAGAGCCCGTACAGGAACAGGGATCGGGCGAGCCGGTGCTTGAGCGAGCCGGTGGGGTGCACCGACTCGTCCTTGAGGTAGAGGTCGATGCCCCACTCCCGGGGTAGCGGGAACGGCAGCAGGTGGGTGTCGGCGGACCGGTTGGCGTCGGCCTCGACCGTGGCGATCGCCTCGGTCACCCAGCGCCGGCTGGCCTCGTCGCACCGGTCGAGATGAGTCATGTTCGGAAACGTAGCAAGCGGCTCGGCCCTGGTCGCCGCCGTGTGCCGGGCGGCGGCCGGGTGCCGGGCGGGCTGCCGGGCCGCCGCCGGGTGCCGGGACGCCGCCGGGTGCCGGGCCGCGACCGTCAGGTGGCGGGGCGGGCCAGCGGCTGCGGGCGGTTCTCCCACTTGGTGGAGAGGGCGATCCCCGTCCGGGTGGAGGCAACCCCGGGGGTGCGGTTCAGCCGCACGATCAACTGCTCCAGCTCGGCGATGGTGCCGACCCGGGCCTTGAGCAGGAACGACTCGACCCCCGCCATGAAGTAGCAGGACTCGATCTCGGGCATCCGCCGGAACGCCTCCAGCACGTCGTCGGTGTCGCCGCCGGAGTCCTCGACGATGCCGATGAGCGCGGTCACGCCGAGGCCGATGGCCTCGGGCTCGACCTCCGCCCGGTACGCCCGGACGACGCCGCTCGACTCCAGCTTGCCGACCCGCTCGTGCACGGCCGGGGCGGAGAGGCCGACCTGGCGGGCCAGCTCGGCGTACGAGAGTCGGGCGTTGCCCTGCAACAGCTCCACGAGGCTGAGGTCGATGGCGTCCACGGACTGTGACCCTAGTCGTTGGGGCGTAACGCCGGCCGCCCGGCATGCGTTGCACATGACAGTAGGTGAGTGTCCGCAGACCTTCGGTCGAGGGAGAGCAGAGCCACCCCAGTTTACTAACTTCCCACTCAGTGCGTTTTTCGCGTTTGGCGGACAGGCCAGGTCGCTGGTGCTGTAATTGCCATACGTCCCTCATGACGGCTCTGGGCTCGCACCGGCCGGGGGCAGTGTGTTCAGCCGGGGGCTTCGTCGACGCGAGGAGGGGGCTGTGGACACTGGAGATCGCCTGCTGACACCGGGTGAGGTCGCCGCGCTGTTTCGGGTTGACCCGAAGACTGTGACGCGCTGGGCGGCGGCCGGCCGGATCGGCAGCATCCGGACTCCAGGCGGGCATCGCCGGTTTCGGGAATCCGAGGTGCGGGCCCTGCTTGAGGGGGAGGGCATGCTTGACGAGGCGGACGACATGGGGAAGGCCCGCAACGTCGGCCCCGCCGCGTCGACCGGCCCCGGCCCGGCCAACGCCGGGATGTACTGAGCAGGTGCGCTGACGGGCACGGGCCGGCCAGTCCGGCCCGCGTCCCGCCGCCGGTCCCGGCGTCAGCGGGTGACGCCCAGCTCGCCGGACCAGCGGCGGAACAGCGTGTGCGGCACGCCCAGCGCGTCGAGCACCTTCCCCGCAACGAAGTCGACGAGTTGCTGCGCGGAGGCGGACGCCCCGGCACCGTAGAAGCCGGGGCTGGCCGGCAGCACCACCGCCCCGGCGTCGTGCAGGGCGATCAGGTGCTCCAGGTGGCTGCGGGTCACCGGCGTCTCGCGGGGCACCACCACCACCGGCCGGCGCTCCTTGAGGTTGACCTCGGCGGCCCGCTGCAGCAGGTCCTTCGACAGGCCGATCGCGATGCCGGCGCAGGCCGCCGTGCTGGCCGGCACGACCGCCATCCCGCGTACCCGGTAGGAGCCGCTGCTGGGGCCGGCGGCGAGGTCGCCGGCGGGCCAGTGCCGCACGTCGGCGTCGCCCAGGTCGCGCCCGAGCCAGGCCGCGAGGTCCTCGGCCCAGTGCCCGTCGCGGAAGGCCCGCCCGGTCTCGTCGAGGATGGTCAGCCGGGCGGCCCGGGAGACGACCAGGTCCACCGGTTGGCCGGCGTCGAGCAGCCCCCGGACGACCGCCGCCGCGTACGGCGTGCCCGACGCGCCGGAGACTCCCACCACCCATGGTTCCCGCATGCCGTCCAGCCTGCCTGGTCACGGCGACGGGCCGCCGACCGCCCCCACCCCCGCACGGGGCGGGGCCATCCGCGCGGTGCCGACCTGCCATGCTGCCGAGAAGATTCACGTCCCACAGGGGGGATCGGTGATGACCGACGACATCCTCCGGTCGCTGCGCGCCGACTGCCCGATCCCGCCTCGGCTGTCGCCGCACGCCGACCGGGTGCAACGCTGGCTCGACGACCGGCTGCCCACCGTCGGCCTGCCGTTGGACGGACCCGCCCTGGAACGGCTGTCCCGCGCCCGGTTCGCCCGGTACGCGGGCCGGCTCTATCCGCAGGCCACCGAGCCCGACCTGCGCGTCATCGCGGCCCTGTTCACCTGGTTCTTCCTGGTCGACGACGCCTGCGACCGGCCGGGCCGGCTGCGCCCCGACCAGATCCTCGCGCTACGGGACGGGACGCTCCGGCTGCTGCGCGACGGCCCCCGGGGGCGGCACCCGGGCCTCACCGGCCCGCTGCGCCGGCTGCTGGTGCGGGCGTGGCGGGAGCCGCGCCGCCGGATGCCGGCCCGCTGGCGGGAGCGGTTCGCCGACGCGGTCGGCCACCACCTGCACGGCACCTGGCGGGAGGCGGTGGAGAAGGCGGCCGGCCGCCCGCCGGACGTGAACCGGTACGTCGAGCTGCGCCGGGCCACCTCGGCGGCCCACGTGTCGTACACGCTGATCGAGTTCGTCACGGGCCGGCCGCTGCCCGACGCGGTCTACCACCACCCGCTGCTGCGCGAGATCGCCGACCTCGGCAACGACCTGCTCTCCTGGTACAACGACATCGCCTCGCTGGAGCGGGACCGGGCCACCTCCGGCGGGCACAACCTGGTCCTGGCGCTGGCCGCCGAGCGGGGCGTCGGGGTGGACGCCGCACTCGGCCCGGCCGCCGAGCGGTGGCGGGCGGCGATGCGCCGCTTCGTCGAGCTGCGCGCGGGCGTGCCGTCGTTCGGGCCGGCGCTGGACGAGGCGGTCGCCGACCACCTCGACGGGGTCGCCGCCGCCGTCCGGGGCACGATCGACTGGACGCTGGAGAGCGCCCGCTACGGCGACGGTAAGGAGGGGCCCCTTCTTAACGCTTCCGGTAGAGCAGGGGCCCCTTCTTAACCACGCCGGGCAGCGGCGGGCGGCAGGCGGCGGCGGGCAGCGGCGGGCGGCGGCGGGCGGCGAGGCGGCGGGCGGCCCGGCTCAGGGGCGCAGGCCCAGCCTCGCCACCAGGTCGACCAGCGCGAACACGAACAGCGCGATGCCGACGAACCCGTTCGCCGTGAAGAACGCCCGGTTGACCTTGCTCAGGTCGGTCGGGCTGACCACGAGGTGCTGGTAGCCGAACGCGGCGGCGGTGAGCGCCAGCCCGATCCACCACGGCCAGCCGAAGCCGACGAGCGCCCCGAACCAGACGAACAGCGCGAACGTCACCACGTGCGCGACGGTGGAGGCGTGCAGGGCGAACCGCAGCCCGTACCGGGCGGGCACGCTGTGCACGCCGATCTCGCGGTCGACGTCGGCGTCCTGGCAGGCGTAGATCAGGTCGAAGCCGCCGATCCACAGGCCGACGGCCGCGCCGAGCAGCCACGCCGGCCACGAGCCGGCGAAGGTGCCGGTGACGGCGAGCCACGCGCCGACCGGGCCGACCGCCTGGGCGATCGCGAGAATCGCGTGCGGCCAGTTGGTGAACCGCTTGCCGTACGGGTAGACGACCAGCGGGATCACGGCGAGCGGCGCGAGCGCCAGGCAGAGCGGGTTGAGCAGGGCGGCGGCGGCGAGGAACACCACGAGCGCGACGCCCGCGCCGGTCCAGGCCGTCCGCACGCTCACCGCCCCGGTGACCAGCTCCCGGGCGGCGGTACGCGGGTTCCGCGCGTCGATCCGCCGGTCGAGGATCCGGTTGGCGGCCATGGCGAACGTCCGCGCCCCGACCATCGCGACGGTGATCAGCAGCAGGTCGAGCCAGCGCACCCGCCCGCCGTTGACCTGCATCGCGGTCAGCGCCGACAGGTACGCGAACGGCAGCGCGAAGACGGAGTGCTCGATCGCGACGAGCTTGAGGAAGGACTTGACGCGGCCCGGCCGCGCCGGCGCAGCGGCGGCGGTGGCCATCAGATCCCGTACTCCTTCCAGCGCTTGTCGACCAGGGAGACGACCTCGGGGGCCATGGTCATCTCCTCGGGCCAGCCCCGGGTGTAGCCCTCGCCTGCCAGCTTGCGGGTGGCGTCGACGCCGACCTTGCCGCCCCAGAACTGCTGGTAGGAGGAGTGGTCGAGGTGGTCGACGGGCCCCTCGGTGAGCAGCAGGTCGCGGGCGTAGTCGACGTTGCCGAACGCCCGGAACGCGACCTCGTGGTAGTCGTGCACGTCGCAGTCCTCGTCGACGATCACGATCAGCTTGGTCAGCGACATCAGGTGCGCGCCCCAGATGGCGTTCATCACCTTCTGGGCGTGCTTGGGGTAGCGCTTGCGGATCGACACGATCGCGCAGTTGTGGAAGACCCCGGCGGCCGGCAGGTCGTAGTCGACGATGTCGGGGATCAGCAGCTTCAGCAGCGGCTGGAAGATCCGCTCGGTGGCCTTGCCGAGGCCGTGGTCCTCCTGCGGCGGCTTCGAGGTGACGATCGAGTGGTAGACGGCGTCGCGCTGCATGGTCATCGTCTCGATGTGCAGCACCGGGAACGGCTCGACCGGGGTGTAGAAGCCGGTGTGGTCGCCGAACGGCCCCTCGGGCAGCCGCTCGCCGGGCTCCAGGTAGCCCTCCAGCACGATCTGGGCGTGCGCCGGCACCTGGAGCGGGACGGTGAGGCAGTCGACCATCTCGACCCGCTCGCCGCGCAGGAACCCGGCGAACAGGTATTCGTCGATGTCGCTGGGCAGCGGCGCGCTGGCCGCGTACGAGACGACGGGGTCGCAGCCGATCGCGACCGCGACGGGCAGGCGCTGGCCGAGCCGCTCGGCCACCGCGTGGTGGGCGGTGGAGTCCTTGTGGATCTGCCAGTGCATGCCGAGGGTGTTGCGGGAGTGCTGCTGGAGCCGGTAGAGCCCGAGGTTGCGCTTGCCCGTCTCGGGGTGCTTGGTGTGCGTGAGCCCGTAGTTGTGGAAGATGCCGCCGTCGCCGGGCCAGACCTGGAGGCCGGGCAGCCGGCCCAGGTCGACGTCGTCGCCGGAGTAGACCACCTGCTGGCAGGGGGCCGTCTTGACCTTGCGCGGCGGCACCGACTTGAGCTGCATGACCTTGCCGAGGCCCTCGCGGATGCCGGACCAGCCGACGGGCAGCTCCGGCTTGATCAGCGCGCCGATCCGCGCGCCGATCTCGTCGAGGGAGTCGACGCCCAGCGCCATCGCCATCCGCTTCTCGGTGCCGAACAGGTTGATCGCCACCGGCAGCTCGCCCCGGGTGGGGCGCTCGAACAGCAGCGCGGGGCCGCCCTCGCGCACGGTCCGGGTGACGATCTCGCTGATCTCCAGCGTCGGGTCCACGGGGACGCGGACGCGGCGCAGCTCCCCCGCCCGCTCCAGAGCCGCGAGGAAGTCCTTCAGATCGGTGTACGGAAACCCACGAACCGCCATGCCCCCAGTCTCCCGCACCGGGCTGAGGTGCAAGGAAGGGCCCCTTGTTAACGCTTTCTGTAGAGGAGGGGCCCCCTATTAGCAGCCCAGTCAGCCGCCGAGCCCGCGTCTCCCCAGTCGACCGACGCTCGTTGGTACGGATGGCAGCGCGGCGGATGGCAGCGCGGCGGATGGCGGTGCGACGGGTGACGGTGCGGCGGGTGGCCGGGCCGCCAGTGTCGGGGACGGGGGCGGCGATGGGGGCGGCGATGGGCGACGGACGGGTGCCGGCGGGGTTCACCGAGCAGCGAACCCAGGTCGGCGCGGTGGCGATCAACTATGTCCGAGGCGGCCGGGGGCCGACCCTGGTGCTGCTGCACGGCTACCCGCAGTGCTGGCGGATGTGGCGGCGGCTGCTGCCGGAGCTGGCCGACTCGTACCAGGTGATCGCCCCCGACCTGCGGGGCTTCGGCGACAGCGACGCCCCGCCCGGCGGGTACGACAAGAAGACCCTCGCCGCCGACCTGCACGGCCTGCTGACCGGCCTGGGCCTGGCCGGCGACATCCGGCTGGTCGGCCACGACGTGGGCACCATGGTCGCGTACGCCTACGCTGCCGCGCACCCCGACGAGGTGTCGCGGCTGGTGCTGACCGAGGCGCCGATCCCCGACGAGAGCATCTATACGTTCCCCGCGTTGACCGCCGCCGGGCCGGCGGTGTGGAACTTCGGCTTCTTCAACCTCGCCAACGGCCTGCCGGAGGAGCTGGTTGCCGGCCGGGAGTCACTCTGGGTGGACCGCTTCACCGACTCGCTCATGGTGCACAAGGGCAGCATCGGGGCGGACGACATCGAGGAGTACGCCCGGCATCTGCGGGATCCGGCGCACCTGCGGGCCAGCTTCGCCTACTTCCGGGCGTTCGGGCAGGACGTCGCGGACAACGCGGCGTACCGGGAGCGACCGCTGCCGATGCCGGTGCTCGCCGTCGGGGCCGGGGCCAGCCTCGGCGGGCAGGTGGCCGACCAGGTGCGCCGGTACGCCCGCACGGTCGAGGGCCGGGTGATCGAGGACAGCGGTCACTGGCTCTTCGAGGAGCGCCCGGCGGAGCTGACCGCCCTCCTGCTGCCCTTCCTGCTCCCGCCCCGGTGATCAAGAGAAAAGCGTCAGAGTTGATCTATGCGGTGACGCTTTTCTCTTGATCACCGGGGCGGGAAGCTGGGGTGGGCGGCCAGGCGTAGGGGGCCAGGGGCGGGTCGAGGGGGACGTCCAGCAGGCGGTTGGCGAAGGTGGAGATGGTGTACGCGCCGACGCCGAGCACGACGTCCAGCGCGTGCCGGGGCCGCCAGCCGGCGGAGAGGAAGGCGGTCAGCTCCTCGTCGGGGACGTCACCCCGGTGATCGAGCACGGCGACGGTGAACCGGCGCAGCGCGTCGAGTCGCGGCTCGGGCAGCCCCGCCCCGGCGCGCAGCGCTTCGATCAGCGCCGTCGTGCCGGCATGTCGGGCCAGGGCGGCGGTGTGCATGGCCACGCAGAGCTGACACCCGTTGCGGACGGCGACGGTGAGCACCACCACCTCGCGGGCGACCGGGTCGAGATCGGTGGACTCGAAGACGGCGGCGGCTCCCAGGAAGCCCTTGAGCAGCTCCGGGGACTCGGCCATCAGGGCGACGGCGGCGGGCAGGTGCCCGAGCTTGCGGTGGACCCCGGCCATGGCGGGCCGGGCGGCGGCGGGCGCGGTGTCGAGGGTGTGGGTGGTGAAGGCCGATCGGGGCATGGACAACCTCTTCGCGTACGATGGTCAACGTGGTTGACCGAATAGTAAACGTGGTTGTCGAACGTGGCAACGGCTGACCCCGCGAACGCGGCGACGGGCACCCCGGAGCGCCCCGGCTTCCTGCTGCCCCTGCTGTTGCTGGCCGGCTTCCGTACCCTCGTCGACGACCTGCACGCGGAGCTGGCCCGGCAGGGGCACGCGGAGCTGCGGCCGGTGCACGGCTTCGTCCTCCAGGCCGTCGGCCCGGCCGGCGCGACCGCCAGCGAGCTGGGTCATCGCCTCGGCGTCTCCAAGCAGGCCGCCGGCAAGACCGTCGACCGGCTGGTCGCCCTCGGCTACCTGAAACGCGCCGACGACCCCGCCGACGCGCGACGCAAGCTCATCCGGCTGACCGAGCGGGGGCACGACGGGCTGCGCCGCTCGGCGGCTCTCTTCGACGAGCTGCGGGCACGATGGGCGCAGACGCTGGGCGAGCAGCGGGTGAACGCGCTGGAGGACGACCTGCGCCGGGTCGCCCAGCCGAACTTCTTCCGGCTCGACGTCCCGGGGTGGTTCGGCGCCTGACCGACCACCGGGGCCCGCACCGGCACCAGCCGGAACAGGTCAACCGTCAGCAGCCGGCGCAGCTCACGGGCAGCAACGGCGCACGGGCCGGCTCACCCGGCGGTGGCCAGCCCCACGAACGACCGCCGGGCGCCCGGCGAGCCCATCGGGAGTTACACATCTCGCAGAAGCGGGTTCGCGCTCGCCGGAAGGAGCACCCGGCAACACGATGGAGGCATGAGCGACGCGTACGTATCCGGCGACCCGGACGGCCTCTCACCCCTGCTGGTTCACATCCGCGACGCCGTAGCGCGGGAGCTGCACGCGCAACTCGCCATGCGATCGGACCGGATCGAGCTGGCCGACGTGCCGGAGATCGCCTACCAGGTGACACTGCGCGTCGACGGGGCACTCACCGGACGGTGACAGCCCGTCGAGACGGCGGCGACGAGGCGGCGGGTCAGCTCACCCCGGCGTACGAGTGCAGGCCGGTGAAGAAGAAGTTGACGCCGAACAGGTTCATCAGCACGGTGAGGAAGCCGACGATGGCGAGCCAGGTCGCCACGTTGCGGCGCACGCTCGGGGTGGCCCGGGCGTGCAGGTAGCCCGCGTAGACCACCCAGGAGATGAACGCCCAGGTCTCCTTCGGGTCCCAGCCCCACGGCCGGCCCCACGCGGCCTCCGCCCAGATCGCCCCGGCGATCACCGCGAAGGTGAAGACCGGGAACGCGAAGGCGTGCAGCGCGAAGGTCAGCCGCTCCAGGCCGGCCGCCGCCGGGAGCCGCTTCGCCAGGGTGTACGGGAAGCTGCGCTTGCCCTGCTCGTAGCCGTTGCGCATGAGGAACGCGACCGCCGGCACGACGCCCAGCAGGAAGATGCCCGACGAGAAGCTGATCGTCGACACGTGCACGATGAACCAGTAGGAGTTGAGCGCCGGGGTCAGCGGCACCACCTCGACATAGAGCTTCAGCTCGGCGAACGCCAGCAGCAGCACCATGACGAGGGTGAGGAACAGCCCGAGGCGGCGCAGCGTGGGGCGCTTCCACAGCACGGCGAGCCACGCCGCCGTGCCGATGAACGACACGGTCAGCACGAACTCGTACATGTTGCCCCAGGGCATCCGGTCGGCGGCGATGCCGCGCGTGACCGTGGCCCCGAGGTGCAGCGCGGCGGCGAGCACGGTGATCCACACCGCGACGCGGCCGGCGAGCCGGCCCCGGGCCGCCGAACGGTCGACGCCGTCCGGCGGGGCGTCGGCCTTGGCGACGGGCCCGCCGGGGAGGGCGACGCCCCCTGCGCCCACCCCCGCCCCGACCAGCTCACGCGCGGGCGCGGCGGGCCGGGCGACGGCGCGGGCGTTGCCCAGGGCGTACTCGACGGCGTGGCTGATCATCGCGATCAGGTACGCCAGGGTCGCGAACGTGACCAGCTGGTCGGAGAGTGCGGACATCACTGCGCTCCTTCTCGCGTACCGGCCGGGCCCCGCGTCGTCTCCTCGCCGCGGATAGCGGCAAGGAGCTGCGCGAACTCGTCGGCGAACCCTGGATAGTCGGTGCGCGGCAGGCCACCGGCCTCCACCAAACTACTACCGGCCGTCGGAGATCCACCGGCGGGGTCGGCTGCGGGGTCCGCCGCGCCGCCGGACGCCCCGGCCCCGGCCGGCGTGAGGCGGAACCAGACCCGGCGGCGCTTGCCGAACAGCGCGCCCATGAGGCCGACCAGCAGCGTCGTCGAGCTGACCAGCAGCAGCGCCGAGCCGGGGTCGTACCGGACCGAGATCGTGATGTACGGCTGCGTGCCGACGAACTCCAGCACGCTGCCGTCGTCCAGCGTCCACTTCTCGCCGACGGCGAGCTTGCGGTCGCCGATCTGCTTGAGCTTGCCGCTGCTGACCTGCCGCTGGTCGAGCTGGTAGACCGAGCCGGGGATGCCGGCGTCCATGCCCAGGTTGCCCCGGTAGGCGACCAGCACCACCGCCGGGTTGCGCTCGGTCGGGAACTCCGAGCGGGTGAACGGGGGCTGCTGCGGCGCTGTGGGCAGGTAGAGCCCCTCGAAGGCGACCTGGAGGTCGGCGTCCCGCTTCCCCGTGGCCGGGTCGACGTTGACGTCGGGGAACGCGGCCACGCCCTCGCTGGTGAGGGTGGCGTCCCCGGTGGTCAGGAACGGGAAGTTGCTGGTCTGCGTCTTGCCGTAGCGGTCGGTGTAGCGCAGGATCGGCGCGTACCCGTGGCCGAGCAGGTAGACGTTGGCCCCGCCGAGGCGCAGCGGGTCGTTCACCGAGAAGGACGCGGTGCGGGCGGCCCGGCCTGCCTCCTCCACGTCGACGGTGGCCCGGTACGACTCCGGCTGCGTCGACTCCAGGAACGTCGCGTCGAACTTCTTCAGCGTCAGGCAGAACGGCGGCAGGTCGGCGCTGTCGACGCGGGGGCCGAGCTTGGCCTCGGCGTACTGCTGCCGGGTGTTGCAGAACGCGTTGTCCGCGCCGGCCACCAGCAGCTTGTTGCCGTGCCAGCCGTACCACGAGCCGAGCGCGACCCCGAGCAGCACGGCGATGAGCGAGGTGTGGAACAGCAGGTTGCCGGTCTCCTTGAGGTAGCCCTTCTCGGCGGAGACCTCGACGCCGCGCACCTGGACTCGCCAGCGGCGGCGGCGCAGCTCGGCGGCGATGGCCTCGACGGCCTCGGGCCCGGTGGGGACGACGCCGGCCAGCACGGCGTGCTGGGGCAGCCGGTCCAGCCGCTTCGGCGCGGCCGGTGGCTTCGCCCGCAGGGCGCGCACGTGGTCGCGCAGCCGGGGCACGATGCAGCCGATCAGCGAGGTGAACAACAGCAGGTAGATCGCGGAGAACCAGACCGAGCCGAACACCTCGAACGCGCCGATCCGGTCCAGCTTCGGGGCCAGGTCGGGGTGCTCGACGAAGTACTTGTTGACGTTCTCCGGATTGACCCCGCGCTGCGGCAGCACCGAGCCGGGGACGGCGGCGACCGCGAGCAGGAAGAGCAGGATCAGCGCCGTACGCATGCTGGTGAGCTGCCGCCACGAGTTGCGCAGCAGGGCCAGCACGGGGTTGGGCCGGCGGCGGGGCGCGCCGGCCGGCGGGGCCGGCCGGTCCTCGACGACCGTCATCAGATGCTCACCTCGCCCACGCCGAAGGTGGTCTGCAACCAGATCACGAAGTCGGTCCACCCGCCGGTGACCAGCGCCAGGCCGATCAGGATCAGCAGGACCCCGCCGGCCCGGGTGACCCAGCGGCTGTTGCGCCGCACGGCGCGGAACACCCCGAGCAGGCGGTGGAAGGCCAGCCCGAAGACGACGAACGGCACCCCCAGCCCGAGGCAGTACGCCACGGCGAGCACCACGGCCCGGTCGAGCTGCCCGCCGGGGGTGGCCATGCCGAGCACCGCCGCGAGCGTCGGGCCGGTGCAGGGCATCCAGCTCAGCGCGAAGACCGCGCCGAAGACGGGGGCCCCGAGCAGGCCGGCGGCGGGCAGCCGCTGGATGCGGAACTCCCGTTGCAGGCCGGGGAGCACCCCGACGAACGCCAGCCCGAGCACGACGATCAGCGCGCCCGCGCCGATCTCCAGCTGCCGCTCGTACTGGATGAGGACCCGGCCGACGCTGGCGAAGAGGATCGCGGTGGCGGTGAAGACGGCGGTGAAGCCGGCGATGAAGAGCAGCGTCCCGGCGAGCACCCGCCCCTTGACGGCCGCGCCGGTCCGGCTTGCCTCCCGGGTACGCTCCGCCGCCCGTTCCCGCACGGCGACCCCGCCGGCCGCTTCAGCGTCGCCGGGGGTGTTAACAGGGGGCCCCTGCTCTACAGAAGGCGTTAACAGGGGGCCCTTCCTTGCACTCTCCAGGTCGGTGCCGGCCAGGCCCGTCACGTAGCTGAGGTAGCCGGGGACCAGGGGGAGGATGCACGGGGAGAGGAAGCTGACCAGCCCGGCGAGCGCCGCCGCGCCGATCGCCAGCAGCAGCGGGCCGCCGCTGGCGATGTCGTGGAAGGTCTCGCCCATCAGCGGGAACCGTCGGGCGCGGGCTGCTCGGCGGCGATCCGCTCGACGATCGGTTGCAGCCGGTCCCGGGTGACCGCCGACCGGATGACCACGGCGACCCGGCCGTCCCGGTCGAGGATCACCGTGGCGGGGATGGTGTTCGGCGCGATGTCGAAGGCGAGGGCCAGCCGGCTCGGCGGGTCGAACAGGCTCGGGTAGGTGACCCGGCCCTCCTCGAACGCGAGGGCCTTGTCCCGGTTGTCCTGCACGTTGATGCCGAGGAACGCCACCCCGGAGCCCTTGGTGGCCTGGTAGGTGGCCTCCAGGTCGTCGGCCTCGGCCCGGCAGGGCGGGCACCAGGAGCCCCAGAAGTTGACCACGACGACCTGCCCGAGGTCCTTCGCGATGTCGTAGCTGCCGCCGGTGAGCAGCTCACCGGTCAGCTTCGGCGCGGCGGAGCGCTGGTCGGGGGCGCACTCGATGACCCCGTCGGTGGTGGCGCAGCGCCGTTCCTGGCTGTCGCCGGAGCAGCCGGCCAGCGCCGCCGTGGCCGTCACGGCCGCGAGGAGTCCGGCGATCCACCTTCGGGCTGGCATCAGGCCCCCTTGGCCGTCCGGGCGGTCGGCGATGTGGCGACGAGGTGGGCGGCGGGCTCCGAGTATCCGATGCCGACCACCTTTCCGCCGTCGAAGTGGAACGAGGTGAGGCTGGCCAGCCCGCACTGCCGCTTGCGCGGGTCGTGCCAGAGCCGCTTGCGCTCGACGTACCGGCGCAGGGTCCAGATGGGGAGCTGGTGGGAGACCAGCACGGCCTCCCGGCCCTCGGCGGCGACGCGGGCGGCGTGCAGGGCGGCGAACATCCGCTCGGCGATGGCCCGGTACGCCTCGCCCCAGCTCGGGGTGACCGGGTCGCGCAGCACCCACCAGTTGCGCGGGTCGCGGAACGACCCGTCGCCCGGGGAGACCTTCTTGCCCTCGAACCAGTTGGCGCTCTCGATCAGCCGCTCGTCGACCCCGACGGGCAGGCCGAACTGGGCGGCGATCGGCTCGGCGGTCTGCTGGGCGCGTTCGAGCGGGCTGGCCACCACGTGCACCACGTTGCGCTCGGCGAGCCCCTGGGCCGCCGCCTTGGCCATCTGCACGCCCAGCTCCGACAGGCGGAAGCCGGGCAGCCGGCCGTACAGGATCTGGCCCGGGTTGTGCACTTCGCCGTGCCGCAGCACGTGCACCACCGTCTTGCTCACCGGTTACCCCCCGTTGCCTGCCGCTGCCGCCGCGCTCGCCGCCGCCGGCAGGGCCGAGGCGATCTGCTCCAGGGCGGCGTCGTCGATCGCCGCCGAGACGAACCAGGACTCGAACGCGCTCGGCGGAAGGTAGACGCCGTCGGCGAGCATCGAGTGGAAGAACGCCCGGAACGCCGGGACCTGCTGGGTCCGCGCGCTGTCGTAGTCGATCACGTCGGCGTCCGTGAAGAAGATCGAGAACATGCTGCCCGCGTACGACAGGCGGTGCGGGACCCCGGCGGCGGCCAGCGCGTCGGAGGCGAGCTTGCCCACGACGGCGGCCGTGTCGTCGAGCCTGCGGTAGACGGCGTCGTCGGCCAGCCGCAGCGTGGCCAGGCCGGCGGCGCACGCGAGGGGGTTGCCGGAGAGCGTGCCGGCCTGGTAGACGGGGCCGGCCGGGGCGAGTCGCGCCATGATCTCCGCGCGCCCGCCGAAGGCCGCGGCGGGCAGCCCGCCACCCATGACCTTCCCGTACGTCCACAGGTCGGCGTCGACCGGGTCGAGCCCGTGCCAGCCGGAGCGGGACACCCGGAACCCGGTCATCACCTCGTCGACGATGAGCAGCGCGCCGTGCGCGTGGGCGATGCGGGCGAGCTGGGCGTTGAACCCGTCGCGCGGGGCGACCACGCCCATGTTGCCGGCCGCCGCCTCGGTGATGACGGCGGCGATGTGCTGCCCCTGCGCGGCGAACGCCGCCTCGACGGCGGCGACGTCGTTGTAGGGCAGCACGATCGTCTCGCCCGCCGCGGCGCCGGTGACGCCCGGCGAGTCGGGCAGGCCGAGGGTGGCCACGCCGGAGCCGGCGGCGGCGAGCAGCGCGTCGACGTGCCCGTGGTAGCAGCCGGCGAACTTGATGATCTTGGAGCGGCCGGTGTGTCCCCGGGCCAGCCGGATCGCCGTCATGGTGGCCTCGGTGCCCGAGTTGACCAGCCGGACCTGCTCGACCGGGGTCCGGTCGACGATCTCGGCGGCCAGCTCGACCTCGCCGGGGGTCGGGGTGCCGAAGCTGGTGCCCCGGGCGGCGGCGGCCTGGACGGCGTCGACCACCTCGGGGTGGGCGTGCCCGAGCAGCAGCGGCCCCCAGGAGCAGACGAGGTCGACGTAGCGCCGGCCGTCCGCGTCGTGAAGCCAGGGACCCTCCCCCCGGACCATGAAGCGCGGGGTCCCGCCGACGGCCTGGAACGCGCGCACGGGGGAGTTGACCCCGCCCGGCACGATGGCGCGGGCGCGGTCGAACAGGGCCTCTGAGGCCGGCGCGTCGGCCGGGTAGCGGCCGGATCCGGCGGAGAAGTCATCGGTCACGATGCGGCCATTGTGTCAGCGCCGGACGGCGAATCGGCAGCCACCCCTGATCGGGGTTACCGGGCTCACCCCGGCGGCAGCGCTCGGCGCGAGGAAGACGGCGCTCCGGCGGGGCCCGCCGCACTGGTCGCCTCGACGGGCCGGGTGGGCGGGATCGCGCTAGGCTGACCGGGTGGATCGTGCCGAACTGTCCATCACGGTACACCGGACGGGGGATGAAGCCGTGCTTCGCCTCGCCGGTGAGATCGACATGCTCACGGCCGCCCAGCTCTCGACCGCCGTCAACGAGGTGCTCACCGACCCGCCGCCACGCATCGTCCTCGACCTGGGTGGCGTCACCTTCTGCGACTCGCAGGGCCTGGGCACCCTGGTCGTCCTGAGCCGCAAGGCCAGCCACGCGCAGAGCCTGCTGATCCTGACCAACGTCGGTGACTTCCTGCTGCGCGTCCTGGACATCACGGGCCTGCGCTCGGCCCTCATGATCCGCAACGGCGCGCCCGCCGACTGACCCGGGCACCAGTCGCACCCGGGGTCAGCTCGGCAGGCGTCTCAGCCCGGCAGGCCGCGTCAGCTCGGCACGTCGCGGCGGCGGAACGCCAGCAGGCCCGCCGCCGACAGGGCCGCCGCGGTGGCGGTGAGCGCCAGCAGCGGCGTGCGGGGGACGGGGCCGCCCAGCACCTGCGGGGTGTGGGTGAACGGCGACAGGTCCAGCAGCCACTGGCTCAGCTCCAGCACCGCGCCGAGCTGGCCGAGCAGCAGGCAGGCCGCGAGCGCCGCCCAGGCCACCCCGACGCTGACGCGCGGCAGCAGGCCGAACAGCAGCACCGCCACGCCGACCAGCACCCACACCGCCGGCACGTGCGCCAGCGCCGCCCCGGTCAGCCGGGGCACCCGCCCGGCGACGTCGCCGATGCTCAGGCCGTACGCCAGCCCCGTCACCAGGCCCGTGACGACCAGCACGACCGCCGGGCCGAGCAGCGCGAAGGCGAGGTGGCCGAGCAGCCAGCGGGGCCGGCTCACCCCGGTGGCGAGCACCGGCTCCGCCCGCTGGGCGGTCTCCTCGGCCCGCATCCGCAGCGCGGCCTGGATGCCGTAGCCGGCGGCGGCGAGGGCGGTGATGCTCAGGGTCGCCCCGAGGTACGCCTCGGCGACCGACGCGGAGCCGCCCAGGCGCTCCAACAGCCGGGCGACCGCCTCGTTGCCCTCCACCGCGCCCCCGGCCGCCTCGGCCGCGCCGCCGAGCACCGCGCCGAGCGCCGCCGCGCCGACGGTCCAGCCGAGCAGGGCGACCCGGTTGAGCCGCCAGGCCAACCCCAGCGGGCCGGCGAGGGCGTCGCCGGCGGCGGCCGGGCCGAGCCGCTGCGGCAGCAGGCCGGCACCGAGGTCCCGCCGGGCGGCCAGCCCCGACGCCAGCGCCCCGACCAGGGCGGTCAGCCCGACCAGCACCGCCAGCGGCCACCACCGCTCGGCGGTGTAGGGGTGGGTGCGCTGGGCCAGTCCCAGCGGGGAGAGCCGGCTCAGCCACTCCACCCCGCCGGCGTCCCCGGCGAGCCGGACCAGGTATGCCACGCCGAGGACCGCGAGGCCCAGCCCTCGGGCGGCGCCCGCGCTCTCGGTGAGCTGCGCGGCCAGCGCGCCGACGGTGGCGAAGAACATCCCGGCGAGGGTCACCGACAGCCCGAACGCCACCGACCCGGCGGCCGGCAGGTCGGTGGCGACCAGCCCGCCGGCGACGAGCAGCCCGAGCAGCAGGTCCGCCGCGTACGTGACGAGCAGCGCGGCGGCCAGTGGCGCGTGCCGGCCGAGGACGGTGGCGCCGAGCAACTCCCGCCGCCCCGCCTCCTCCTCGGTGCGGGTGTGCCGGACGACCACGAGGAGGCTGATCAGGCCCACGATCAGGTGCAGCAGCCCGGCCCGCTGGGCGGCGAGCGCGCCGACGCTGTCGCCGTACGCGGGGCCGAGCAGCGCCACGATCGACGGGTTGCCGGCGGTGGTGGCCAGGTATTCGGCGCGCTGGGCGGCGGTCGGGTACAGCTCGGCGTAGGTCGCCGCGTAGCTGGCGGGGAGGACGGCGATCAGCAGCACCCAGATCGGCAGCAGGACGCGGTCGCGGCGCAGGATCAGCCGGACCAGGTGCCGGGTGCCGGCGAGGCTCATCGGGTCGCCCCGGCGGGTGCGGTGTCGGACGCGGCCGTGCCGTAGTGCCGCAGGAACAGCTCCTCCAGCGTGGGCGGCCGGCTGACCAGGCTCCGTACGCCGATCTCGGTGAGCCGGCGCAGCGCGGCGTCGAGGGCCGGGGTGTCCACGTCGAAGCGGACGCGGTCGCCGTCGACCCGCAGGTCGTGCACGCCGGGCAGCCCGTCCAGCCCGCGCGGCGGCCCGGCCAGCTCGGCGTCGACGCTGGTGCGCTGGAGGTGGCGCAGCTCGCTGAGGGTGCCGGCCTCGGCGGCCCGGCCGCTGCGGATGATCGTCACCCGGTCGCAGAGGGCCTCGACCTCGCCGAGGATGTGGCTGGAGAGCAGGACGGTGCGGCCGTCGGCGCGGGCCCGGCGGACCCAGTGCTGGAAGACCTCCTCCATCAGCGGGTCGAGCCCGGAGGTGGGCTCGTCGAGGATCAGCAGCTCGGCGTCGGAGGCGAGGGCGGCGACCAGGCCGACCTTCTGCCGGTTGCCCTTGGAGTAGGCCCGGCCCTTCTTGCGCGGGTCCAGCTCGAAGGCGGCGAGCAGCTCGTCGCGGCGGGCGCGGTCGAGGCCCCCGCGCATCCGGCCGAGCAGGTCGATCACCTCGCCGCCGGTGAGGTTGGGCCACAGCGTCACGTCGCCGGGCACGTACGCGAGCCGGCGGTGCAGGGCGACGGCGTCGCGCCACGGGTCGCCGCCGAGCAGCCGGACGGCTCCCGCGTCGGCCCGGAGCAGGCCGAGCAGCACGCGGATGGTGGTGGACTTGCCGGCCCCGTTGGGGCCCAGGAACCCGTGCACCTCGCCGGCGCGGACGGTCAGGTCGAGCCCGTCGAGCGCCCTGGTCCGGCCGAAGGTCTTCACCAGGCCGGAGATCTCTATCGGAGTTTCCACAGTTTCGAAGCTACAGTCATTTCAGAAAGTTGTGAAGACTGTGCAGGCTGAGGCACGATCAGATACCCGACCAAAGGTGAGGAGCCGCCGGATGACCGCCGATCCACCCCGCCGCAACGAGGAGGCGGTCCACCTCTTCGTCGAGCGGATGGCCATGGCCTTCGCCGAGGTGGGCTTCCCCCGGATGCCGGCCCGGGTGCTGTTCACCGTGATGAGCGCCGACGACCCGCTGACCGCCGCCGAGATCGGCGAGCGGCTCGACGTCAGCGCGGCGGCGGTCTCCGGCGCGGTCCGCTACCTGACCCAGTTCAACATCCTGGTCCGCGAGCCGGTGAAGGGCTCCCGCCGCGACCGGTACCGGCTGCCCGACAACCCCTGGTACGAGGCGACCATCACCAAGACCCGGATCTACAAGAACTTCATCGACCTCGCCGACAGCGGGGTCGACGCCCTGCGCGGACGCGACACGGTGGCCGGCGAGCGGGTCGCCGAGCTGCGCGACTTCTTCGTCTTCGTCCAGGGGGAGATCGACTCGCTGGGCGAACGCTGGCGGGCCCGGCGCGCCGCCACCGGGCACGACGGGCACCCGGCCGGCCGCTGACCCGCACCGCACCGGCCGTCGCCCTGCCGGTCGGGTCCGCCCCGACGCCGCGCGACCTACAGGCTGCTGCCCCAGCGGGCCTGTTCGAGGAGTTCCACGGCGCGGGCGTGGCCGGCCGGGTCGTCCCCGCGCAGCAGCGCCGTGGCCTCGTCGACCGCGTCGGTGAGCGCCCGCCACCGCGCCTCGCGCTCGCGGACCAGGTCCGACTGCGCCGCCAACTGCCGGGTCTTCACCCACAGCTCGACGAAGACCGACACCTTGGCCCGCAGCACCCACGGATCGAAGGGCTTGGTCAGGTAGTCCACCGCGCCGACCGCGTACCCGCGGAGGGCGAGCTGGGCGTCCTTGTCGGCGGCGGTGAGGAAGATGATCGGCACGTGCCGGGTGCGTTCCCGCCGCTTGATGTGGCTGGCGGTCTCGAAGCCGTCCATGTCGGGCATCTGCGCGTCCAGGAGGATGACCGCGAAGTCGTCCACCAGGAGCTGCTTGAGCGCCGCCTCGCCGCTCTCCACCGCCACCGACTGCACCGGCAGCCCCTGGAGGATCGCCTCCAGGGCCATCAGGTTCTCCCGCCGGTCGTCGACCAGCAGCGCCTTGGCCGTCTGACTCACGAACTCTCCTCGCCTCGGCTGCCGCTCGCCCAGGACGACATCAGCTCGATCAGCTCGTCCAGGTCGACCGGTTTGGTGATGTAGTCGCTGCCTCCCGCCGCGAGCGCGGACTCGCGGTCCCCCGGCATCGCCTTCGCGGTCAGGAAGACGATCGGAAGGTCGGCGAAGTGGTGGTTGCGGCGAATCTGCCGGGTCGTCTCGTAGCCGTCCTGGTCGGGCATCATCGCGTCCATCAGCACGATGTCCACCTCCGGATGCTCGGCCAGCAGGCGGACCCCGTCCGCCCCGTTGTCCGAGTACAACACGGTCATACCGTGCAACTCCAATGCGCTGGTCAGAGCGAAGACATTTCGCACGTCGTCGTCGATGATCAGCACGGTCACGCCCTCCAGCCGGCCGGTCCCCGGCGTCTCGACCGGCTCCGGCAGCTCCAGCGGGGGCATGAGCAGCGACGACGGCAGGCCCGCCCGGGCCGGCGAGGGCGGCGCGGGCGCGACCACCGCGTCCGGTGCCAGCACGTCCGGTACGTAGAGGGTGAACGTCGAGCCCTCGCCGGGCGCCGAGCTGACCGTGATCGAGCCGCCGAGCAGGCGGGCCAGGTCCCGGCTGATCGACAGGCCCAGCCCGGTCCCGCCGTACCGTCGGCTGGTCGTGCCGTCCGCCTGCTGGAACGCCTCGAAGATCAGCGACAGCTTGTCGTCCGAGATGCCGATCCCCGTGTCGATCACCGTGAAGGCGATCACCTGCCGGGCGTTGGTCAGCGCCGGGACGTCAAAGACGGCGTTCTCGGGGGCCGGGGCGATGCGCAGCGTCACCGCCCCGTTGTCGGTGAACTTCACGGCGTTGGAGAGCAGGTTGCGCAGGATCTGCTGCAACCGCTGCGCGTCGGTGACCAGCGCCGGGGGCAGCTCCTTGGCCAGCCGCACCTGGAAGTCGAGGCCCTTCTCCTCCGCCTGCGGGGCGAACGCCTGCTCGACGAACCCCCGGATCTCGGCGAACTGGACCTCCGTGGGCTCGACGTCCATCCGGCCCGCCTCGATCTTCGACAGGTCGAGGATGTCGTCGATCAGGCGCAGCAGGTCCGAGCCGGAGCCGTGGATGGTCCGGGCGAACTCGATCTGCTTCGGGGTGAGGTTCTGCTCCGAGTTCTCCATCAGCAGCCGGGCGAGCAGCAGCAGCGAGTTCAGCGGCGTACGCAGCTCGTGGCTCATGTTGGCCAGGAACTCCGACTTGTACGCCGACGCCCGGGTGAGCTGCTGCGCCTTGTCCTCCAGGCCGAGCCGGGCCAGCTCGATCTCCCGGTTCTGGGTCTCGATGTTGGCCTTCTGCTCCGACAGGAGCTGGGCCTTGTCCTCCAGCTCGGCGTTGGTGCGCTGCAACTCGGCCGACTGCTCCTGGAGCTCGTGGGCCAGCCGCTGCGACTGCGCCAGCAGCTCCTCGGTGCGCCGGTTGGCCTGGATGGTGTTGACCGCCACGCCGATGGTCAGCACCAGCCGCTCCAGGAACGTCAGGTGCAGGTCGGGGAAGGCCGCCACCCCGGCGAACTCGATCACGCCGAGCAGCTCGCCCTCGAACAGGACGGGGAGCACCACCAGGTCGGCCGGCGGCGTGTTGGCCAGCCCGGAGCGCAGGGTGAGCCGGCCGTCCGGCGAGGCGCTCACCCGGATCGTCCGCCGGGAGAGGGCGGCCTGCCCGACCAGCCCCTCGCCCGGCCCGAACGTGACGTCGTGCCCCCGCGCGACGTAGCCGTACGAGGCGGTCAGCCGCAGCCGCATGCTGCCGTCCGAGGTGTCCGCCAGGAAGAACGCGCCGAGCTGCGCGTCGACCAGCGGGGTCACCTCCATCATGATCATCCGGCAGACCTCGCCGAGGTCCCGCTGCCCCTGGAGCAGTCCGCCGATGCGGGCCAGGTTGGAGTCCAGCCAGCCCTGCTCGGCGTTCTTCTTCGTCGTCTCCCGGAGGGTGACGATCATCTGGTTGATGTTGTCCTTCAGGTCGGCGACCTCGCCCTGCGCCTCGACCGCGATCCGCTGGGTCAGGTCGCCCCGGGTCACCGAGGTCGACACCTCGGCGATGGCCCGCAGCTGGGTGGTGAGCGTCGAGGCGAGCTGGTTGACGTTCTCCGTGAGGTCCCGCCAGGTGCCCGAGACGCCCTTCACCTGGGCCTGGCCGCCCAGCTTGCCCTCGGTGCCCACCTCGCGGGCCACCCGGGTCACCTCGTCGGCGAACGACCGGAGCTGGTCCACCATCGTGTTGACGGTGTTCTTCAGCTCCAGGATCTCGCCCTGCGCGTCCACCGTGATCTTCTGGCTCAGGTCGCCCTTGGCCACCGCCGTGGTCACCGAGGCGATGTTGCGCACCTGCGACGTCAGGTTCGACCCCATCGAGTTCACGTTGTCCGTCAGGTCGCGCCACGTGCCGGAGACGCCCTTGACCTGGGCCTGGCCGCCGAGCTTGCCCTCGGTGCCCACCTCGCGCGCCACCCGCGTCACCTCGTCGGCGAACGAGCTGAGCTGGTCCAC
>NZ_JBIARA010000004.1:0-287278 GCF_042889525.1 Micromonospora sp. NPDC002575 | reverse complement strand
CCACCATCGTGTTCACCGTCGACTTCAGCTCCAGGATCTCGCCCCGGGCATCCACCGTGATCTTCTGCGACAGGTCACCCTTCGCCACCGCCGTGGAGACCTGGGCGATGTTGCGCACCTGGGCGGTGAGGTTCGACGCCATCGAGTTGACGTTGTCGGTCAGGTCCCGCCAGGTGCCGGCGACGCCGCGCACCTGGGCCTGGCCGCCGAGCTTGCCCTCGGTGCCCACCTCGCGCGCCACCCGCGTCACCTCGTCGGCGAACGAGCTGAGCTGGTCCACCATCGTGTTCACCGTCGACTTCAGCTCCAGGATCTCGCCCCGGGCATCCACCGTGATCTTCTGCGACAGGTCACCCTTCGCCACCGCCGTGGTCACCGAGGCGATGTTGCGCACCTGCGACGTCAGGTTCGACGCCATCGAGTTCACGTTGTCGGTCAGGTCCCGCCACGTACCCAGAACGCCCTTGACCTGGGCCTGACCGCCCAGCTTCCCCTCGGTGCCCACCTCGCGCGCCACCCGCGTCACCTCGTCGGCGAACGACGACAACTGGTCCACCATCGTGTTGACGGTGTTCTTCAGCTCCAGGATCTCGCCCTGCGCGTCCACCGTGATCTTCTGCGACAGGTCACCCTTCGCCACCGCCGTCGAGACCTGCGAGATGTTGCGGACCTGGCTGGTCAGGTTGCCGGCGAGCTGGTTGACGTTCTCGGTGAGGTCGCGCCAGGTGCCGGAGACTCCGCGCACCTGGGCCTGGCCGCCCAGCTTCCCCTCGATGCCCACCTCACGCGCCACCCGCGTCACCTCGTCGGCGAACGAGCTGAGCTGGTCCACCATCGTGTTGACGGTGTCCTTCAGCTCCAGGATCTCGCCCTGCGCGGCGACGGTGATCTTCTGCGACAGGTCGCCCCGGGCGACGGCCGTCGAGACCTGCGCGATGTTGCGCACCTGGGCGGTCAGGTTCGACGCCATCGAGTTGACGCTGTCGGTCAGGTCCTTCCAGGTGCCGGCGACGTTCGGCACGTCGGCCTGGCCGCCGAGCTTGCCCTCCGTGCCCACCTCCCGGGCCACCCGGGTCACCTGCTCGGCGAAGAGGCGCAGCGTGTCGGTGAGCGAGTTGATCGTGTCGGCCAGCTCGGCGACCTCGCCGCGCGCCCCGACCGTGATCTTCTGCGACAGGTCGCCCCGGGCCACCGCCGTCGCCACCTGGGAGATCGACCGCACCTGGCCCGTCAGGTTCGACGCCATGGTGTTCACCGAGTCGGTGAGGTCCTTCCAGGTGCCGGCCACGCCGCGCACGTCGGCCTGGCCGCCGAGCTTGCCCTCCGTGCCCACCTCCCGGGCCACCCGGGTCACCTCGTTGGAAAAGGACGAGAGCTGGTCGACCATCGTGTTGACGGTGCGGCCGATCCGCAGGTACTCGCCGCGCAGCGGGCGGCCGTCGATCTCCAGCGCCATGTGCTGGGAGAGGTCGCCGTCGGCCACCGCCACGATCACCCGGGCGATCTCGGTGGTCGGCCGGCCCAGCCCGTCGATGAGCGAGTTGACCGCCCGCTGGTCCTCCGCCCAGCACCCCTCCAGCCCCTCCTCCTCCAGGCGCTCGTTGAGCCGGCCGTCCCGGCCGACGACCCGGCTGATCCGCAGCAGGTCGCGGTGCTGCCGCTCCTGGAGGGCCACCACCTCGTTGAACGCGTCCGCCACCTCGCCGGCCGCGCCCGCCCGGGGCCGCAGCCGCACCTTCAGGTCACCGCCGCGCACGCGCCGCAGCGCCTCCGCCAGCTCGCCGAGCAGAGCGGCCTGGTCCGGCGCGGACGGGTCCGCGGCTACCGGGTGTTTCGCCGTGGTCATCGCATTCCTCGCTGAGTTCCGGGGGCCGCCGGCGCCCGTCGAACGCACCGGCCGTTCCCTCATTGTGCCCGCCTGGGCTCCCGGGACGCGCCGCCCGCCGGCCCGCCACGCCCGGCGGCACCGCCGTGCCGGGGCCACAGCCCGCCCGGCACGGCCGCCCGGACCGCCGGATCAGCTTGGCGCGGGGCCGGGCGGCGGTGGAGGATACGAAGGTGTCAGCGGAGGCGGGGCCGGCGGCCTTCGAGGGTCCGGACGAGCGCGTCCGGCGGGTCCGGCTGCCCGCCGACCGGCGCACACCGGCCGCCGCCCGCGCCCTGGTCCGCTCCGTGCTCGCCGCCGCGCGCCTCGACGACCTGCTCAACGAGGCCCTGCTGCTCACCACCGAGCTGACCACCAACGCCGTCGAGCACGCCCGCACCGAACTGGACATCGAGGTCGTCGGCGACGACGTCGGCCTCACCGTGACGGTCTCCGACTTCGCCGCCGGGTCGGTCGACGAGCTGACCGTCGGCGTACGCAACGACACCTCGGAGATCAACGAGGTGTCCGAGCGGGGCCGGGGGCTGCTGCTGGTGGACCACTTCGCCAGCCGGTGGGGCACGACCTACCTGCCCACCGGCAAGGGGGTGTGGTTCCGGCTGGACCGGGCCGGCCCCACCGACGGGCAGGGGATCGCCGCCGGGCCCCAGGCCGGTGCCGCCGGCGGCACGGCGACGCCGACCGGTGGCGCGGAGCACGCGGGGCCCAGCGCCGGGGCGATCAGCGAGCTGATGCAGACCGCCCCCGACCAGTACGCCGACGATCCGCTGCCGGACTTCGCCACCGACCTGCTCACCCGGCTCGCCGAGATGGTCGGCGCGGCCGGCGGCCTCGTCCGGCTGGACCGGGGCGACGGGCTGGGCCGGCAGGTGCTGGCCCGGTACGGCCGCACCCCTCGCGCCGGCAACGAGCTGCTGCGGGTGCCGCTGGCGGTGCACCGGCCGTACGTCGGGGAGCTGGAGCTGGACGCGGCCCCCTCGACGTACGCGCGACCGCTCGCCGTGCTGACCGCCGAACGGCTCTCGCTGCACCTGGAGAACGACCGGCTGCGCCGGGCCGACGTACGCCGGCAGGCCTGGCTGACGTTCCTGGCCGAGGCGGGCGAGCTGCTCGCCCAGTCCCTCGACGTCGAGCTGACGATGGTGCTGATCCCGCAGCTCGTCGTGCCCCGGCTCGGCCAGTGGTGCGCGGTGCACACGGCCGACGAGTGGGGGCGGCTGTGGCTCGCGGCGGCCACCCACGCCGACGAGTCGGTGCTGCCGCAGCTACACAAGGTGCTCCGCGAGACGGGGACGGACTCGGTGCAGTCCCGGTTGCGCGAGGCGTCCCGGATCGGGTCGCAGGTGCCGCTGGGCGGGCCGATGGAGGGCTTCGCCGTCCCGCTGGTGGCGCGCGGGCAGCGGCTGGGCACCCTCGCGGTGGGCCGCCACCAGCGGCACCGGCACGACCCCGACGAGGTGGCCGTGCTGGAGGACGTGGCCCGGCGGGCTGCCCTGGCCATCGAGAACGCCCGCATCCACGCCGAGCGGCGGCGGGTGGCGCAGACGCTCCAGCGGTCGCTGCTGCCGCCGGTCCTGCCGGTCGTCGACGGCATCGGCTTCGCCGCCGAGTACGTGCCGACCGGCGACGACGCCGAGGTGGGTGGCGACTTCTACGACGTGCTCCCCCTGCCCGACGGGCGCTGGCTCGTGGTGGTCGGCGACGTGTCCGGCAAGGGGGTCGAGGCGGCGGCCGTCACCGGGCTGGTCCGGGACGTCATCCGGGTGCTGGTCAGCGACGGCAAGCCGCTGCCGGAGGCGCTGGGCCGGCTCAACAACACGCTGGTCGAGCGGGGCGGCGGGCGCTACTGCACGCTGGCGCTGGCGGCCGTCGGGCCGGGCGAGGGCGATCAGCTCAACGTGTCCCTGCACCTGGCCGGGCACGACCGCCCGGTGCTGCTGCGGGCCGGCGACGGCGCCGCGTTCGTCGGGGCCGGCGGCACCGCGCTCGGCCTGCTCGACGCGATCGCCTCGCCGGCCGCCGAGCTGACCCTGGCCCCCGGCGACTCGCTGATCTTCTACACCGACGGGGTGACCGAGCGTCGGCGCGGCCGGGAGCTGTTCGGCACGGAGCGGCTGCGGGAGTCCGCCGGGCCGCTGGCCGGCTACTCGGCCGACGTGGTGGCCGCCCGGCTGCGGTCGACGGCGATCGGGTTCTCGGCCGAGACGCCCCGCGACGACATCGCGATCCTGGTGCTGCGCAACGACCGCCGCTGACGCCTGCGCCCCGCCGGGCAGGCCCGCGCCGCGGGCCTGCCCGGGGGCGGGTCCGCGCGGGGACGGGTCCGCGCGGGTCCGCGCGGGGGGGGCGGCTGCGCGCCGCCATGTCGGCGACATGGGGGTATCCCGGGCCGGGGATACCGCCATGTCGCCGACATGGCGAGCCGCCCCCACGCCCGGCGGCCCGGCGGCCCGGCACCCGGCACCCGGCGGCCGGGCGCGGGGCGGGGAGGGCGGTCAGAGGCCGCCGGGGAGGCGGCCCGGGGCTAGCCGCTGGTGCGGGTCCAGGTATTCCTTCGCCGCCCGGAGCCGGGGCAGCGAGGCCAGCTCGCCCCACAGGTCGACCGCCTCCCGCACCGGCGACGGCGCGGCCACCACCACGCACCGGCCCCGCCGGGCGAGCAGGACGGCCCGCACCCCGGCGACGATGGACGCCACCCGCTCGGCGGGCAGGGTGCCGGGCAGGGCGGCGTGCAGCACGCCCTGGCCGGCCGAGCCGCGCACCGGCACCGGGCCGCCGGCCGCGTCGCGCAGCGCGTAGACGGCGGCGTGCAGGTCGCTGACCGGCACCTCGATGCGCAGCGCGGTCTCGCCCGGGCCGAACGGATAGCGCCGCCACCACTGCGGCGCCGAGTGCTCGACCCTCGCCTCGCCGCCCAGCAGGCCGCGCAGCCCATCGGCGCGTGCGGCGACGTCGGCGGTGCCGCCCTCCAGCAGCACGGTCAGGCTGCCCGCGCCGGCCGGCGTCACCGTGCGCCGGAACATGGAGGGGTGGCGGGCCCGGGCCAGGGCCTCCGGGGCGTCGGGGTGCAGCGGCGGGCGCACCCGGTTGGCCCGGGCCGGCAGGTCCAGCTCCACGGCCGCCGGGTCGAGCCGGGCGGCGAGCACCTCCCGGACCAGGCCGTCGACCTCCAGCGGGCTCCACACCGGACGGGTGACCCAGGCGCGGCTCGCCGGCAGCGGCTGCACCCGCAGGGTGGCCGAGACGAGCACCCCGAGGCCGCCCTGCGACCCGCACAACAGCCGGGCCAGCTCCAGGCCGGGCGCGCCGCCGCCGGCACTGATCAGCTCGCCGTCGGCGGCCAGGTAGCGCACGCCGACCAGCTGCTCGCAGGGGCCGCCGTGGCCGTGCCGCAGCGGGCCGGACTCGTCGGCGGCCAGCACCCCGCCGATGGTGGCACCGGGCGAGGGCGCGTCGAGGGCCAGCCGCCGCCCCGCCCGCTCCAGGGTGGCCTGGGCGGCCCGCAGCGGGGTGCCCGCGCCGATCTGGGCCACGTCGCCGTCGGCGGGCCGCTGGCAGATGCCGGCCAGCCGCCCGGTGTCGAGCATGATGTCGACGTGCGCGGGGGCGACGCCCCAGTCGATCTTCGTGCCGGCGCCCCGGGGCACCACCGTCAGGTCGTGGGCGGCGGCCAGCCGCAGGACCTCGGACGCGGCCTGCGGGGCGCCGGGCACGGCCACCCACCGGGCCTGCGCGCCGGCGACCTCGTCGGCCGCCCCGGCGAACCGCGCGAAGGGCGGGCCGCAGATCTCCGCCAGCCGACGGGTGATGCCCACTGCCCCGGACCGATCGATGGACCCCGCTGCTGTCGCCATGGCCGCAATCGTACATGTGTTCGAACAGCCGGTCGGGCCGGCGGGCCGGTGTCGGGCGTCCGATCTCGCCGGGCGGGTGCCGGGGCCCCGACGGACGGTAACCTGACCGGCGTGACCACCGAGACTCCCGTGCCCGTCGCCAAGCGGGTCCCCAGCGAGCGCACCCACCACGGCGACACCGTCGTCGACGAGTACGCCTGGCTGGCCGCCAAGGACGACCCGGAGACGATCGCCCACCTGACGGCGGAGAACGCGCACACCGAGGCGCGCACCGCGCACCTGGCGGAGCTGCGGGCCACCCTGTTCGAGGAGACACGCCGGCGCACCCAGGAGACCGACCTGTCGGTGCCGGCCCGCAAGGGCGGCCACTGGTACTACACCCGCACGGTCGAGGGCCAGCAGTACGGCGTGCACTGCCGCCGCGCGGTCCGCGACGGCGAGACCGACCCGCCCGTCAGCGTGGACGGCGCCCCGCTCGACGGCGAGGAGGTGCTGCTCGACGGCAACCTGCTCGCCGAGGGGCACGACTTCTTCTCCCTCGGCGCGTTCGACGTGAGCCCCGACGGCCGCTGGCTGGCCTACTCGACCGACTTCAGCGGCGACGAGCGGTTCACGCTGCGGGTGAAGGACCTGACCACCGGCGAGGTGCTGGCCGACGAGGTGCCGGGCACGTTCTACGGCACGGCCTGGTCGGCCGACGCCTCGGTGCTGTTCTATGTCACCGTCGACGACGCCTGGCGGCCCCACCGGGTGTGGCGGCACCGGATCGGCACCCCGTCCACGGAGGACGTGGTGGTCCACCAGGAGGACGACGAGCGGTTCTGGGTCGGTGTCGAGCTGACCCGGTCGGAGAAGTTCATCCTGATCGACATCCACAGCAAGATCACCAGTGAGGTGCTGGTCATCCCCGCCGGCAACCCCACCGGCCAGCCGGCGTCCGTCGCGCCCCGGCGGCAGGGCGTGGAATACAGCGTCGAGCACCACGGGCACCGCTTCCTGATCCTGCACAACGACGACGCCGAGGACTTCGCGCTCGCGTACACCTCGGCGGACGCGCCCGGCGACTGGGTGCCGCTGATCCCGCACACCCCCGGCACCCGGCTGGAGTCGGTCGACGCGTTCGCCGACCACCTGGTCGTGTCGCTGCGCACCAACGGGCTGACCGGGCTGCGGGTGCTGCCGGTCGGCGGCGGCGACGGCCACGACATCGACTTTCCCGAGCCGCTCTACAGCGTCGGGCTGGACAGCAACCCGGAATACCGCACCCGGCAGGTCCGGCTGCGCTACGCCTCGCTGGTCGCCCCCGAGTCGGTGTACGACTACGACCTGGTCACCCGGGAGCTGACCCTGCGCCGCCGCAAGCCGGTCCTGCCCGGCCCGGACGGCCGCGCGTACGACCCGGCCGACTACGAGCAGCACCGGGACTGGGCGCTCGCCGACGACGGCACGCGCGTGCCGATCTCGCTGGTCTGCCGGGCCGGCACCCCCCGCGACGGCTCGGCCGGCTGCGTCATCTACGGCTACGGCTCGTACGAGGCGAGCATGGACCCGTGGTTCTCCGTCGCCCGGCTCTCCCTGCTGGACCGGGGCGTGGTCTTCGCCGTCGCGCACGTGCGGGGCGGCGGGGAGCTGGGCCGACGCTGGTACGACCAGGGCAAGATGCTGGCCAAGAAGAACACGTTCACCGACTTCGTGGCCTGCGCCCGGCACCTGGTCAAGTCGGGCTGGACGTCGGCCGACCGGCTGGTGGCCCGGGGCGCGTCGGCCGGCGGCCTGCTGATGGGCGCGGTGGCCAACCTCGCTCCGGACGCGTTCGCGGGCGTCGTCGCGCAGGTGCCCTTCGTCGACCCGCTCACCTCGATCCTCGACCCGTCGCTGCCGCTGACCGTCACCGAGTGGGAGGAGTGGGGCAACCCCCTCGACGACCCCGAGGTATACGCGTACATGAAGTCGTACGCCCCGTACGAGAACGTGGCCCCGGTGGACTACCCGGCGATCCTCGCGGTGACCAGCCTCAACGACACCCGGGTGCTCTACCACGAGCCGGCCAAGTGGATCGCCCGGCTGCGGGCGGTCGCCCCGCAGGGCGACTACCTGCTCAAGACGGAGATGGGCGCCGGGCACGGCGGCCCGAGCGGCCGGTACGACTCGTGGCGCGAGGAGGCGTTCGTCAACGCCTGGATCCTCGACCGCCTCGGCGCTGCGTAAGGAAGGGCCCCCTGTTAACGCATACGGTCGAGAAGGGCACCCTTCTCACCACTGGTCAGGCGGTGGTGACCAGGTCGGCGAGGACCTGCGGGTCGGCGTTGCCGCCGGTCACCACCGCGGCCGTACGCCCCGGCGGCAGCTCGTCCGCGTGGAACAGCCGGGCGGCCGTGGCCACCGCGCCGCTGGGCTCGACGACCAGCCGGGCCTCGCGGATCAGGCGGCCGGCGGCGGCCCGGATCTCCTCCTCGGTCACCGTGACGATGCCGTCGAGGCGGTCCCGCAGGTGGGCGAGGGTCAACTCGGACAGGTTGGTGCGCAGCCCGTCCGCGCACGTGCGGTAGGTCAGCTCCACGTCCCAGGTCACCACCCGCCCGGCGGCGAGCGAGTCCCGCGCGTCGGCGGCGAGCAGCGGCTCGACGCCGTACACGGCGGTCGACGGGCGCAGCGCCTTCACCGCCGTGGCGACGCCGGAGGCGAGGCCGCCCCCGCCGACGGGCACCAGCACCACGTCGACGTCGGGCAGGTCGGCGACGATCTCCGCCCCGACGGTGCCCTGGCCGGCGATGATCCGCCGGTCGTCGAACGGCGGCACCAGGGCCGCCCCGGTCTCGGCGACGATCCGCTGGGCCTCCGCCAGCCGCCGGGCCGGCGGGACGAGCAGCACCTCCGCGCCGAACGCCCGCATCCGGGCCACCTTCACCTCGGGTGCGCCCTCGGGCACCACCACCGTGCACGGCACACCGGCGGCCCGCGCCGCGTACGCGAGGGCCTGCCCGTGGTTTCCGGACGAGTGGGTGACCACCCCCCGGGCCCGCTGGTCGCTTTCGAGCCGGGCGACCGCGTGGGTGGCCCCGCGCAGCTTGAACGACCCGACCGGTTGCAGGCTCTCCGGCTTCAGCCACAGCCCGTCGTCCCACGGCGCGCGCAGCAGCGGCGTGCGCAGGACGGTCGGCGCGATGTCGGCGGCGGCGGCCCGGATGTCGGCGAGCGTCACGAGATCCACGGGGCCATCCTGCCTCAGGTCGCCCGCAGCTCCTCGACGGTGGTGCTGGCCCGCAGGAAGATCAGCCCGACCGCGACCGTGAGGGCCACCGCGGCCACCGCGCCCGCCGCGAGCAGGGCCAGGTGTTCCAGGGGTACGCCGGGCATGACGAACCGCTCCGCCCCGGCGACCGTGGAGGTGCGTACCGGACCCGCGAAAAACCGCCCGAGCAGCAGCCCCACGGTCAGGGCGAGCAGCACCGCCGGCACCGCCGGGGCGAGCGCCTGCCAGGCAACCGAGCGGCCCAGCACGCCCCGGGGCACGCCCTGGGCGACCAGTGCCGCGTACGCCCGGCGACGGGCCACGACCCCCTCCACCAGCGCGACCAGCAGCCCACCGGCGGCGATCGTGACGGCCACCGCCACGGCGAGGTCCACCAGCCCGATCGTGTCCAGGTAGAACGTGTCCCCCGCCCGGGCCATGTCGCCGGACGAGCGTGCCTCGGCCAGCTCGGCGGCGTACCGGGCCTGGAAGTTCGCCCGGTACGCCGCCGCGCCCCCGCCGAACAGCACGGCGGCCAGGAGCGCGGCGAAGGTGCGGCTGCCGGCCCACGGGTCGGCGACGAGCCGGCGGGCGGCCAGCAGCGCGGCCGGCCCCCGGGCGAGACGGTGCAGCAGCCGGCCGGCGGCGTACGAGAACCAGCCCGCCGCGAGCACCGTTCCGACCAGGGCGGCGAGCCCTCCGGCGGCGACCAGGATCGGCAGGTACGGCAGCGGCGCCTGCACGTCGTGGCGCTCCAGCCAGCGCAGCAGCGGAAAGTAGCCGGCGAAGGATCCCACGCCGGCCGGGACGAGCAGCGCGAACCACGGGCGGGGCGGGCGGTCCCGCCGGACGCGGCGGACCACGCCGAAGGGCGTGGAGACGACCCGGCGCAGCAGCAACGCGGTGGCCGCCGCCGCGACGGCGGGCAGCCCGAGCACCACCGCACCCAGCGCGACGGGCGACGGCAGCACGTCCGTGGGCAACGCGAGCCGGCCGTCCGCGTCGGGCCGGTCGAGCAGCTCGTGGGCGACCAGGAAGACGACCAGGCCGCCGACGGTGCCGAGCAGGCTGGCCACCCCGGTCTCCAGCGCCGCGAGCCGGGTCACCTGGCCGGGGGTCGCGCCGGCCAGCCGGAGGGCGGCCAACCGGCGGTCGCGGGCCGGCGCGCCGAGGCGGGCGCACTGCCCGGCCAGCGCCAGCACCGGCAGGGCGAGCAGCAGCAACGCGAAGGCCGTACCGCCGCGCAGCCCCGGCTCGCGCAGCAGCGCCGTGGCGTACTGGAGCGACCAGCGGACCCCGTTGTCGTCGGTGGCCGGCGGCGTCGGGATGGCCAGCACGGTCAGCGCGGCCAGCCCGGCGAGGGCGGCCAGGGCGGCGCTGAGCGCGGTCAGCACCACCCGGATGGTGTCGGCGCGGGTGCCGGCGAGGGCGAGCCGGCCCAGGGTGCCCGGCCTCACCGTGCCCCGCCCTCCGGCGCCTCGCCCGCCGGCGCCCCGGCGGGCAGCAGCCCCGGCCTGGGCGCGCCCGCCGCCGGCAGGTCGAGCCCCAGGCCGGCCCCGTCGACCTCGCCGTCGCGGAGGATCACCTCGCGGTCGGCGTACCCGGCGATGCGCGGCTCGTGGGTGACCAGCACGACCGACGTGCGCTGCTCGCGCGCCAGCCGGACGAGCTGGGTGAGCACCTGCTCGCCGGCCAGCGTGTCGAGCGCGCCGGTCGGCTCGTCGGCGAAGATCACCCGGGGCTCGGTGACCAGCGCCCGCGCCAGCGCGCAGCGCTGCTGCTGCCCGCCGGACAGCTCGCCCGGCCGGGCGTCGGCCAGGTCCGCCACGCCCAGCCGGGCCAGCCAGGCCGTCGCCACCGTCCGCCCTGCTCGCCGCCCCGTGCCGGCGAGCAGGAGCGGAAGGGCGACGTTCTCCGCCACGGTCAGCTCGGGCACGAGCTGACCGAACTGGAACAGCACCCCGAACTCGGTGCGCCGCAGCTTCGACCGGGCCGCCTCGGACCAGGTGTCGATCCGCTCGCCCCGCCAGAAAACCTGGCCGGCGTCCGGGCGCAGGATGCCGGCCAGGCAGTGCAGCAGGGTGGACTTGCCGCAGCCGCTCGGGCCGGTCACCGCGACGATCTCCCCCTCGGCGACGTCGAGGGTGATCCCGCGCAGCGCGGGTGTGGGCCCGTACGCCTTCACCACGCCGCGAGCCTGAAGTTCCGTCACGAGTGCACCTCCCGGTGCCAGTCGGCGACCCGCTCCAGGGTGGTGTGCAGCCACCGCAGGTCGGCGTCGAGGTGGGCGATGGCGTAGTCGGCCGCGACGACGTCGTCGAGGCTGGCCGAGGGGTCCGTCTTGACGGCGGTCAGCTCGCGCAGCCGGTCGGTGTGCGCCCGGCGCTGGGCGACGAGGTACGACCGGACGTGGCCCGCGTCGGCGACCAGGAGTGCCACCACCACCTTGGCGAAGAGCGTGCTGGCCACGTACGGCAAAGGCGGCTCGACCTCGGCGAGCCAGGCGGCCAGGGCGTCGCGCCCGGCGGGGGTGAGCGCGTAGGCGGTGCGGTCCGGGCCGGCGTCGCGGTCCTGGCCGGCGGGCGCGACGAGCCCGTCCCGCTGGAGGCGGCCGAGCGTGGCGTAGACCTGCCCGAACGCCAACGGACGCGCCCGGGGCAGCCGCCGGTCGTGGGCGCGCTTCAGCTCGTACCCGTGCTTGTCGCCCTCGGCAAGCAGGCCAAGCAGCACGTGCGGGATGGACACACACCCCACTATTCACTGAGCGAATAGCATCGTCAAGCACCCCACCCGCCCCGCCCGGTCCCGCTCCCCCGCCCCGCCCCGCCCGGTCCCGCTCCCTCCCGCTCCCTCCCGCTCCCCGCCCCGGTGATCAAGAGATTTGCGTCATGACGAAGATCAACTTTGACGCTTTTCTCTTGATCACCGGGGCGAGTTGATCACCGGGGCAAGCTGAGCGCGGCAAGGAGCGGTCAGCTTGGTGACCAGTGGGGGTGCCGGCCCATGCGGGTCAGGACGAGGTCGAGCGGGGTGGCGTTCGGCGGGGCGGTGACCGGGGCGGCGAAGGCGCCCATCCGCTGGCCCATCTCGCCCATCCGGTCCATGAACGCGACCAGCGTGGCGATCACGGCCGGCGCGGCCTCGTACGGCTGGCCGGTCGCCCGCGCCAGGTCCCACGCGTGCACGGTCAGGTCGATCAGCGCCATCTCGCCGACGGTCTCCTGCGGCAGGCCCATCCCCGGCGACACGCCCTCCAGCGCGGCCGGGTCGGCCCACGCCGTCACCAGCCGCTGCGTCTCGGCGGCGAACCGGTCCCGCCAGCCGTCGGTGAGGCGGTCGGTCTTGTCCGCCCAGTCCACCGGCCGCCGGGCGGCCAACTCCTGAAAGTTGACCACCACCTGGAAGAGGTGGCCGAGCAGGTCCCGCACGGAGTAGTCCGCGCACGGGGTGGGCAGGTCGAACTGGTCGTCGGAGATCGCCCGGACCACCGCCACGGCGCGCGGCGCGGCGTCCGCCAGCAGTTCACTCGTCTTCGTGCTCATGGGTGCAGCGTATGAGGGCTAGCTTGAAGAAATGCGACACCAGCCGCGCGCCGACAACCGGGGCATTCTCGACCCCGCGCGGCTGCGGCGCGAGGTCCGCTTCCGCCGCCTGCCGCCGGCCCCCGCCCTGCGGCCGTACGTCGAGCACTACTGGCTGATCGACTGGGACCTCGACGAGCCGTTCGAGCAGCGCGTGCTCCCGCACCCGGCGGTCAACCTCGTCTTCCGCCGCGACTCTGCGGGCAGGGCCGTTTCCGAGTCCGCCGAGGTGGCCGGCGTCGGGCGGGACCTGTTCCGGATCAACCTCGCCGGCACCGGCCGGGTCAGCGGCGTGCAGTTCCGCCCCGGCGGGTTCCGCCCGTTCTGGCCGCGACCGGTCGCGGAGCTGACCGGCGAGCGCCGCCCGCTGCCCGCCGGGCTCGTCGCGGGCCGACACCCGTGCGACGGTACGGACGACGAGCGCGCCGCCGCCCTCGACGCCCTCCTGCTCGCCTGGCGCCCCCGCCCCGCCTCGCTGACGGCGACCCGGTCGGCGGCTGCCGCCCCGGCGACCGCCCTGCCGGCGGCCAGTCCGCCGATGACCGCCCTGCCGTCGGCCAGTCCGCCGATGACCGCCCTGCCGGCGGTCGAGCCGGGCGCGGCGGAGGCGATGGCGCTGGCCGGGGAGATCCGCGCCGACCGCAGCGTGCTGCGGGTCGACGAGCTGGCCCGCCGGCACGGCACCACCACCCGACGGCTGCAACGGCTGTTCCTCGACCACGTCGGCGTCGGCCCGAAGTGGGTGATCCGGCGGTACCGCATCCAGGAGGCCATCGAGCACGCCGCCGACGGCCGGCCGATCGACTGGGCGGCCCTCGCCGCCGACCTCGGGTACGCCGACCAGGCCCACCTGATCCGCGAGTTCACCGCCGCGACGGGCCTCACCCCGGCCGCGTACGCCCGCTCGCTCAGTCGGCCGGGGTGAGCCGGGCGAGGCGCAACTCCTCGGCGAAGTGGTCGAGCATCGACGCTCGCTCCGCGGACGCCCTCCGTACTCCCGTGGGGAGCTGCGGAATCGCGGCCCGGACGCCCGGACGGCCCGGGCCGCGACCATTCACACAGTAACCGCATCATCAGCAGAATGTGACCCCAGCGGCCCGTCCGGGTGTCTCCCCCCGAGATTTCCCCGGCCCGGGCGGGACCGCGGCGGGTGTTAGGAAGGGGCCCCTGTACAACAGAAAGCGTTAACAAGGTGCCCTTCCTTGCACCTCACCGGCGGCGGACCGCTACCACCGCCACGTCGTCCTGGATCTCCGTGGGGGCCAGCTCGACCACCAGCCGCTCGCAGAAGCCGTCCAGGTCGGCGTCCACCGCCTCGGCGCAGCCGGCCAGCGCGGCCAGCCCCTCGTCGATGGTGGCGTCCCGCCGCTCGATCAGCCCGTCGGTGTAGAGCACCAGCGTCGACCCGGCCGGCAGCACGAACTCCAGGTCGGCGGGGCGGTCCGCGCGCACGCCGAGCAGCGGCGCGGAGTGCTTGACGTACTCCACCTGGCCGGCGCGGCTGATCAGCGGCGGCAGGTGACCGGCGCTGGCGAGTCGGACCCGGCCGGTGCCGGGGTGCAGCAGCAGCACGCAGAGGGTGGCCAGCTCGCCGGGGAGCAGCGCGCGCATCAGCTCGTCGACCCGGGTCAGGACCACGCCGGGCGGATGCCCCTCGACCGCGTACGCCCGCACCGCGTGCCGCAGTTCGGCCATCACCGTCGCCGCGTGCAGCGAGTGGCCGGCCACGTCGCCGATGGCCACCAGCAGCTCGTCGCCGAGCATCACCAGCTCGTAGAAGTCCCCGCCCACCTCGGTCTGCGCGCTGGCCGGCTCGTAGCGGACCGCGAGGTCCAGCCCGGCCACCTCGGGCAGCCGGTGCGGCAGCAGGCTGCGTTGCAGGGTCACGGCGATCCGGTGTTCCTCGTCGAGGGTCCGCTGCGCCTCCACGGCCGCCGCGAGGGCCTGGGCGAGCTGGCGCACCACCGGGGCGTCCGGGAGCAGGGCCCGGGGCGGCACCGCCACGTAGATGGGGGACCGGTCGGCGCGCAGCCGGGCGACCGCGACGACCAGCTCCGGCTCGCCGCCCCAGTCGTGCACCGCCCACTCGGCCGGGTCCACCTGCTCCCGCAGGATCGCCCCGATCGGCACGTCGTCGGTCGGCATGGGCCAGGGGCGCACCACGGGCTCCGCGCCGGGGCCGGTGGTGGCGGCGGCGAGCGTGGTGCCGTCCATGGTCTCGGCCAGCACGACGGCGGGGGTGCCGAGCATCCTCGCCGCGCCCTTCGCCGCGGCGACCATCAGCCGGGGGAAGCTCGGCGCGGAGTTGACGGCGAGGGTCGTCTCGGCGAGCCGGCTGAGCCGGTCGGCGAGCAGCTCGGCGCGCTGCCGGGCCCGGTAGTAGCGCAGCACCGCCTGGGCGGTGGCGACCAGCTCGTCCGGCTCGATGGGCTCGGCCAGGTAGGCGTCCGCGCCCCGGGTCAGGCCCTGCGCCCGGTCGTTGACGTCGACCGCGTGCGCCGACACGTGGATCACCGGCATCGCCGGGTGGGCCTTCTTGATGCGCTCGCAGACCTCGAACCCGGTCAGGTCGGGCAGCCGGACGTCGAGCACCACCAGGTCGATCGGGTCCACCCCGACCCGCGCCAGGGCCTCGCCGCCGCTCTCCGCCTCCAGCGTCGCGAAGCCGGCCCGGCTCAGCCAGCTCACCAGCAGGTAGCGCTTGGTGCGGCTGTCGTCGACGACTAGCACGGTGACCTCACCACCGTCCACCGTCACGCCCCGCCCACGGGCAGGACGACGGTGAAGGTGCTGCCCCGCCCCGGCTCGCTGGCCAGCTCCAGGGCCCCGCCGAGCAGGTGCGTCACCCGCCTGGCGTACGGCAGGCCGAGGCCGGTGCCGCCGACGCGGGGGCTCCCCGGCACCTGGTAGAACTCCTCGAAGATCCGCTCGTGCAGCTCCGGCGCGATGCCCGCCCCGGTGTCGGAGACGGACAGCCGCCACCACCCGTCGCGGATCTCGGCCCGCAGCCGGACCTCGCCCCGCTCGGTGAACTTGAGCCCGTTGTGCAGCAGGTTGCGCAGCACCTGGGCGAGCAGCACCTCGTCGGAGCGGACCGTGCCGGGCGGCGGCGGGTCCTCCACCACCAGCTCGACGCCGGGCTTGGTGGACAGCGCCCGCAGGGTGCCGCGCAGTTGGCCGAAGATGGCCCGCAGGTCGACCTCGGACCAGTTTGGCTCCAGCCGCCCGGACTCCGCCTTGGCGAGGTCGAGCAGGTCGTTGACCAGGCCGAGCAGGTCGGTGGCGGAGTCCCGGATCAGACCCACCTGGCGGGCCTGCTCGGCCGTGAGCGGGTCGGACGCGGAGTCGGCCAGCAACCGGCTCAGCCCGATGATCGCGGTCACCGGGGCGCGCAGCTCGTGGCTGACGTTGGCCAGGAACCGGCTCTTGGACTCGCTGGCGGTGCGGAGCTGGGCCGACTTCTCGTCCAGCTCGGCGTAGAGGGCCACCACGCCCCGGTTGGTCGCCTCCAGCTCCTCGGTGAGCTGGTTGTAGAGCGCCATCACGCCCCGGTTCGTCTCCTGGAGCTCCTCGTTGAGCACGGCCAGCTCGTCGCGCTGGCTGCGCACCTCGTCCAGGGCGGCGACGAGCTGCTCGTTCTGGAGCGCCAGCTCGTCGGTGGCGCTGGCCGGGGCGGTGCTGCCGAGCTCGGCGCGCAGCTCGGCGAGGCGCTCGGGGGTCAGCGCCTGCGCGTTGGCCGGGACACGTCGGGACATCCTCACGACCGTATCGCCCTCCCGGCCCACCACGCTGAGCATGTCCACCAGGCGTGCCACCGCGCCGGACTGCGGGACGTACCGGTCGCCGGGGAGCGGACGCGCCGGTGCCAGGTCGACGCGCAGGTGGACCGGGCCCTGCGCGTCGACGACGACGCCGAAGGTGACGTCCGCGCCGCCGCAGAGGCGCAGCAGGTCGCGGGCCACCTCGCTGAGCGCGGTGGCGAACCGGACCTGGTCCTGGTGTTCCAGCCCGACCGCCTCGGCCACCTCCCGGCCCCGCTGCCGGATGAGGAAGATGTCGTGCTCGACCCGCAGCGCAAGCTGGAGCAGCGACGGGCCGCCGGCCGGGCCCGTCACCAGGGCGCCCTCGCGGCGAGTACGCACGCGTCGTCCCGCCGCACCCCGGCGTCTCGCAGCACGGTCGCGGCCAGCACCAGCGGGGCACGCCCGGCCAGGCCGGGGTAGTCGTCGAGCTGCCAGCGGTCCGCCACCCCGTCACTGTGCATCACCAGCGCCGCCCCGGCGGGGAAGGGATACTCGTACTCGCGGACGACGGGGCGCTGGTGGCCGGCGATGCCGGGCAGGGAGATGAGCCCGCGCCGCCGCTCGCCCTCGGCGAGCACGGTCGCCGCGATGTTGCCCAGCCCGGCGTACCGGAGCAGGTGGGCCTGCCCGTCCAGTTCGGCGACGGCCAGCGCGGCCCCCCGGGTATGCGTCATCGCGCGGTGCAGGTGCTGCACCACGGCGGCCGGCGCGGCGGCCGGGGCGGACCGGAACGCGGCCAGCGCCGCGTCGGTCGCGGACGCGGCCAGGGGGCCGTGCCCGAGCCCGTCACAGACCAGCACCTGGTGCCGCCCCTCGGTGACGCGGACGGCGTACCCGTCGCCGCTGACCGCCTCGCCGGTCAGCGGCCGGGTCAGCGCCCCGGCCCAGGACTGCGCCGGGGCGGGCCCCTTCGGCCAGATCTGCACGGCGAGCACGGTGCCCCGGCCGGGGAGGGAGTAGCCGTCGAACCAGTCCGCCTGGCGCATGATGGCGCCGAGGCCGATGCCGAGCGTGCCGGCGGTGGAATGGCCGTCCCGGGAGGAGACGGTGAGGTCGGCCATGCCCGGCCCGGAGTCGATGGCGACGAGTTCCACGCCGGCCCGGCCGCCCCGGCGCACGGGGCGCAGCAGCAACACCCCGTCCTCGGCATGCTTGACCAGGTTGCTGGTCAGCTCGGCGGCGACGATGGCCAGGTCGGCGGTGCGGGCGTCGCCGATGCCGAGCTGCCCGCCCAGCCGCTCGGCGGCGCGCCGGACGGCGCTGGCCGCGCTGCTGCTCTCCACCCGGAACCAGATGCCGTGGTCGGGCACGGCGTCCAGGGTCATCGGGACCACTTGGTGACCGTGATCCGGGTGCCCTGCCCCGGACCGGTGTCGATGTCGAACTCGTCGACCAGGCGGCGGGCGCCGCTGAGGCCGAGCCCGAGGCCGCCGCCGGTGGTGTAGCCGTCGGTGAGGGCCAGGTCCAGGTCGACGATGCCGGGGCCCTCGTCGGCAAAGACGATCCGCACCCCGCGCCGCCGGCCGTTGTCCACGGTGAAGACCTCGGCGGTGCCGCCCCCGCCGTAGACGAGGGTGTTGCGGGCCAGCTCGCTGGCGGCGGTGACCAGCTTCGTCTGGTCGACGAGGGAGAGCCGGACCGCCACCGCGACCGTACGCACCAACTGGCGGACCCGCACCACGTCCTCGTCGCTGCGGATCGCCTGGGCCTGCGGGTCGCCCAGGTCGACGCCCACGGTCACGTCGTGTCCGCAGGCTGGTCGCCGGGTTCGTCGAGGTCGTCGTCGCCGTGGTCGTCGCGGGTCGCCGCGATCAGCTCCATGCCCCGTTCCACGTTCAGGGCCGTGCGGATGCCGTTGAGCGACAGGCCCAGCTCGACCAGGGTGATGGCGACGGCGGGACGCATCCCGACCACCACCGTCTCGGCGTCGAGCACCTTGGAGATGGAGGCGATGGTGGAGAGCATCCGGCCGACGAACGAGTCGACGATGTCCAGCGCCGTGATGTCGATGATCACGCCGTGGCAGCCGGTGGCGACGATCCGCTCGGCCAGGTCCTCCTGGAGCTGCACCGCCGTCTGGTCGGACATGTCGACCTGGATCGAGACGAGCAGGATGTCGCCGATCTTCAGGACCGGCACCCGCTCCATCAGGGCTCCCGACGCGATTGGCGGCGAGCCGCCTCCACGCCCGTCAGCCGCAGCACGTGTCGTAGCGCGTCGGCGAGGCTGGCCTTGGTGGCGATGTCGCCGAACTCGATGCCGAGCGCGACGATGGTCTGGGCGATCTGCGGCCGGATGCCGGAGATGATGCAGTCGGCGCCCATCAGTCGGGCGGCCACCACGGTCTTGAGGATGTGCTGGGCGACCTGGGTGTCGACCGCCGGCACGCCGGTGATGTCGATGATCGCGTACGGCGAGCCGGTGTCGACGAGGGTCTGCAGCAGCCGCTCCATCACCACCTGGGCGCGGGCGGAGTCGAGCGTGCCGACCAGCGGGACGGCGACCACGCCCTCCCAGATCTTGACCACCGGGGTGGAGAGTTCGAGCAGTTGCTCGGCCTGGTCGGCGATCAGGCTCTCCCGGGTGCGCACGAAGCTCTCGAAGGTGAACAGCCCCATCTGGTCGACCAGGGAGGAGAAGGCCACGTAGTCGCGCAGCGCCTTGTCGCCGGCGTCGGCCTCCAGCAGCTCGAGCAGGACGTCCTTGAGGGCGTACACGCTGATCGCCGTCTCGGTGGCGGTGAAGCCCTGCCGGGCCCGGCCCCGGGACAGCTCGGCCAGCACGGCGCGCAGCTCGCCGGCCGACTCGGACTCCAGGTCGAACCCGCCGCCACGGGCGGCCTCGATGACGGCCCGGTGCAGCTCCTCCACCTGGCGGCGCAGCTCCGCCTGGCTGAGTCGGCCGCGCAGCGAGGCGGCCACCAGCTCCACCCAGCGCTGGGTGATCCGCTCGGCGTGCCCGTCGAGCAGACCGGTCAGGCGACCGCTTTCCTCCGCGCTCAACGCCACAACATCCTCCCTACGACCTGGATCGGGCCGGACTCTACCACCGGGTAGCCGGAAACTAGTTGTCCCACGGCAACGACATGACGCCCGGCACCCCGGCGCTCCCGGCTCTGCGCCAAACCCCGCTCGTGGGATACGGTTCCACCGATAACAGCAGGAGGTCGGCGAATGTCCTTGACGGTGCAGACGGAACAGCGCGACGACGTGGTTGTCGTGTCGGTCGCGGGCGAGCTGGACATGGCGACGGCTCCGCAGCTCCAGGACCAGATCACGGACCTGCTGGACAAGGGCCGCAGCCGCCTCGTGTTCGACCTGGCGGAGGTCTCGTTCTGCGACTCGACCGGGCTGTCGGTGTTCGTGCGCGCCAAGAACAGCTGCGACGAGGCCGGGGGCGTGGTCCGGCTGGCCGCCCCGCAGCGCGGGGTGCTGCGCATCCTGGAGGTCAGCGGGCTCGTCGAGGTGCTGCACACCTACCCGACGGTCGAGCAGGCCGTCGCGGGTGGTCCCACGCCGGCCTCCTCCTGACCACTCACCCTCTCTTCTCGTCCTCGACGAACCGGGGGCGGGCGATGACCAGGCCCGCGCCCGTCTGCACGGCGAGGGCGGCGAGCAGGAACCCGATCGGCGCGGTCCACCCGCCGGTCGCCTCGTAGAGGACGCCGACCAGCAGCGGGCCGAGGGCCGCGATCACGTACCCGGTGCTCTGCGCGAACGCCGACAGGGCCACCGTCCCCTCCGCCGTGCGGGCGCGCAGCCCGATGGTGGTGAGGATCAGCGGGAACGCGCCCTGGCCGAGGGCGAGCAGGGCCACCCAGAGCAGCGCGCCGTCGCGCGGCGCGAGCGCCAGCCCCAGGTAGGACGCGGCCGAGAAGGCGGTCAGCCCGAACACCAGCGGGCGCAGCGTCCGCAGCCGGCCGGCGAGCGTCGGCATCAGCAGCGCCACCGGCACGCCGAGCGCGGTCACCCCGGCCAGCAGCAGCCCCGCCGTCTCCGGGTGGAAGCCGGCGTCGCGGAAGAGCTGGGCCAGCCAGCCCATGATCGCGTACCCGCTCAGCGACTGCGCGCCGAAGTAGACCGCCATCGCCCAGCCGAGCCGCGTCCGCGCCGGCCGCACCCGGGCCGGGGCGGCGACGGCCACCGCGCCGCCGGCGGCCCGCCGCGCGGCGCGGGCCCGCAGCGCCAGCGGCACCCACGGGAGCACGGCCAGCGCGGCCAGCGCGGCCCAGACCCCGAGCCCGGCCCGCCAGGACCCGAAGGCGTGCGCCACCGGCACCGCCGACGCGGCGGCCACCGTCGTGCCCGTCGTCAACGCCATCGTGTACGCCCCGGTGACCAGCCCGGTGCGGTGCGGGAAGTGCTGCTTCACCAGCATCGGCAGCAGGATGTTCGCCACCGCGATGCCGGCCAGCGCGAGCGCGCTGGTGACCACGAAGACCAGCGCGGAGTCGGTGACCACGCGCAGCACCTGCCCGACGGCGAGCGCCGTCATCGCGACCACGAGCACCCGGGCCGGGGCGTACCGCCGGACCAGCCAGGGGGTGAGCGCGCCGAGCCCGGCGAAGGCGATCGTCGGCAGGGTGGTGACGAGCCCGGCCATCGCCCCGGAGAGCCCGAGGCCGGTGCGGACCTCGCCGAGCAGCGCGCCGAGGCTGGTCACGGCGGCGCGCAGGTTGAGGGCGACCAGCAGCATCCCGACCAGCACCAGCAGGCCGCCGGGCACGGGCCGCCCGGTCTTGTTGATCTCGGTCTGCTCGCCGGGGGTGGGAGCGGGGGCCGGGGCGCGCGCCACGTCGAGGGTCGGGCGGGGTCGGGCGGTCCCGGTGGTGGGTTCCGCGATGGCGGTCGGTGGCGGGGTCATGGCCTTCAACCTACAATCATGGGATGAATCCTGGGCGGGTGATGTAACCAGTGCCACCATCGGTTGATTCCTCACCCCCGCCGGAATCCGCGTCCCTGACCGGCTCCCCGCCGCCGCCCCGGGGTCAACGCGTCCGGCAGACGATCGAGCAGCTCCGGGCCCGCATCCTCGGCGGCGAGTGGCCGGTGGGCGGGCGCATCCCCACCGAGCCGCAGCTCGTCGCCGCCCTCGGCGTGGGGCGCAACACCGTCCGGGAGGCCGTCCGCGCCCTCGTGCACGCCGGGGTGCTGGAGTGCCGGCAGGGCTCCGGGACGTACGTGGTGTCGACCGACGAGCTGGCCCCCGTAGTGGCCCGCCGACTCACCGACGACCGGATGACCGAGGTCGTCGAGGTGCGCCGCGCCTTCGAGGTGGAGGCGGCGCGGCTGGCCGCGCTGCGGCGTACCCCGGCGGACCTGGCCGCCCTCGACGGCGCGCTCGCTGCCCGGGAGGCCGCCTGGCGCGCGGGCCAGGTCGACCAGTTCGTCGAGGCCGACGCGGCCCTGCACACGGCGGTGGTCGCCGCCGCACACAACCGCATGCTCGCCGAGCTGTACGCCTCGGTCGGCGCGGCGTTGCGCAGCACGATCAGCCAGGCGATGGGCGACGCCCTGGAGCCCGAGCGGTACGTCGACCACGACCGGCTGGTCGACGCGATCCGGGCCGGCGACCCGGCCTTGGCGGCCCGGGAGGCTGGTGCTTTCCTGGAGCCCTCCCCGGGGGAACAGGTTGCCCGGGAACCGAACCGGACACCACGGGAGTGACGGATGCTCAAGGGCTTCAAGGACTTCATCATGCGCGGCAACGTCGTCGACCTCGCGGTCGGCGTCGTCATCGGCGCGGCGTTCACGGGCGTGGTCACCCAGCTGACCAAGTCGTTCCTGGAACCGCTGATCCGCGTCCTCGTGCTGCTGATCACCGGCAGCGACAAGGGTCTCGCCGGCACGGCCCCGGAGTTCCGGGGCATCGCCTTCGACTGGATCGCCTTCGTCAACGCGGTGATCACCTTCCTGCTCACCGCGGCGGCGCTGTACTTCCTGGTCGTCTTCCCGATGAACAAGCTGGCCGAGCGGCGCAAGCGCGGCGAGGAGCCGCCGCCCGCCGCCCCCAGCGAGGAGGTCAAGCTGCTCACCGAGATCCGGGACGCGCTGGTGGCCGCCGGCCACACCACCCCGGGCCAGCAGCGGGGCGCCCTGGACGACGTGCTCGGCCGCAACCCGGAGCCGCCGGCCGCGCGCTGACGCCCACGGCACACCGGCCCCCACGGGAATCCCGCGGGGGCCGGATCGTGTCGTACACATGTTCGATAGAGTTCGGCCATGGAGCAGCGGAAGCACTGGTGGAACGGCAAGTGGGGGCGGCTGGCGCGGCGGGACGTCTTCCTCCGGGTGGACGGCGACCGGTGGCACGTCGAGCAGCGCGCCGGGGGCGCGGAGGGCGTCTCCCAGTTCTACGAGCACCCCAGCGCGGAGGAGGCCGAGGAGACCGTCCGCGCGCTGCTCGCCGGGGCGGACGGCTGGCGGGAGTTGTCCCCCCGGCCGCCGGGCTCGTGGCTGCCGGCCCCGGACACCCGCGCCTGACCGCGCCTGACCGCGACGAGGGGCCGGGCGGCGGTCCGGGGCTCGGCGGCGTTCGGCTGGGCCTGACCGGGGCGGCGTTTAGTCCGACGGCGGGGCGGGAACCGCCTCGGGATGGAGCAGCAGGGCACGGATCAGCAGGCGGCCATCTCCCGCGTCACCACCGGGATGCCCGTGGTCGACGTGAGCGGCGCCGAGGTCGGCACCGTGGACCTCGTCCAGCGGGGCGACCCGAACGCGGTGACCGTGCAGGCGTCGACCGCCGCCCCGACGACCGACCCGGGCGGCAGCCTGGACGAGCTGATCGAATCCGCGGCGGTCGAGGAGCCGGACGTCCCGGCCGATCTGGCCGCCCGCCTGCTGCGCACCGGCTACCTGAAGGTCTCCACCGAGCACGCCCGGACCGGCGCGGTCTACGTGCTCGCCGACCAGATCGCCGCCGTCGCCGACGGCCGGGTACGCCTCGACGTCCTCGCGACGAGCCTGCCCGCCGAGGAGTGACGCCAACTCTTTGATCGACTCCATGTCGGCGACATCGCGGTATCCCGGGGCGGTTGATCCCGCCATGTCGCCGACATGGAGTCGATCTAGCGCTCCCCCCGCCCAGCCGGGGCGGGCTCGGCGGGCGGAGCGGGCTCGGCAGGCTGGGCGGGCCCGGTGGGCTGGGCCGGTTCGGCGCGGTCGCCCGCGCGGCGGCGGCGCAGCAGGAGCAGCATCAACCAGCCGGCGAGCAGCCCCCAGAACGCGCCCCCGACGCCGAGCAGGCTCACCCCGGAGGCGGTGACGACGAAGGTCACCACGGCCGCCTCCCGGGTCGCCGGGTCGGCGACGGCCGCCGACACCGCGCCGGCCAGCGCGGCGAGCAGCGCGAGCCCCGCCACGGCCTCGATCAGCACCGGCGGGGAGAGCAGCACGAGGGCGGTGGCGACGCCCGCGCCGAGGCCGAGCAGGGCCAGCCCGACCCCCGCCGTCACCGAGGCGACCCAGCGGCGCTCCGGGTCCGGGTGGGCGTCGGGGCCGGCGGCCAGCGCGGCGGTGATCGCGGCGAGGTTGACCGCGTGCCCGCCGACCGGCGCGCCGATGGCGCTGGCCAGGCCGGTGACCCGCAGCGCGGAGCCGAGCGGGGGGCGGTAGCCGTACCCGGTGAGCACCGCCATCCCGGGTACGTTCTGCGCGGCCATGGTGACCAGGAACAGCGGCAGGGCCAGCCCGATCACCGCCGGCACCGTCCACTCGGGTGCGGTGAGGACGAACACCGGGCGCAGGCCGTGCGCGCCGACGCCGCCCGGCGTGGTCGCCGCGATGGCGACCGCCGCCGCGACGAGTGCGGCGGGCACCGCCCAGCGGCGGGCGAAGCGGTGCAGGACGAGCCAGGTGACGACCACCGGCGCGGCCAGCCTCGGCACCTCGACCAGGGCACGGACCGGCGCGGTGCACAGCGGCAGCAGCACCCCGGCGAGCATCGCGGCGGCGATCGGGCCGGGGATCGCGGCCACCGCCCGGCCGAGCGCCGGGAAGAGGCCGGCGGCGACGATCAACGCACCGCAGACGACGAACGCGCCGACGGCTGCCGGCCAGCCGCCGGGGACCGGGCCGGTGGCCACCAGCAGCGCCGCCCCGGGGGTGGACCAGGCGACCGCCATCGGCAGCCGGTGCCGCAGCCCCAGCCACACCGCGCACAGGCCGGACGCGACGCTGACGGCGAGCAGCCCGGAGGCGGCCTGCCGCTCGTCGGCGCCGACGGCGCGCAGCCCGGCGAGCACGACGGTGAACGAACTGGCGAAGCCGACGAGCGCGGTCACCACCCCGGCGAGCACGGGTTGCAGCAGGCCGGCCACGTCTCCCCCTTCGCCGTTCCGTTTACGGAACGATGGCGTGTAGCACGATAGCGGGATGGAGTCGCCGCCACCAACCACCCACGTGGCCCGGGAGCAGGCAGCCACGGACGCCGGCACGGTCGGCGCCCGGGTACGCGCCCTGCGCGAGGAGCGCGGCCTGTCACTGTCCACCCTGGCCCGGCTCGCCGGGGTGGGCAAGGCCACCCTCTCCGGCCTGGAGAACGGCACCCGCAACCCCACCCTGGAGACGCTCTACGCCGTGACCGCCCAGCTCGGGGTGCCACTGACCGCCGCGCTCTCCGGGCCGGCGGCGGCCCCCACGGTGCGCGGGGCGGCGGTGAGCGCCACCCTGCTGGAGGTGTTCACCGAGGCCGGGGCGACGTACGAGCTGTACCGGATGCGGGTCGCCCCCGGCGTCGGGCAGCTCTCCCCCGCGCACCAGCCCGGGGTCACCGAGCACGTCACCGTCTTCGCCGGGCAGCTCCGCGCCGGGCCGGTGGACGCCCCCCTGACCGCCGGGCCCGGCGGCCACCTGCGCTGGACGTCGGACGTGCCGCACGGCTACGCGGCGATCGGCGACGAGGAGGTGTGGGCGAGCCTGCTGCTGCGCTACCCCCGCCGCTGACCGGTCGAGCGTCCGGGCCGGTCGACCCTGCGGGCCGGTCGAGCGTTCGGGTCGCCGGCCGGTCGGCCATCCGCGCCGACACAAGATTCTTTTCGGGCCGACCCCGGAGCGCGTAGAGACGCCGGGCGGGTCTTCTTGGCAAGCTTGTCGTATGACGCTGATCCTCCGCTCGGCCATCCTCAACGACGTCGGCCTCGTGCGGACCAACAACGAGGATTCCGCCCTCGCCGGCGACCGCCTGGTCGCCGTCGCCGACGGGATGGGTGGCCTGCCGGCTGGTGAGGTGGCGAGCGAGATCGTCATCCGCATCCTCGACGAGTTGGACCCCCCCACCACCACCGAGGGGGCCGCCGACGCGCTGCGGGCCGTGGTGAGCACCGCCAACCAGCGGATCCGGGCCGCCATCTCCGTCGACCCCGCGCGCGAGGGCATGGGTACGACGCTCACGGCCGGCCTGCTCGCCGGGGACGTCCTGGTCCTCGCCCAGGTCGGGGACTCCCGCTGCTATCTGCTGCGGGACAACGAGCTGACCCAGCTCACCCGGGACGACACGTTCGTGCAGGCGCTCGTCGACCAGGGCGCGCTCTCCCCGGACCAGGCGCGGCACCACCCGCAGCGGTCGCTGGTGACCCGCGCCGTGCAGGGCGCCGACACGCCCCCGGCGGTCGGCACGCTCACCGTCTTCGCCGGTGACCGGCTGCTGCTGTGCAGCGACGGGCTCTCCGACTACGTGGACGACGCCGCGATCGCCGCCGCCCTCGCCATGTACGGCGACCGCCAGCAGTGCGGCGAGCAGCTCGTGAAGCTCGCCCACCAGGCCGGCGCGCCGGACAACGTCACCGTCGTCGTCTCCGATGTCACCGCGCTCTCATGACGATCCGGCGGTTGACCAACTCCGAGCGTCCGGCCACCTCCTTCCCGCTCCAGGCGTACGCCTTCGAGGCGTCCCCGATGCGGCCCGAGCGGGCCGAGGAGTTCCGCAGCTACCTGCACTACAACGAGGCCACCCGGACCCTCGTCGCCGAGGAGGGCGGCGAGACGTTGGCCACCGCGTCGGCCATCCCGATGCGGCAGAACCTGCGCGGGGCCGTGCTGCCGATGGCCGGCGTCGCCGGGGTCGCCACCCACCCGCTGGCGCGGCGGCAAGGGCACGTCCGGGCCCTGCTGCGCCAGCTCCTCGACGAGATGCGCGACGAGGGGCACCCGCTGACCGCGCTGTACCCGTTCCGCGCCTCGTTCTACGAGCGCTTCGGGTACGTCGGGCTGCCCCGGGCGCGTACGGTCGCCTTCGCCCCGGCCGACCTGGCCCCGCTGCTGCGCGCGGACCTGCCCGGCGAGCTGGCCTGGGGCCGCAGCGGCACCGGGTACGCCGACCACCGCGCCTTCACGGAGCGCTGCCTGGCCGAACGGCACGGGTTCGCGGTCTTCCCCGAGACCCGGGCGGTGCGGCAGCGCGACGACGACGACCGGTGGCAGCTCACCGCCCGGATCGACGGCGGGACGGTCGGCGTGCTCACGTACCGGATCGACGAACACGGCGGCGAGCTGACCGGCGACGACCTGCTGGTCGCCGACCCGTACGCCCGGGCCCTGATCCTGCAGTTCCTCGCCCGGCACGTCGACCAGGTGGAGCGGGTCAGCCTGCGGATCGCGGCGGACGAGCTGCCCGAGCTGTGGCTGACCGACCTGGCCGTGCACGTCGAGGCGCGGGTCGCCCGGCCCGGTTCGCCCGCGCCGATGGCCCGGCTGCTCTCGCTCGACGCGCTGGCCGGCCTTCCGGCGGGGCCGGGCCGGGTCCGGGTGGAGCTGACCGGGGACCGCTGGCTCGCCGGCGCCCACCTGCTCGACGGCGCGACCGGCCGGCTGGAGCTGTCCGGCGAGGCCACCGCCGGGCCCGTGCCGGCCGCGACGCTCACGGCGGCCGGGCTCTCCGCCCTGGCGTACGGGGTGCTGGACCCGGCGGAGGTCGACGTCCGGGGCCTGGGCCGGGTGCCGGCGGACGCCGCCGCCGAGCTGCGCCGCCTCTTCCCCCGCCGCCTGCCCTACCTCTTCGCGGACTTCTGACCCTGTTTCGCGACTCGGGGGCGCGGGTAGCGTCCTGCGGGTGCCGGAGTGGTCGCAAGCGGGTGGTTGGGGGCTGCTGGCCGGGTCGGCGCTGCTGCTCGGGGCGGCGCTGGGCTGGTTCGTGCCCGTCCCGCGCCGGGTCATCGCGTCGATCATGGCCTTCGGGGCCGGTGTGCTGCTCTCCGCCGTCTCCTTCGAGCTGATCGCCGAGGCGCACGAGCAGGGCGGGCTGTTGCCCACCGCGGTCGGGGCGGCCGGTGGCGCGCTCGCGTACACGGGGGCGAACGTCCTGCTGGCCCGGCGGGGCGCGCGGCACCGCAAGCGCTCCGGCGCGCAGCCGTCGGAGCAGGAGGCCCCGGGCTCCGGGTCGGCGATCGCGGTGGGCGCGCTGCTCGACGGGATCCCCGAGTCGGTGGTGATCGGCGCGAGCCTGCTCACCGGCGGCCCGGTCAGCCTGGTCACGGTCGTCGCGGTCTTCCTCAGCAACGTGCCGGAGGGGCTGTCCAGCGCCGCCGGGATGCGCCGGGCCGGCCGGACCAGCCGGTACGTCTTCGCCCTGTGGGCCGCGATCGCGCTGGTCAGCGGCCTCGCGGCGCTCGCCGGCCACACGCTGTTGGGCGGCGCGCCGCCGGAGGTGCTGGCCTCGATCACCGCCCTGGCGGCCGGCGCGATCCTCGCGATGATCACCGACACCATGGTCCCCGAGGCGTTCGAGGACGCCCACCTGCTGGTCGGCCTGATCACGGTCGCCGGCTTCCTGACCGCCTTCGCGCTCTCCCACGCATGAAGGGCCCCGGCCCACGCCTGAGGGCGTCCCGGACGCGGGGCCGTCAGTAGGGGTTGGTGTGGCCGGGCGGGCGGGCACGGAGCAGGGCCGCCGGGCGGCCCGGACGGTCCGGGGCGGCGGACATCGGCGGGCTGGCCGTGTGCCCGCCGTGCGCCATGCCGGCGAACAGGTCCCGCAGGGCGGCCAGCGCGTCCACCCTCGGCCGCCAGCCCAGCTCGGCCTCGGCCCGCTCGCTGGACATCAGCGGGGCGTTCAGCGCCAGCTCGACCCAGCCGGCGTCCACCGGTTGCAGCCGGGCCCGCCAGGTCAGCGCCGCCGCGCCGCGCAGCAGCGGGGCCGCCACCGGCACCGTCCAGCCGTGGAAGTGCCGGGCCACCAGTTCCGGGGTGAGCACCGGGTCGGCCGCCAGATTGAATGCGCCCCGCGCGTCGCCCAGCACCGCCCGGGCGTACGCGTCGGCCACATCGTCGGCGTGCACGGCCTGCATCCGCAGGCGGCGGTGTGTGGGCACCAGCGGGAGGCGGCCGTACCGCAGCAGCCGCACCGGGGCCAGCGGCCCGAGGAAGTAGCGGGTGATCTCGGTGCCGGCGTCCCGCTGGAAGATCAGCCCGGGGCGCATCCGCGCCACCCGCAGCCCCGGGTGCTCCCGCTCGACCCCGTCGAGCAGCGCCTCCACGTCGGCCTTGTCCCGGCTGTACGACGACCCGGGCACCCCGGTCGCCGGCCATCGCTCGCTGACCGGGTGGTCCTTCGGGCCGGGCGCGTACGTCCCGACGGACGACGCGTATACCAGGGCGGGCACCCGCGCGCGGAGCACCGCGTCGACCACGGCCCGGCTGCCGTCGACGTTGGTGCGGCGCAGCACCCGCCGGTCGTGGCTGGGCTGGATCTGCCAGGCCAGGTGGACCACCGCGTCCGCACCGGCGAAGACCTCCGCCAGCCGGGCGGCGGCGCCCGGTGCCCCGACGTCGCAGGGGTGCCACGCCAGCCCGTCGTACGGCTCACCGGCGTCCGGGCCGGGTGGACGGCGGGCCACCCCGACCAGGTCCAGGCCCTGTTCCCGGCGCAGCCGCCGCAGCAGCGCCGTCCCGGCGTTCCCGCTCGCCCCCACCACCACGATCCGCATGCCTGGCCCCGTACCCGCTGCGCGGGGGCCGAATCACGCGGGGCGTCAGGGGCGGGGGGAGGTGCGTACCCAGCTCTGCCGCTGCCGGCGGTCCCGGCTGCCGCCGGCGGCGGCCAGGCAGCGCGGGCAGACGCGGCCCACGGCGTCGGCCGCGGTGAGCACGTCGGTCGAGGAGTAGTCGAAACGGACGTGCGGGAAGCGGCGCAGCCTGGTCCGGCTCAGGGGCAGCCCGCACAGGGTCTGGTTCTGCCCGGGCAGCCAGGCGTGCACCTCGCCGCCGGGCCGGCGTACCCCGTCGGGGCCGGTTTCCTCGCTCGACGCCGCCACCGCCGGCGCGCTGCTGATCCGCATGTCCCCCGGTTCCCCGCCCGGCGCGATCTATCCCGCCGGGCCCCGGCCGCGATGCCGGGCAGACGCGGCCGGGGCCGGCACGGTCGCGGTGCTTGAATGGTGGGTATGCCGCTCGACGAGTTGCGTGTTCTGCTGGCCCGGCATGCCCGACCCGACCTGGGCACCGGCATCGCCGACGTCCGCATCTTCCGCGCCGACCGGCCCAACCCGCCGACGCCGACCACCTACGGCAAGGTGCTGGCCCTCGTCGCCCAGGGTACGAAGCGGTTCGCGCTCGGCGACCGGTTGTACGAGTACCAGGCCGGCGACTATCTCGTGGCCTCGGTCGACCTGCCGGTGACCGCGCACTTCGCCCGGGCCAGCCCGGAGGAGCCGGCGCTCGGCTTCGGCCTGACCCTGCACCCGGCCGCCGTCGCCGAGGTGCTGCTCCAGGCCGACCCGGCGGACCTGCCGGCTCCCGCCCCCGACGCACCGAGGGGCCTGGCCGTCAGCCGGGCCCCCGTCGAGCTGCTCGACGCCGCCGTCCGGCTGCTGCGCCTGCTCGACCAGCCCCGCGACATTCCCATGATCGCGCCGCTGATCAAGCGGGAGATCATCTGGCGGCTGCTCACCGGCGAGCAGGGCGGCGTCCTGCGCCAGTTCGGCCTGCCCGACAGCAGCCTCAGCCACATCGCCCGGGCCGTCCAGTGGATCCGCGACAACTATGCGCAGCCCTTCCGGGTCGAGGACGTGGCGCAGCAGGCGGGAATGAGCGTCTCCGCGTTCCACCGCAACTTCCAGGCCGTCACCTCGATGAGCCCGATCCAGTATCAGAAGCAGATCCGCCTGCAACGCGCCCGGCTGCTGCTCGCCGCCAACCCCGGCGACATCGCCGGGGTCAGCCGCCGTGTCGGCTACGAGAGCCCCGCCCAGTTCAGCCGCGAATACCGCCGGCAGTTCGGTGGCCCGCCCCGCCAGGACGCGGCCCGCCTGCACGCCCGGACCGCCACGCGGGCCACGTCCCGCGACAATTGACCGGAACTCGCGTTCTCTTGCCCGATCCTGCCCGCCTGCCGAACGGACGGCCGGGCGGCGAAATCCCCCGGTAGCCTCCCCGGACAGAGGGCCGAGGTCGGCCGGGGGCCGACGGACAACGACGGGCGCGTGAGGTACGGGTGGCCGGTAGCGAACTGTTCGGACGCCACGACGACCTGGCACAGCTCGCCGAGTTCCTCGACGGGGTGCGCCAGGGCGGCGGCGCGCGGCTGATCTGCGGCGAGCCGGGGGTCGGCAAGTCCGCCCTGATGACCGCCGCGACGGAGTTCGCCCTCACCGGCGGGATGCGCGTGCTGCGGGCGTCCGGGTCGGAGTTCGAGGCCGACGTCAGCTACTCCGGCCTGCACCAGCTGCTGCTGCCCGCGTACGCGGGCCTCGACCGGCTCCCGCCCGGTCCGCGTGAGGCGCTGTCGGTGGCGCTCGGCTTCGGCGTGGGCACGCCCCCGGACGTCCTCCTGGTCTGCAACGCCGCCCTGCTGCTCGTCACCGAGCTCACGGCCGACGGGCCGGTCGTGCTGGTGGTCGACGACGTGCACTGGCTCGACCGGGCGAGCGCCGTCGTCCTCGGCTTCGTCGCCCGGCGGCTGGCGGGTGTCCGGGCCGGGCTGCTGGCGTCGACCAGGACGGGATCGGTGAGCTTCCTCGACCTGCGGGGGCTGTCCGAGCACGTCGTCGGGCCGCTCGACGACGAGGCGGCGGGGCGGCTGGTCGACGTCCGCCACCCGCAGTTGCCGGCGCGGGTACGCCGACGCCTGCTCGACCTCGCCCAGGGCAACCCCCTCGCGCTGATGGAGTTGCCCGCCGCGCTGCTGGGTTCCGTGCGGCGCACGGAGACGCATCCCGAGGTGGTCCACCTCAGCGACCGCCTTCAGGCGATCTTCGCGGCCCGACTGACCGGGCTGCCCGAGGCGACCCGGCGGGTGCTGCTGCTCGCCACCTTCGAGGGCACCGGCGACGTCCGGGTGCTCCGCGCCGCGCTGCCCGACCAGTCCAGCCTGGCCGACCTGGCCCCCGCCGAGCGGGCGCAGCTCGTCCGGGTGGACGACGCCACGGCGCGGATCGCGTTCCGGCATCCGCTGATCCGGTCGGCGATCGTGGCCATGTCCACCCACGAGGAGCGCCGCACCGCGCACGTCGCACTCGCCGGAGCCCTGGTCGACGACGAGGAGCGCCGCGCCTGGCACCTCGCGGCGGCCGCCGTCGGCCCGGACGAGGCGGTGGCGGAGCTTCTGGAGGAGGCGGCGCACCGGGTGATGCGCCGCGGGGACGGGTTCGCGGCGGTGGCGGCCCTGGTCCGCGCCGCCGAGCTGAGCACCACGAGCGCCGGCCGGGGACGACGGCTCGCCGAGGCCGCGTACATCGGCGCGGAGGCCAGCGGCACCATCGACGACGCGAAGATCCTGCTGACCGACGCCCGCCGGGCGGCTCCCGACTCGGCCGGTTCGCTGCACGCCGCCAACGCGACCGCCTTTCTCATGATCAACGGGGACGGCGACGTGAACACCGCCCACCGGCTGCTGGCGGGCGCCATCGAGACCGGCGACCACGGCTACCGGGCCGACGACCCCGCGCTCGTCGAGGCCATGCACACCCTGCTGCTGCTGTGCTGGTACGGCAGCACCCCGGAGTACTGGGAACCGTTCTTCGCGGTGCTGCGCCGGATCCAGCCCCGGCCGCCGGACGTGCTCGCGCTGGCGAGCGACAGCTTCGCCGACCCGGTACGCACCGGAAAGGCGGCGCGGGGGCAGATCGACGCGGTGCTCCGGACGCTGACCGAGGACGCCGACCCCGCCCGCATCATGCGGATCGGCACGGCCTCGGTGTATCTCGACCGTCTCGGCGACTCGCGGGAGGCGTCCTGGCGGCTGGTCCAGCACGGGCGCAACGGCGGGGCCCCCCGCCGGCACCTCGGGGCCCTGATGCACCTGTGCCTCGACGACTTCCTGATGGGCCGGTGGGACGAGGCCGAGGAACTCGCCACCGAGGGCCAGCGGACCTGCGACACCAGCGGCTTCTCGTTCTTCGCCTGGTACTTCCGGTACAACCGGGCGATCCTGGCCGCCGGCCGGGGGCGGTTCGCCGAGGCGTACGCGCTCGCCGACGAGATCACCCACTGGGCGCTGCCCCGGGGTGTCGCCGCCGCCGCGCTGTTTGCGCAGCACCCCCGGACGCTCGCCGCCATGGGGGAGGGGGACTACGACGCCGCCTTCGGGCACGCCGCCGCCATGAGCCCGCCCGGCGTGCTCGCCTCCCACGTGCCGCACTGCACCTGGGTCATGTTCGACCTGGTCGAGGCAGCCGTACGCATCGGGCGCGTGACCGAGGCCCGGGCGCACGTCCAGGCGATGCGGGACGCGGACGTGGGTGGGTTGTCGCCCCGGATGGCCCTGCTCCAGGCCGGCGCGGAGGCCCTCGTCCTCGACGACGACGAGTCGGTGACCCGCCTGGAGGCACTGCTGGCCGACGCCGCGACGGGACGGTGGCTGTTCGACGGGTCCCGGGTGCGGTTGGCCCTCGGGGAGCGGCTGCGGCGGACCCGGTCGTCGGTGGAGGCCCGGCGGCACCTGCTCGCCGCGCGGGACGGATTCGCCGCCATGGCGGCCGAGCCCTGGCTCGACCGGGTGGAGGGGGAACTGCGCGCCTGCGGCTACCGACCGGCCCCACGGCAGCGGGGCGACCTGAGCGCGCTGACCGCGCAGGAACTCCAGATCGCGGAGCTGGCGGCGAGCGGCATGACCAACAAGCAGATCGCCGAGCGCCTGTACCTGTCCCACCGGACCGTCGGCGCTCACCTGTACCGGATCTTTCCCAAGCTGGGCGTCACGTCCCGGGCCGCGCTCCGGGACGCTCTGTCGCCGCCTGCTGCTGAGCAGCCTGCGCGCTGAGCTCGTCGGCCTGCGCCTCCTTCGCCTCCAGCAGCCGCTCCAGGAGCCGCCGCGTGGTGGGGTCGTCGTCGCCGATCCAGCGCACCGCCTCCTGCAACGTCTGGACGAGAATCCGCGCCCCGACGAGGTTCTGCGTCACGATGCCGACCACGTCACCGTCGGGGAACGCCCGGAAGGAGACCCGGGACCGGGCGCTCAGGTGCTGTGGGTCGTAGTCGCCGACGCACCCGAGTTGCCGGATGCGGGTCGCGACCAGCCGGGCGTCACCACGGTCGCGGTCGGCCACGGCGAACAGGAGCTCCGCGAGCGGCCGGGCCGACGGGGCGCGGACGACCAGCGCGTGCTGCTCGTACTGCAACGACGACACGACCAGGCTCGCCAGCAGCACGTTGAGCAGGCGCGTGGCCGCCGTCAGGTCGACCCGGTTCGACGGCGTGACCGGCCCGTCGTCGAGGTCGAACAGGGCCCGGTCGCGGACCTCGCGCATGCGCAGCACGGTGGGCGGCGATGCGGGGTGTTCCCGTCCTGATGGCGTCACGCCGTCGATGGTGCGGCGCGGCTCCCGGCCCACGCATCTGTCGAATGACCTAACCGCGGGGCCGAGGCGCCGACGTCGGACGGTCCCCTGGGAGCCCGGACCAGGGCATCAGGCCGTGGCGCGGGCCGGCAGCCCCGCTCACGTCACCGGCCCGCCCGGCTGCTGGCCTGCCCGGTTCCGGCACGACCGGCTAGGTCACCGGCCGTCGGCGGCCCGGATCTCGGAAGTCGGATGACTGATGAAGGTCGGCCGGGCGGCCCCGAAAGTGGAGCCCAGCCAGGCAACACCGTCGCCGCCGGTATCCGGCGGCAGCCGCCGAGGAGAATGCCCGATGACCGTCAGCTACGGCTTCCACGCCACCATGACCGCCCGCCCCGGCAAGGGCGACGAGCTGGTCGACTTCCTGCTCGCCTCGCCTTCGCTGGCGAACGACGACTGCGTCGTCTTCCTGATCGGCCGGTCCGCCGCCGACTCCGACGTCGTCCACGTCACCGAGGGCTGGACGACCGAGGAGGCGCACCACAGCTTCTTCGCCACCGAGGAGGCGCAGGCCCTGGTGGCACAGCTCCAGCCGCTGATCGCCGGCGAGCCGGCGTACCTCGACGAGGTGCCGGTCGGCGGCAAGGCCGCCATCTGAGACCCGCCCGCCCGTCCGCCCGCCCGTCGGTCCACTTCGCACACGACAGGAAGCCCCTCATGGCACTGACACGTCCCCCCTTCGACCCCGAGCTACGCGTCCTCCTCGCCGACATGCCGCTCGTGCCCGAACTCAACCGCGAGGTGCTTCCGCAGGTCCGGCAGTTCTCGTCGATGCCCGTGGAGCCGCTGCTCGACGGCCGGGCGATCGACCGACGCGAGGTCAGCATCGCCGGCCCCGATGGCACGGACATCCCGCTGTCCGTCTTCAGCCCCGCCGACCCGGACCGCACCGCCCCGGCCCCGTGCGTCTACTGGATGCACGGCGGCGGCATGGTGATGGGCGACCGCTTCTCCCAGATCGACATCCCCCTGGAATGGCTCGACCTGTTCGGCGTCGTCGTGGTCTCCGTGGACTACCGGCTGGCGCCCGAGGCCACCGGCACCAGCCTGATCGACGACTGCTATCACGGGCTGCTGTGGGTGGCCGATCACGCCGACGAGCTGGGCATCGACCCGGACCGGATCATCGTCGCCGGGGTCAGCGCCGGCGGCGGCCTCACCGCCGGGGTCGCGCTGCTCGCCCGCGACCGCGGCGGCCCGAGCCTCGCCGCCCAGGTGCTGATCTGCCCCATGCTCGACCACCACAACGACACCATCTCCAGTCGGCAGCACGCGGGCGAGCCCGGAGTGTGGACGCGCGAGATGAACGAGTTCGGCTGGCGGTCGGTGCTCGGCGACCTGGCCGACGACGCCGTGCCCGGTCACGTCTCCCCCGCGACGGCCGACGACCTGTCCGGCCTGCCGGACGCCTACGTCGACGCCGGCACCGCCGAGGTGTTCCGCGACGAGGCCGTCGCCTACGCCACCCGCCTCTGGGCCGCCGGCGGCCAGGCCGAGCTGCACATCTGGGCCGGCGGCTTCCACGGGTTCGACGCCCTGTACCCGCAGGCGCGGATCTCGGCGCAGGCCCGCCGCGCCCGCGCCGACTGGCTCGCCCGGGTCCTGACCCCGGCCGCCGAGCCGGACCGGTCGCAGCCCGCCGGGCAGCGGGCCGGGCGATGAGCGGCAACCACCGGGCGGAGTTCCTGCGCGAGTTCCTGCGTGACCCGTTCACCGTCGCCGCGGTCGCCCCCAGCGGCGCGCCGCTGGCCGACCTCGTCACCGCGCCCGTGCCCGGCGTCGGCGAGCCGCTGGTGGTCGAGCTCGGCCCCGGCACCGGAGCGTTCACGGCCGCCATCCAGCGCCGGCTCGCCGGCCGGGGTCACCACCTCGCGGTCGAGGTCAACGAGCGCTTCGCGGGCCTGCTGGCCGCCCGGTACCCCGGGGTCGACACCGCCGTGGCCGACGCCCGCGACCTCGGCGCGGTGCTGGCACGGCGGGGACACCGCCGGGCGGACGTGATCGTGAGCGGGCTGCCGTGGGCGGCGTTCGCCGGGGGCCAGCAGGACGAGCTGCTGCACGCGGTCACCGACGCGCTCACCCCGGACGGGGCGTTCACCACGTTCGGCTACACGCTCGCCCGCTGGGCCCCGCCCGCCCGGCGACTGCGGCAGGCGCTGGGAGACCGGTTCGAGGAGGTCGTGACCGGCCGCACCGTGTGGGCCAACATGCCGCCGGCGTTCGTGTACTTCTGCCGGCGGCCCCGGGTCACCGCGCGACCGCGCACGCTGCTGTCCCTGGCCCGCTGAGAGACGGAACCCGAGAGGAGGATCGGCCATGGGGAAGCGGCAGGGTTCCGATCCAGCCGTGCGTCCGGTCGGCCAGGACCATCGCGCGACGCCGTTCGAGCTGTTCTTCGACCTCGTGTACGTCTTCGCGACGACCCAGATCACCGCCTACCTGGCCCACGAGCACAGCCCGTACGGTGTCCTGCGGGGTCTGCTGATCCTCGCCCTGCTGTGGGGAACGTGGTCCGGCTACACCTGGCTGGGCAACCACTCCCGGGCCGACGAGGGCCTGCTGCGGGCGGGAATGGTCGGCGCGATGGCGGCGATGTTCGTGGTCGCCCTGGCCATTCCCGAGGCGTGGCGGGACGCCCCCGGCGGCCTGCCCGGCCCCGTCGTCCTGGTCTGCGCCTACCTGCTCGTCCGGTGGGTGCACCTCGCGGTCTACGCGGTGGCCGCGACCGGCGACGCCGGGCTGCGGCAACAGATCGCGCTCACCTGGCCGCCCCTGCTGGCCGGCGCGGTGTTGCTCCTCTGCGGGGCGCTGCTGGGCGGCTGGGCCCAGGTGCTGCTGTTCACCGTCGCGTTGCTGGTGGACTGGGCCGGCATCTACCTCACGGCCAGGCGCGGCGGATGGCGGCTGCACAGCCCGGCGCACCTCACCGAACGGCACGGCCTGTTCGTCATCCTGGCCCTCGGCGAGTCGACCGTCGCGATCGGAGTGGGTGCCGCCGGCCAGCCCATCGGGGTGCCGCTGCTGATCGCCGCCGTCCTCGGCGTCGGCACCGCCGTCTGCCTCTGGTGGCTGTACTTCGACGTGGTGGCGCCCGCGGCCCGGCGTCGCCTCGTCGAGGCGCACGGCGTCGCCCGGGTCAGCCTGGCCGTCGACGCGTACACCTACGGTCACTTTCCCCTGGTCGCCGGGATCGTGCTCACCGCGCTCGGCGTGGAGGGTGTGGTGGCCCACGCCGACGAGACAGGGCCGTTGGGAGCCTTCTACGCGCTGTCCCTTTTCGGCGGTTCGGCGCTCTACCTCGCCGGGCACCTGCTGTTCGCGTGGCTCGTGCACCGTGCGACGAGCCTGCCGCGCCTGGTGACCGTCGGCGTGCTCGTCGCCGCCGGTCCGGTGGCCGCCACCCTCGCGCCGGTGGTCGGCCTGGCCGGCCTGGTCGCCGCCCTGATCGTCCTGATCCTCGTCGAGACCCGCCAGCACCGGCGGAATTCGCGTCCGCCGATGCCGTCGGTCGAAGTGGCGACGATCGTCGGCGGACCGGAATCGGAGAGGATCGAGCAAGGAATCGCGAGGATCGAGATGGATGTCGCACCCGAGAACTGATTACCTGAACACTTCGTTCGAAAAACGCGATACCCGATCAATGAGCGGGAGGTGACGACGATGACCGATCAGACACACAGCACCATTTCCCTGCTGGTGAACGACGTGACCCACCGACTGTCGGTGGACAACCGTCGAACGCTGCTCGACGTGTTGCGGGAGGACCTGGGCGTCACCGGGCCGAAGAAGGGATGCGACCACGGGCAGTGCGGCGCCTGCACGGTGCTGCGCGACGGCCGGCGGGTGGTCTCCTGTCTGGTCCTCGCGGTCGCCGCCGATGCTGCCGCGATCACCACCGTCGAGGGGCTGGCCGTCGAGGGCAGGCTGCAGCCGATCCAGGAGGCGTTCGTGCGCCTGGACGGATTCCAGTGCGGTTTCTGCACCCCGGGGCAGCTCTGCTCGGCGGTCGGGATGCTCGCCGAACACGCGGCTGGCTGGCCGAGCGCCGTCACCGCCGACGACTCACCGGACGCCGTGCCGGAACTGGACGAGGCCGAGGTACGCGAGCGGATGAGCGGCAACCTGTGTCGCTGCGGGGCGTACCCGTCGATCGTGCGCGCGGTGATCGAGACCGCCGCCCGGCAGGGGGTGGCGGGGTGAAGGAGTTCGCCTATCAGCACGCCACGCAGGTTCACGAGGCGCTCACGGCGGTCACCGGGAATGCCGGCGCCCGGTATCTGGGCGGCGGCACCAACCTCGTCGACCTGATGAAGTGCGGGGTCGAGGAACCGACCCGGCTGGTGGACGTACGGCAGCTTCCCCTCGACGGTGTCCACGACGCGCCGGACGGCGGCCTGGTCATCGGTGCGACCACCACGAACAGCGACGTGGCCGCGCACCCCGAGGTGCGCCGCCGGTTCCCGGCGCTGGCCCAGGCCGTGCTGGCGGGCGCATCCGGCCAACTGCGAAACATGGCCACGGTGGGCGGCAACCTGTTGCAGCGGACCCGCTGCGGCTACTTCACCGACCTCTCCTCGCCCTGCAACAAGCGGGTCCCCGGCAGTGGATGTGCCGCGATCGCGGGAGTCCACCACAACCACGCGGTCCTCGGCCACTCCGCGCACTGCGTGGCCACCCATCCCTCGGACCTGGCGGTGGCGCTCGCCGCGTTCGACGCGGTCGTGCGCTACGAGACGCTCGACGGCCCCAATGAGATCCCGTTGGCGCAGTTCTACCTGCCGGTCGGTGACCGTCCGGACCGGGAGACCGCGCTGCCACCCGGCGCGCTGATCACCGCCGTCGTCCTGCCTGGGTCCGCGCGGAGCCCCCGGTCGCGCTACCGCAAGATCCGCGAGCGCGCGTCGTACGCCTTCGCGACGGTATCCGTCGCCGCCGCGCTCGACATCCGCGACAGCGTGGTACGCGACGTGCGCATCGCCCTCGGCGGCGTGGCGTCGCATCCCTGGCGGGCCCGCTCCGCCGAGGCCGTGCTCCGCGACGCCCGGCCCACCGCCGAGCTGTTCCGCGCCGCCGCCGAGGCGGAACTGAGCGCCGCGAAGCCCCTGCGCGACAACGGATACAAGGTGGCCCTGGCGCGGAACCTCGTCGAGGCCGTGCTCGGTGGGCTAGCCGGAACGGAGAGGACCCGATGAGCGCAGACCTCAATCCCGGTGCCATCGGCAACCCACGCCCCCGGATCGAGGGCCCGCTCAAGGTCACCGGCACCGCCCGCTACGCCGCGGACGTGCCGATGCCGGACCTGGCCCACGGCTGGATGGTGACCGCCACCATCTCCCGGGGCCGGATCCGCGACATCGACGCCTCGGCCGCGCTCGGCATGCCGGGTGTGCTGGGGGTGCTCGACCACCGCAACGCGCCCCGGCTCGATCCCCGGGCCGGCAACTACTTCGGGCCGGACGGCAGCATGCAGCTGCTCCAGGACGACGTGATCCCCTACGCAGGCCGGCCGGTCGCGCTGGCGGTGGCGGAAACGCCCGAGCAGGCCAGGGCGGCAGCGGCGGCGCTGCGGGTGACGTATGACGTCGATCCGCACGACCTGGACTTCAGCCTGGAGCACCCGGCCGCGCGGCCGGCATCGACCGCCTTCGGCCCGGAGGCGGACACCGGCGACGTGGACGCGGAACTGTCGGCGTCCGCGGTCGTGGTCGACGAGCGTTACCGCACTCCGGAGGAGAGCCACAGCGCACTGGAGCCGCATGCCGCGACCGTGTGGTGGGACGGGGGCCACGTGTACGCCGTGGACTCCAACCAGGGCGCGTTCAGCGTGTCCGAGGTTCTGGCCGCGCTGTGGTCCATCGACCGGGAGCGCGTGCACATCCGCGCCGAGCATGTCGGGGGCGGCTTCGGCGGCAAGGGCGCCTGCGGCCCGCAGGTGATCCTCGGGTCGATGGCCAGTGAGCGGTTCGGACGCCCGGTGCGGGTCGTCATGACCCGGGCGCAGGTCTTCGAGGCGACCGCGTCGCGGCCCCCGACGGACCAGCTGGTGCGCATCGGCGCCGACGCCGACGGCCTTCTGCGTGCCATCCACCACCGGCCGGCGTACGCCCTCTCACCGCTCGCCGAGTACATCGAGGCGTGCACCGAGCAGGCCAAGATCCTGTACGCGGCGCCGGCGATCCGCACGCAGCTCACCGCCGTGCCCCTCGACATCCTGCCGCCGGCCTCGATGCGTGGGCCGGGCGCGACGCCCGGCTCGTTCGCCCTGGAGTCGGCGATCGACGAGGTGGCGGAGCGGCTCGACCTTGACCCGCTGGAGTTGCGCCTCCGCAACCAGCCCGTGGTCGGGCCCGTGTCGGGGTTGCCCTTCAGCAGCCGCCGCCTGGTCTCCTGCCTGCGGGAGGGCGCGCGCCGGTTCGGCTGGGCCACGCGCGACCGGCGTCCCCGCGTCCGGCACGAGGGTCCGCTGCTGATCGGCACCGGCATGGCCGCCACCTCCTTCAGTGCCGGGGTGTTCCCGTCGACGGCCTCGATCACGGCCGAGGCGGACGGGACGTTCACGGTGTCGATCGGCGCGAGTGACATCGGCACGGGCGCCCGCACCGCGCTGACGGCGGTCGCCGCCGACGCGCTCGGGGTCGGCACGGAACGGATCCGCATCCGGATCGGCGACAGCGACCTCGGCATGGCGTGGGGCGCGGGCGGCTCCCGTGGCACGACGTCCTGGTCCTTCGCCATCACCGAGGCCGCCAGGAAACTGCGGAAGAGCATGGGCGACCCGGCCCGGCCGGTGACCGCGACGGTGGACACCACCACGATGATCGACTACCAACCCGGCCGGGAACGGCAGACCTTCAGCGCCGTCTTCGCGGAGGTGGCCGTCGACCCGGCGACCGGCGAGGTACGCGTGCGCCGCCTGCTCGGCATGTTCGCCGTGGGCCGGGTGATCAACCCGCTGCTGGCCCGCAGCCAGGTGATCGGCGGAATGATCATGGGGCTCTCCATGGCCCTGCACGAGGAGAGCGTGCGCGACCCCCGCACCGGCAGACAGGCCAACGGCGACTTCGCCGGCTACCACTTCGCCGCCCACGCCGACGTGCCCGACGTCGAGGCCGACTTCGTACCCGACTACGAGCCGCAGGACCCGTCGGGGTTCAACGGCCTCGGCGAGATCGGCACGGCCGGCACCGCGGCGGCGATCGCCAACGCCGTATGGCACGCCACGGGCATCCGTCAGCGGATCCTCCCGATCCGCCTCGACCGGGTGCTGGAGCCCGCCGACCCCGGCGCAACCGATGCTGCGTGAGGTCTGGTCGTTCGTCGACGCCCATCGCCGGGTCGGACGCCCCGTCGCCCTCGCCCGGCTGGTCGCACGGGACGGCCCGGGATCGCGGCCACTCGGATCGACGATGGCCGTCGCGGCGGACGGCACGTGGCGCGGCTCGGTGTCCGGGGGTTGCGTGGAGGCCGTCGTCGTGGAAGCCGCCCGTGCCGTCCTCGCCGGAGCGGCGGCGCACGTGCTGTCGGTGACACCGGGCGAGTTCCTGCTGCCGTGGGAGGACGCGCCCGCCTGCTCCGCCAGCATGGAGGTGCTGGTCCTGCCCGCACCACCGCCATCGGTACACGACGCGATCACCGTGGCGTTGCGGCGGGACAGACCCGTCGCGGTGGGCGTCGGACTGCAACCGCCGTACCAGTGGTCGGTGGCCCCGACCACGGACCAGCTCCCCGGCGGCCACCCCGCGTACGTCGAGGAAATGCCGCGCCGACGGCGGCTGGTGCTCGCCGGAGCGACCGACCTGGCCGCGGTGGTGGCCACACTGGCGGAGTCACTGGACCTGGCGGTGTCCGTCATAGACCCACGCCCCGACCACGTCGGATCCGGGGCGCTGCCGGCCAGCGCCCGGGTGGTGCGCGCCTGGCCGGACGAATGGCTGACCCGCCACCCGCCCGGGCCCGGCGACGCCGTGGTCACGTTGAGCCACGACCCCCGTATCGACGACCGGGCGATCCGCGCAGCGCTGGCCGGCGGCGCGGGACACGTTGCGGCGCTCGGCAGCCGGGCCACCCACGCCCAGCGCCTGCGACGCCTCGCCGGCACACCCGGCCTGGACCGGCTGGCCGGTCCCGCCGGACTGGACCTGGGCGGCACGTCGATCGCCGAAGCGGCCCTGTCCATCCTCGCCGAGGTCGTCGCGGCGGGACATGGCCGGGCCGGAGGCCGGTTGCGCGACTCGCAGCTTCCCATCGGCGTCCACGCGGCGACGACGGCCCATGGTTGACGTGCGATCACCGGACGGCCCTGCGCCGGCCGGCCAGACAACCCGTTCCCGCAGCCTCATCCGCCCGAACGGGCAACGAACGTCCGATGGACCGGGGTGAAGCCTGACAGCACGGCGAACCGCGTCGCCGGACTGGTCCTGGCCGCCGGGGCGGGGCGTCGCTACGGCGGTCCCAAGGCACCCGTGTTCCTCGGGCAGGCGCTCCGCGCGCTCCGGGACGGCGGGTGCGACCCGCTCATCGCGGTCCTCGGCGCCGGAGCCCGCCAGGCCCGGTCGGCCGTCGACCTGGCAGGCGTCCACGTCGTAGACAATCCGTACTGGGCCGGGGGGATGGCCTCGTCGTTACGGCTCGGCATCAACACGGCCGCCGGCCTGCCCGGAATCTCGGCCGTGTGCGTGCACTTGGTGGACATGCCCGGAGTCACCGCGGCGGCGGTGGCCCGGCTGCGGGCCCACGCCCACCCAAGCTGCCTGGCCCGCGCCTGCTACGACGGCGAGCCGGGCCACCCTGTTCTGCTGGGCCGCGACCACTGGGCGGAGGCAGCCGCGACCGCGCGGGGCGACCAGGGCGCGCGGGCGTACCTGCGCCTGCGAGCCGACCAGGTGAGTTCCATCGAGTGTGCCGACGTGGCCGCCGGCTACGACATCGACGAACAGTGACGCCGGTTCCCTCCGGTCCCGGTGCCCGGCATCAGCTGCGCCTGCGGCACCCGGCCCTTCCGCGCCCGACGACGGAACGCATCACCAGGCGGTGGACGGTGAAGGTCCACAGCCAGCCCACGGCTCTCCCCTGCGCCCGTCGCCGCACTCGGCCCGGACGCCGGCGAAGCTGCCCGCCGCCCGCCAGGTAGGTGTCCGAGGTGCTGCCGGACAGGCTCCGGACCACCGGCAACTGGCCGCGCCACTCTGCGGCCATTCCTGACCGGGGTGGCGGCAAGCACTCACAGGTCGAGGCAGGAAATCCGACGATATCCACACAAGCAGCGGCAGTTGGGCAAGTTGGTGTATTTCTTCAGTTCAAGCGGTGGGCCGGGGGCAGCACCATGCGAACCGCGCCGCCACGATCGCCGGCGACCCGCTGCCCCTAGGTTTGCCCAGCTGACGGGCGTCGGGCAATGCTCGATGACCTCGACTTGCCGACCCATACGATTCGCCTCGCCCGTGCGTGATGTCGGCTGAGGCTCGCGGGGATCAGGCGATCTGACGGAGGTCGCTGCCGTAGTCGAAGATGATCCGCATCCGGGCGCCGAGCGCTCGTGCGTACCGGCCGAGGGTCGCCACCTCGTTGGCGTCCAGGTCGCCGTTCTCGATCTGGCTCACCCGACCGGGCGTGACTCCCATCAGCTCGGCCACCTGCCGCTGGGTGAGACCGAGACGCCTGCGCTCCTCGGCGATGATCCAGACCCCAATCAGCCCAACCGCCAGCCGGTTGCCATGACCTGGACCGCTTCGACCCCGTCTGGTCGGCAACGAGACAGCCCTGGTGACGCCAGAAGCTGGAAAGGTAGAACATCTCGTTCTACACTTTATCCATGGAGCGCATCGGTGTCCGGGAGCTGAACCAGAACACGAGCCAGGTGCTGGCTCGGGTGAGCGGCGGCGAAACCATCGAGATCACCGATCGCGGGCACCCGATCGCCCGACTTGTTCCAGTAGGGGACGACCGGTCGACGCTAGCCAGGCTGGTAGCTGCGGGGCGGGCCGTCGCCCCCACCGGCGGCGGTCCTGTTCCGCTTCCGCCGAAGCTCGGCGACGAGGATGTGGACGTAGCCGCCACGCTCGCCGCGATGCGGGACGAGGAGCGCTGGTGATCTACCTCGACTCCGCCGCCGTCGTCAAGTTGGTTCGGCAGGAGGCATGCAGTGCCGACCTGGTCTCCTGGCTCAACGCTCACGACGACGTGCCGCTGGTCTCCTCCGCGCTCGTCGAGGTGGAAGTGCCCAGAGCGTTACGCCGGTCGGCTCCGCAAGCCTTGATCGGCGTGCCGGCGGCAGTCGGACGGCTCTTTCGACTGGAGATCGACAGCACGATCCGCGCAACCGCAGCCGCGTTCGATGAGCCGACCCTGCGCAGCCTCGACGCCATCCATCTGGCCACCGCCCAGCTTCTGACCAACGAGTCCGGAACGGCACTCATCGCCTTCGTCACCTACGACCGGCGACTGCTCGAATGCGCCAAGGAAGCAGGACTGCCCACAGCAAGCCCCGGCCAGAACTGACCCACGAGTCCACCACCCTGGGTGTGCAGCACGGCAGTAGGACCACGGCGTCGGCCATGGCCTGCGACTTCGCCGCGCCGGCCCCCTCCGTTTGGGTATCCGTTTCGGTGGGCCGCCTGGGACTCGAACCCAGAACCTAAGGATTAAAAGTCCTCAGCTCTGCCATTGAGCTAACGGCCCGCTGGGCCACAGATTACCCGAACTCCTTCGTCGAGTCGGGTTCGCCTGAGGCTCGCCCTTCGACGCCGGTGTAACTGACCGTGCTGGTGACCGCAGATCGTCCGGCGCTCGGCGCAACCTCCGAGGAGGCGACGCGGCTGCTGACCGAGCACCAACGACGAGACACCCCGTCCTTCCCGTACTACCTGGCCCCCGCGCAACTCACCGCAGAGGCCGGCCAAGGACTCGTCGCCCCCGCCGAACGGCCACCTCCAACCGGAAACGCCTGCCCGGAGAGGCGATCGACACGCTCAGCGGCGCAGTCGGCTCGCTCGCATCTGTCGGGAAAGGCCACAGGCCGCCCGCCTATTCGCGCTCGGTGCTGCCCCCAGGGCGTCGTCGCCCCGGGGCCGGTGGTGAGTGTGTCAGGTCAGCGCTCCCGGCGACGGCGGGCGTGCCGATCATGGCGGTGACCATCGCCGATGCGGCGAGGGCCCCCAGGGCACTCCTCACTGTGGCCGTCCTCGATTGGCGAGGCGCGCCGGTGAGGGGGGAGAGGGGGATCGCCGTGCGCGTTGCCTCAGACGCCGCGTCAGTCGGGGGGCGCTGCCGGCCGCGTGGGCGGTGTTCCGTCGAGCCGTGCCCGGACGGTAGCCGCTTCGGAGACGCCAAGCTCCTCGAGGATCGTGAGCGCTTGCCGCCACGCACGTCCGGCCGCCTCCGGCGAGCCGTCTGCCTGGTGGGTGTCGCCCAGATGGACCAGCATCTCCGCCTCGTTGTTCCGCTCACCGATCCGGCGGATGAGGGCCAGCGCGCGCCGGTAGGCGGTGACTGCTTCCCCGTACTGCCGGAGCCCGTGGTGGGCGAAGCCGATACTGTCCCAGGCCTGGGCCTGCCCCAGCCGGTCTCCGACGGCCCGCGTCAGGTCGAGGGCGCGGGCGCAGGAGGCGAGCGCGACCTCGTAGTCGCCGAGCAACGCATGCTGCCAGCCCAGCCCGTTGTACGCGCGGGCCTGCCCGGGACGGTGACCGGCACGCTCGAAGAGTTCCAGCGCCCGCCGGGTGTGCTCCAACGCTGCCCGGTACTCGCCGTTCCGTTCGCAGAGCAGGCTGAGGTGGAACCGTACGTAGCCCTCGTCGATGGGCCGGTCGGCGGCGGCGAAGTTCCTCAGGGCCCGGTCGAAGTGGATGCGGGCTCGGATTCGGCGGTTGTCAATGCTGCTGTAGGCGCGGCCGAGTCCGCGATGGGCGTAGCCCAGGGCCAGCGGGTCGCCGATCCGCCGTGCCGCGGCCAGTGCCACCCGTTGCAGGGCGGCCCACTGGTGGCGGGTCACCTGGCGGTACAGCATCGGTTCGAACGCCCACGTCAGTTGCCAGGCACGGGCGTGGAAGCCGGACCGAGCGGCGCCGTGGATCGCCGCGACCAAGGTGTTTACCTCGGCCGCACACCAGTCCAGTGCGGCGGCTTCGTCGCTGAAGGCGGCCACGGTCACCCCTTCGCCGGGCGGCGGAATGGCGATGGTGTGACGCTGGGGGTCCAGTATCCGGCTGGCAGCGTAGGCGGTGTGGAGCAGATGGTCGAGAAGCCGACCCTGCGCCACCCGTCGACGCGCTTCGGGATCGGTGGCCCGGGCCAGCTCCATCGCATAGGCGCGCAGCAGGTCGTGCGTGCGGTACCGGTCAGGATGGGGCGACGTGACGAGATGCGCGCGGGTTAGTTCCGCGAGGGCCGGCCGGACCTGCTGCACGGGTACGCCCGCGAGGCTGGCGGCGGCGGCCACCGTGAAGTCGGGACCAGGGTGCAGCCCCAGCGTCCGGAACAGGTACGCAGCGGTCGGGCTCAGCCGTCGATAGGACCAGGAGAAGGCGGTACGGACGTCGGCGCCGTCCGTGCCGGTGGACAGCCTGTCGAGCACCGCGGGGCCGGTCCGTAACTGCGCGGCGAGGGCGGCGAGTGGTTCGTCGGGGCGGGCGGCTGCGCTGGCGGCGGCGATGGCCAGGGCCAGGGGTAGCCGGGCGCACCGGTCGACGATCTCCGCCACGGCTGCGGGTTCCTCTGCCGCCCGGCGGGTGCCGAGTCGGGACGCGAACAGGTCCGCCGCGTCGGTGGAGGACGGCAACTCCAGCCTGAGCGTCAGCGCGCCCTCGCCCACGACCAGGCCGGTCATCTGGTTGCGGCTGATCACCAGAGCCAGGCAGGAGGGGCCGCCGGGCAATAGCGGGCGGACTTGGCCGGGGTCACGCCCGTTGTCCAGCACCACCAGCACCCGACGGTCGGCCAGCATGCTGCGGTAGAGCGCGACGCGCGTGGACAGGTCGTCCGGCAGCCGGTGGGGGTCGGTGCCCAGCGCGATGAGGAAGCCCCGCAGGGCGTTCTCGGGGGAGACCTGGGTGCCGTTCGTGTCGAAGCCGCCCAGGTCGACGTAGAGCTGACCGTCGGGGAACCGGCCGCCGGCCCGGTGTGCCCACCACAGCGCGACCGTGGTCTTGCCGACACCGGCGGTACCGTCGATCACGACCACGGAGGCCGACCCGTCCGGCTTCCCGCAGCTTGCGGCGGCCCTGTCGAGGGTGGCCAGTTCGGCCGCCCGGCCCACCAGGTGTCGGGCGACCGGGGGGAGCTGCCGGGGCACCGGCCACTGGCGGGATGCCGTGGGCGGGCGGGAACCGGTGCCACCCGGCGGGGTACGCCTGCGCTGGAAGGCGTACTCCAGCACCGCGTACCGGGGTCGCCAGGTCTCCTCGATGCCGGTACGCAGGGACAGCCGGGACAGCCGGTTGTGTGCCCGTGCGTGGTCGTGGAAGCACTCCACCAGGCGACGCACCACGTCCCAGTCCGGTGGCCGGCGGACCGTGCCGTTGAGGATCGCGCCCACCTGGCTCTTACCGAGACCGACCCGGGCGCTCACCACCCGCAGGCTCGGTCCCTGCGCCTGCGTCCAGAGCAGACGCAGATCGGCGCAGAGATCACGAAGCATCTCGTCTGGCTCCTCGGCGGGCACGGGCGTCATCCTTCCGCTCGCTCGCTGGCGGAGTCGGCCGCTGGCTGTCCGGTGCCGTCCGGCCGGGGCGGTCGGCAGCGTGCACCCGACCAGCGGCATCACGGTACCGCGACGCAGACCGTCCGCTCCGGACACTCACCGTCACCGATGCAGTCGACCCTGAATGGTCCCGACGAGAGGGAGTAGGAATGACAAGAGGTAAGACGAGGTCCCGGGGCCGACCGGTGCGCGTCCTGCTGGCCGCCCTGCTATCCATCGTGGTGGTAGCGCCCGCCGGCGTTCGACCGGCGAACGCCGCGATCGGGTGGACCCAGGTGATCACCGCAGCGATCAGTGCGATCAGCTCGTGGGTGAACGCCGGTAACACCCAGGCAGCGATCGAGGAGGCGACCCGGCAGATCCTGGGCGCGGTCAACTCGGCCAAGAGCGAGATCCTGGCGCAGATCCAGACGATCACGGTGGCGCAGACGCGGGCCTGCGCCAACCATGCCGTGATCGAGTTCGCCGACATCGAGCGGATGACGCCGGACAACATGCAGCGGTTCGCCCAGGACGCCACCGGCTGCGCGGTGTTGATCGAGAGCATGATCCCCGCCCTGACCGACCCGGCGAGCGTGGACCAGCTCGGTTTCGCGATGAACATCGTGGCGCCGATCGCCCTGGTGGCCCGGTCCCGGACCGGCCTGACCACCGACGGGCTGAAGAACACCCTGCGCTCGGCCAACACTCAGGTGGCGTCGAAGATCTGGGCATCGGTGCGCTGCGGCTCCCCCTGGTCCCCCGACTTGGACCCGGAGCTGCCTCCGCCCCGCAAGGGTCAGTTCGTCACGTTCTATTTCGACTGCTGGTCGTACAACGGCTCGGCGTTTGGGTACGTGGAGGTCGTCTGGCCCGACCCCATTCCGGACAGCGCCTGGGATGCGGTTATGACAGACGCCACCAGTAACACCAGCCGGGCGATCGCCGTCGCGGTGTTGCCCATGCTGGGAGGCTGACAAGGGACGGCGCTCCCGCGCACGGTCAGTCCCGTGCCGGGCACCTGTCACACCTGCCTCGTCGGTGTGGCAGGTGCCCGCCGATCGGACTGTCGCACGAGCAGGGCGAAATGGGCACGTTCGGGTGCTCGGACGTCGGGGAGCTGGCATGGAACCCCTCGGACCGGCACGGAAGTCGGGCCCCTGCCCCGGTCGCAGGCTGCCTCATAACCGGCACCTCCTACGACGAAGCCACCGCCTGGACCAGCCTCCAACCCAATCTTTGACAAACAGGAACATGGGATGTCTGCCGCGAGCGTCGGTGGAGCACATGGCGGTGCGCTCGCCGATGCCGAACAGGGAGGCCAGGTGCAGCGCGTCCGGGCCGTGGTAGAGGGCCTTTTCGAGCTGTCGGTTCCTGCTGATCGCCTCTTCCCGAGGCTCCGTGGCGGCGGTGCTGATTCACGCCACTGTGCTCGGCGTTGTCCTCACCTGGCTGCCGGCGCCCGTGAGTGAGCTGGAATCAGCACCTCGACGACCAGTCCACCGCCATCGCGTGGCCGGGCGGTGGCATGGCCGTCGCAGGCATCGGCGATGGCGCGCACGATGGACAGTCCCAGCCCGGCTCCGTCGGTGCGCCCGGTCCGCTCGGCGCGCCGGTAGAACGGCTCGAACAGGCGGTCCGCCTCGTCGGCGGCGATCACCGGGCCGGTGTTGCTGACGGTCAGGCGTCCATCCGTGTCGAGTTCGACGAAAGCCTGCCCGCCGGGCCGGTTGTAGCGCAGCGCATTGTCCACAAGGTTGTGTACCAGTTGAGCCAGCAGCAACGGATCGCCGGACACAGTGCAGCGGGAGGGCACGTCGATCCGCAGCCGGGGACCACCCGGCGCGGCGGTGGCCGCCGACTCTGCCGCTGCCTGGCGGACGATCTCGTCGAGTTCGACGGCCTCCCGCCGGCGCCGGCCATGCTCGCCGCGCGCCAGGGTGAGCAGGCCGTTAATGAGCGCGATGCACCGGTCGTTGTTGCGCAGTAGCTCCTCGCGGACGCGGTTGATCCGCGCCGGGTCCTTGGTGGCCAGGCCGACCTGCAGCGTTGTGCGGGCCACGGTGAGCGGGGTTCGCAGCTCGTGGGAGGCGTTGGCGATGAACCGGGCCTGGGCGCTGAACGCTTCTTCGAGTCGGTTGAGCAGGTCGTCGAAGGTGTCGGAGAGCTCTTTGATCTCGTCGGCCGGCCCCTGTACGGCGATTCGCTCGTGCAGGTTCGCCGTCGAGATGCGCCGTGTCTGTGCGGTCATCAGGTGGACCCGGTGGAGTACCCGCCCGGTGACCCACCAGGCCAACAGCCCGGCAATGGCAGTCATCACGACCAATGCCACGATCCACTGGGTCAGCAGCGTGCTCAGCGCCTCGTCCCTCCTGACGGCGATCGCATCCAGGTTTCTCGTGGAGGCGGTCCTCTGCGCCGGTCCGGCCGCCCACACCGTGTCGCCGGGCACGTCGTTCGCCTTGATCGCGACCGCGATCACGTTGCGATTCTGCAAGTACGCCATCGTGACGACCACCACGCCCGCGCCCAGGAAGACAGCGGTCTGCAGGACGGTGAGCCGCCATCGCAGCGTGAGGCGGCTCAGCATGCCGGGCCGGTCATCCGGTAACCGACTCCGGGCAGGGTGTCGATGACGGGTGGTTCGCCGAGCTTCGCCCGCAGCCGGTGCATCGTCACCCGCACGGCGTTGGTGAACGGGTCAGCGTTCTCGTCCCATACGGTCCGTAGCAGCTCCTCGGCGCTGACGATCGCGCCGTTCGCGGCCATGAGCATGGCCAGCACGCCGAACTCCTTGTTCGACAGGAAGATGGGCCGTCCGTCCCGCAAGACGCGCCTGTGTGCCGAGTCGAGCGTGATGTCGTCGTGACGGAGCACGGGCGGCACCGCCGGCCGGGACCGCCGGCCGAGCGCATCGAGCCGCGCGACCAGCTCGTCGAAGTCGAACGGTTTACCGAGGTAGTCGTCAGCGCCGAGGCGGAGCCCGGCAACACGGTCGTCGACCTCTGCCAGCGCGGTGAGCATCAGCACCCGAGTGCGCCCGCCCTGGTCGATGACCTGCCGGCAAACTTCGTCGCCGTGCGTGCCCGGCAGGTCCCGGTCGAGCACAACGACGTCGTAGCTGTCAGTAAGGAGTTTGTCGAGCGCGGTGGTCCCGTCGTGGGCGACGTCGACGGCCATGGCCTGCCCTCGTAGTCCCTCGGCGATGTATCCGGCCAAGGTCTCCTCATCCTCTACCACGAGTACACGCATGATCACCTCCGCGGACGCGTGGGGACATCCAGTCGAACCGTAGCGCTGACGGTGTTTCACCGGCATAACGCACGTCGGCGGTTTCCGGCGAAACGCCGGCGAAACGCCGGCCTGCGTAGAACGTTCCCTACGGCCGGCGTCTACCTGCCGGGTCACGAAGCACAGGAGCGAAACATGCGTAGGGCGAGACTGTTCCAGGCCGGGCTCGGCTTGTTGCTGGCCGCGAGTTGCGCGCTGGCGGGATGCGGCGACTCCGGCGACGTTGGTAACGGGGTTGCTAGCGGCGGCGGCAATGGGGCGGCCGCGGGCGCGTCGGCCACCGCCTCGGTGAGTCCCGACCTGGCGAAATGGACGAAGTGCCTGCGGGACAATGGCGTCGACGTGAAGGACCCGGGGCCCGACGGCGCGATCACGCTGCCAATGGACAGCCCCGCGATCCAGCAGGCGCGGGAGAAGTGCACGCAATACGAGGGCGCCGACGGAGGGTCGACCGGGATCGATCCCAACGACCCCGAGCAACAGGAGCAACAGCGGAAGTTCGCCAGGTGCATGCGGGACAACGGCATCGACTGGCCCGACCCCGATCCGAACCAGCAGGCGGTCAATGCACCGACGATCACCCCGCAGATGCGTGAGGTACTCAACAAGTGCATGAAAGTGAGCAGGGACGGTAGCAAGTGACGCAGCGACGAATCGGCCGGAGGATCTCGGTGGCACTGGTCGTGACGGTCGTCGCTGTCGGCGTGGGGGCTACCCTGTTCCTTGGTGGCCGCCAAGGTGACCCTCCGGCGCCGGTGGACAGACCCGAGTCGACGGTACCGGTGACGAAGACCGACCTCGTGGAGACCCAGCAGGTCGACGGCCAGCTCGGTTACGCCGGCACGGCGTCCGTCATCGCCGGCCGCAACACGATGGTGACGTGGCTTCCGCAGCCCGGCGACACCATCACCCGGGGGCAGCGCGTGTACGACGGGGACAACCGGCCGGTCCTGTTGCTGTACGGCAAGACCCCGTTCTGGCGCGAGCTGAGCCTTGGCGTCACCGACGACCCGGACGTGCAGATCCTGGAGGAGAACCTGCGGAGCCTCGGCTACGGCAAGAACCTGACCGTCGACAACAAGTTCACCGCCGCCACTGCAGCCGTGATCAGAAAGTGGCAGAAGGACCACGGTCTGGAGCAGACCGGCACGGTCGCGCTCGGCGACGTCGTAGTGCTGCCTGGCCCGATCCGGGTGGCCGAGGTCAAGGCCAAGACCGGCGCGCCAGCCTCTGGTGAGATCCTCACCGCGACGGGCACCGTCAAGCAGGTAACGGTCGACCTGCCGGTCACCAAGTCGGGGCTGGCGGTCAAGGAAAAGGCGGTCACCGTAGGGCTCCCCGACGGCACGACCGGCACCGGCAAGATCACCGCGGTCGGCGCCATCGTCGCGGCGGACGGCAAGGGCAACGGCCAGAACAGTGCGGGCGGTACCCCGACCATCCTGGTGACGATCGCGCTGGACGATCCGGCTGTCACCGGGACCCTTGACGGGGCGCCGGTCACGGTGAATTTCCGAGGTGAAGAGCACAAAGGAGTGCTGACTGTGCCGGTCAACGCACTGTTGGCGCTGGCCGAGGGCGGCTTCGGCGTACAGAAGGTCTCCGACGACGGCAGCAAGAGCATCGTCACCGTCGAGCTCGGTGCCTTCGCCAACAGCCGGGTCGAGATCACCGGCACCGGCGTGGTCGAGGGCATGAAGGTGACGGTTCCGGCGACATGACGACCACACGGCCGGTCATCGAGCTCGACCGGGTCACCAAGTCCTATCCGGGTGGCGTCCAGGCCCTCCGCGACGCCTCGCTGCGGATCTGGCCGGACGAGCTGACCGCCATCGTCGGGCCCTCGGGATCGGGCAAGTCCACCATGCTGCAACTGATGGGGACCCTCGACCGCCCCACCCACGGCACCGTGCGCATCCTCGGTCACGACGTGGCCACCCTCGACGACCGGCAACTCTCGGCGGTACGGGCGGCCTGGATCGGCTTCGTGTTCCAGCAGTTCCACCTCACTGCGCATCTGACGGCGGTCCAGAACGTCGCCAACGGCCTGTTCTACCACGGCATCCCGCGCCGGACACGGCTGCGCCGAGCCGCCGAGGCGCTGGACCGGGTCGGCCTCGGCCATCGGCTGAGCCACCGCCCGCACGAATTGTCCGGTGGCGAACGGCAGCGGGTGGCGATCGCCCGCGCACTGGTCGCTCGCCCTGCCATCGTGCTGGCCGACGAGCCCACCGGCGCGCTGGACTCCCGCTCCGGCGAGACAGTCATCGCGTTGCTGCACGAGCTGCACGCCGAGGGCACCACGATCACGGTCATCACCCACGACCAGGGCATCTCCCGGTCGTTCGACCGCCAGGTCGAAATCCTCGACGGCGCGATCCGCGGGGACAGCGCGGCGGAGAGTGCGACATGACGACCATCCCGCCGCTGCCCCGCACGACCCGGCTCAGTGCGGCCGACGTCGTCAGCGTCGGGCTACTCGGCCTGCGGGGCCGGCCGCTGCGCGCGGTGCTGTCCGCACTCGGCATCGCGATCGGGATTGCCGTGTTGGTCGCCGTCGTGGGCATCGGGGCGGCCAGCCAGGCCCTGCTCCTGAGCAAGATCGCCAGCCTGGGCACCAATCTGCTGACCGTCACGCCGGGCCAGAGCTTCCTCGAAGGCAAGGCCCGACTGCCGGAGGAGTCGATCGACATGGTCAAACGGATCGGCCCCGTCCTGTCGGCCAGCGCCACCGGCAACGTCGCCGATGCCACGGTCCGCCGCACCGACAAAATCGACCCCCGCGAAACCCAGGGCATCGGGGTCGTGGCAGCCCGGGAAGACCTTCTGCGCACCCTCGGCGCCGAGCTGGCCGGCGGGGTATGGCTGAACTCGGCCACCGCGAAGTACCCAGCCGTGGTCCTCGGCTCGACAAGCGCCCGGCTGCTCGGCGTCGACGGCGCGGGACAGCAGGTGTTCATCGCCGGTCAGTGGTTCACCGTGATCGGCATTCTGCAGCCGGTCGATCTCGCACCAGAACTCGACACGTCGGCGCTGGTCGGCTGGGACGTCGCCACGGGACGCCTCAGTTTCGACGGACACCCAACCCGCATCTACACTCGGTCGGTCGACGAAGCCGTGGACGCGGTACGAGCCGTGCTGCCCCGCACGGTCAACCCCAAGGACCCGATGGCGGTCAAGGTGAGCCGCCCCTCCGACGCACTCACCGCGCAACTGGCAGCCAAGAACACCTTCGGCAGCCTGCTGATCGGCCTCGGCGCGGTGTCCCTGCTCGTCGGAGGGGTCGGCGTCGCCAACACGATGATCATCTCGGTGCTGGAACGCCGGCAGGAGGTTGGCCTGCGCCGGGCCCTCGGCGCCCGGCGACGGCAGATCCGCCTGCAGTTCCTCACCGAGGCCGTGGCACTGTCCGCACTGGGCGGCCTGGCCGGAGCTGCGCTCGGCCTCGCGGTGGTCTTCGCCTACGCCATGTACCAAGGCTGGCCGCTCGTCCTCCCGCTGACCGCGATCGCCGGCGGCGTCGCCGCCTCGATCGCCATCGGGGCAATCGCCGGCCTCTACCCGGCCACCCGGGCATCACGCCTACCACCCACGGAGGCACTGGCCGCCACCTGACCCAGCCGCGCACAAAGCCAGCTGGACGCCGCGGCAGCCAACGACTGCCCGCCTGGACAGTACAACAGCTGGAGGTAGTCAGTTTCATTAGCAATGGCTGCGGCGCCGGGATTCCCCGGCGCCGCAGCACCGTTGAATGAAGAGGCCATACGTGGGACACAATTCAATTGATCGGACCAGGGGGAAGCTGCCCCACCGGATGGAATTGCCTCGTCCACACGCAAAAAAGGGGGTTCGGGAACGAGTCAGGATCGCTGGCGGGCCCGAGGCAGGAGCGGGTGATGCCGAACTCCTGACTCACGATTCCTCTTCGGCAGTCAGACGCGCGATCACCCAACGACACGACGTTCCGGACGCCGTCTTTAGCCTGCTCGCCGTGGACCCCAACAACAAGGTCCGGTTGGCAGTGGCAAAGAACCCAAGCTGTCCACCGGCAATTCTCGCGAACCTAGCGATCGACGCAGTTCTTGACGTCCGGTTTGCCGTCCTCGAAAATCCCAACGCCGACTACCAAGCACGCCAGGCGATCTGCAGGTCACCGGACGAGGACATGCGGCGACTGTTGGCCGAATCTAACTCGGTGGAAGAAGACATCAGGAACGAACTGCTCTCCGACCCGTCGGCGGCTGTACGCGCTGGCATGGCCGCTAACACCACGGCACCCCATATCCTTGCCGCGCTCATTCAAGATGCTGATGCGAAGGTCCGAGCCGGAGCCGCTCTGAATCCCCTCACCAGCACAGAACAGCGACGACGCTTGGCGCGAAACAAATCCGCGTCGGTAAGGATAGCCCTGGTTCAATCAGTCGAACTCGCAAGGGAGGACCTTGAAGTCCTCGCCACAGATCGATCTGCCAACGTCCGCTGGTGGGTGGCCACAGTGCCGGGCACTCCTATTTCCGAAAGAACCATGCCACAGCATACAAAGAGAGCATCGCTTAGTACTCCGACGCCATTTAGCTTCGGCGCTGGACGTGGCGTGGACATGGAGACGGCCACCGCGTTGATCATCGATGGTTTGTGAGAACAACCAAAGATCTCATGGCCTCCTCACTACCGCACGCGTTCATCGGGAGGGGCTGGGCGTTCGTGCTGCCGTACCTGCTCCTGCACTGCGTACGCCCACTGATCCTTCTGCCTACGCTACGCGAACACCCGCTCCGCGGCCTCTACGTCCGGTCCGTGCTGTGGCGCCTCGCCACGGCGCCGATCTGGATCGGCGGGGCCCTTGTCAGCGACACGGCCCGCGCCGCCCTGTGGGGTGTCGCGGTGGTCGTGGACATCGTCGCCGCGCAGCTCCGCTGGCCGGTACCACGGATGGGCCGGCCGCCGGTCAGCGCGTGGGCCGTGGACAGCCGCCACCATCTGCCCGAGCGATACCAGCAGTTCCTGCTGATCGCCCTCGGCGAGACCGTCCTGGCCGCCGGGATCACCTTCACCGACCAGCCGATCACCCCGGCCACGTCGGCGGCGCTGGTGGTGGCGTACCTGTCGACGGTGCTGATGTGGCGCATCTACTTCTACCGCTCCGGGCAGGTCCTCGCCGAAGCCGTCGCCGCCGCCCGGGACCGGCTCGCCGCCGGCTGGGCCACCGGCATCGCTCACGTCGTGATGGTGATCGGCATCGTCACCGTCGCCGTCGGCTACGAGATCACGCTCCGACACCCCTCCGGGCGCCCCGATCCCGTCTGGCTGTCGGTGCTCCTCGGGGGACCCGCGCTGTTCCTTTACGGCCGCATCCGACTGGAACGGGTGGTGTTCGACCGGCTGTCACTACGCCGGATCGTCGCCATCGCCGCGCTGGCCGCCGCAGCCGTGCCCCTCGCCTTCACCACGCCGCTGGTCGCCACCACCGTGGCCGCGATCGTCCTGCTGGCCGTTGCCGTCGCCGACGCGCGCCGGGCCGCCGGCCGACCGCCCGAGGCCCCGTCCCCGGCGCACTGAACGACTCGGCGTCCGCCCGTCCTGTACCGGCACTTCCCACCGCCTTGAGTACCAGCACCGCGCGGAGCTGCCACACCGTGTCGATGCGGCTGAACAGCAGTAGCAGGACGACGCCGGCTGCGGAGCCGGTGGCCATCAGGGCACGGCCGCCGTGGCGGTCAAGCCACCGGCCGACCGGCACGGCCAGCACGGTGCCGGTCAGGACGCTGGCGGTGAATGCTCCGGGACCGTCGTGGTGCTGGCATGCAGGTCGGTTATCAGGGGGATGAGCAGGACGGCGAAGGCGTATTAGAGGGTGACGGCGAGCGCGGCGACCATGGTCCGTTCGTGACGGTCCCCGCCAGCGCTGGTGAGTGGTGGTGTAGGCGTACTTGCCGCCGTTCCTGCTCATAGAGAAACGTGGCGCAACACCAACGCCCGCCACCCCGACGTACTCGCCGCCCAACGCAAGGAACGCGCCCGCATCCGCAGCGAAAAGGGCATCCGCTGGGGCGGAGGCCCCCTCAACACCGCAGCCTGACCAACCGCGAACCGCAGCTCCCGAACGCCGAAGGGGCAAGTTCAGGAGAAGGACAGCGATGGAAGGATGACTCAGGAGACGAGCGGCTTGATCTCCCCCGCGAACACGATGACCTGATCGATGAGGTTCCGTCGCAGATGGACGACGTCCGTTCCCGCCAGGCGGGGGCCTCCATCAGGCGTGGTGAAGTGCCACTGGTACCGGGCCCATTCGTCAGGCATGTCCACCGCTGAGCAGCGCACCATCGTGCCGGTTCCCGCCGGGTGGCGCCGGATGTCCAGCACGAACCGCTCGACCGCCGCGATTCCTTCGCTGCGACCCAACGGTCCCCAGAAGACCACGTCTGAGGTCAGGGCCTGGGAGAGCAGGGCAGTCACAGAGCTGTCGTCCGAGGCGCTGAACGCGGAGATGAACGTGTCGATCGCGGAGCGTGCGGTCTCTTCCTGCATGCCCTAGTAATACCAGCCGTTTCGCGTGCGCTCGTCCCACGAGCCGCCTTCTGATCACGATGAACCATCCCGGTCACAGCACTAGAGAGATAAGCTCCTTCCACCGCGCGGCCGTACATCTGTCGTTTGATCGTCTTGATGCGGTTGACGTGGCCCTCGACTGGGCCTGAGCTCCAGGGCTGGGTGAGGCCGGCGACGAGCGTCGCGGTCACTGGCCAGGCCGGCGGCGAAGCCGCGCAGTTCGGGGTAGCCGGCGCGGCGGGCACGGTCGATCCAGGCGTCGAGGTGCTGGCCGGTGCCCTGGTGGCGGACCAGCGCGGCGGCTCGTTGATCATGTCGTGAGTGCGAAGCGGTGTGGGTATCGGTCAACCTTGTCGGATGAGCGGTGGATGTTGATGGAGCCGGTGCTGACCGCTCGGCGGGCGGCACGGGTGGGGTTGGGGATCAGCCGCGGGACCACGTTCTAATCCGCTGGTGGTCGATGGCGGATGACCAGCAGGGCGATGTCGTCGTTGGGGTGTGCCTCCGCCGTGGTGACCATGATGTGGTCGCACAACGTCTCGGCTGGCCCGGACTGTACGGAGTCGGCGAGCCGTTCGATCCCGGTGTCGATCAGTTCGTTGCGGCGTTCGACCAGTCCGTCGGTGTAGAAGACGAGCGCCGCACCCGGCGGTAGGTCCAGGACGGTGGTGCGGCGATTGGCCACCGGTCGGCCCACACCGAGTGGCCGGTCCACCGCAAGTTTGACGAGTTGGGTGGGTTGGCCGGGGGCGGCCAGCAGCGGTGGCAGATGTCCGGCGCAGGAGAGGTGCACGGTGGCGCGGTCGGGGGCGATGAGGGCGTAGACGGCGGTGGTGAGGGTGCCCGCTTCGAAGTGGTGGATCTTGCGGTCGAGGGAGGTCAGCGCTTGGGCGGGATCGTCGGAGCCGAGGGCGTAGGCGCGTAGCGCGCTGCGGATACGGCCCATGACGACGGCGGATGGCAGCCCGTGGCCGGAGACGTCGCCGATGACGGCGCCCAGCCAGCCCGAGGGCAACGTGAACACGTCGTACCAGTCGCCGCCGATGCCCAGGTCGTGGCCGGGAATGTACCGGGCGGCCAGGTCCAGGCCGGGGATGTCGGGTAGCCGGCCCGGTAGCAGGCTGCGTTGCAGGGCCAGCGCTGCCTGCCGGTCGAGGACCTGCGCCCGGGCCTGACCCGCGAGGCCGGCACGATCGGCGACGAGCTGCAACAGCTGCACGTCGTCGGGACCGAACCGCCGCAGGGCCAGGGAGCCGACGTGGAGTACGCCGACGAGGTTGCCGTTGACCAGCATGGGCACGCCCAGCAGGGCACGAATGCCCGCGGCGAGCAGGATGGGGTTGACCACGTCGTCGGGCTTGACGTCGTAGATCGTGACCGGCGCGCGCGTCGCCGCCACCCGCCCGGCGAAACCGCGTCCGACCCGGACGCGGAAACCGCGACGTACCTCCTCCTCCAGGCCCTTGGCCGCTGTCGCGACAAGCTCGTCGGTGTGTTCTTCCAGCAGCAGGATGGTGGCGGTATCGACCTTGAGCAGGTCACGGACCCGTTCCAGGAGTTCGTCGAGCAACTCGGCGATGTTCAGCACCGACAGGGCGGCGTCGGTGATCGCCTCGATGCGACGCAGCCGCTCCTCGTTCGTCATTAGCTCGACGTCGGCCACCCAGGAAGCCTAGTGCGTCGTCCATGAACGTTCACCGGGTCGATGACACGCCGGGCGACGTGCGTTCGGATGAGGTGGTGAGGCTCACTCTCGGCGGCGGTGATGTAGGCCGTTGAGAGTGAGGTGGGTGGATTCGCCGAGCCGGTACGGGCGCGGTGGTTGACGCAGGACGAGGGCCGCAGGCTCCAACAACTCGTGCGACGAGGCAAGCACGACTCGGTCCGGGTCCGACGGGCGATGATCGTCATGGCGTCGGCGTCCGGGACACCTGTCACGTCGATCGCTCGGCTGGTCGCCGCGACGGCGGTTGACGCCGCCCGGCGTGTTCCCGACCCGGTGAACGTTCATGGACAACGCACTAGACGCAGGCACACCGCCGATGGCACGCCAGGAGCGAGATCAACAGTGTCGCGCCGCTGGCGTGGGGTACCTTTTCATGTCACATCGATGCATTTGGCGGCCGGTGACCCTCTTCCAAGAACCATCGTTCGTCGCACCACCGGTAAGGTCACCGGCCTTCGCGTCCGACCGGAGGGGAGTAGTGGCGAACCCACCGTTGGGCCAGGATGCCCCCACCGTCGGGAAGCCCCTGTTCTCGACGTCGTTCACCCTCACAGCTCTGACCCGCGTCCGTCACGAGGTTGAGGCGGTCAGTCGCCGGTGCGGCCTCGACCACGACGAGCTTGAGAACTGGGTCGTTGCAGTCAACGAATTGATGATCAACGTGATTCGGCACGGGGGTGGCAACGGCAGCGTACGCCTACTCCTCGGCGGCCCCCTCATCTGCGAAGTTGCCGACCAGGGGCGGGGCTTCAACACTGCTCACTACTTTCCGCGCGCCGAACGACCGCCCCTGTCGCACGCTGGAGGATTGGGCCTATGGATCGTCGGGCAAATGGCCGACTACCTCCTCGTCGACAGCGGACCCGCAGGCACCATCATCCGCATCGCGGCACGCACCCGCGACGCTGTCCGATAGCCGCCTCCACCCTGGCGACGGCTCGGGAAAGCACTTCTCCGAGAGCCAGCTCGGGATGCCAGCCGGTGAGGCGAACCACCCGACATAACTGGCGCGTACAGCACTCAAGCGGGTGGCTGTGCGGCGGTGGGTGTTCCGTGGGTGATCGGATGCCAGCGACCCTGGACGGATTCCACGCCCAGAATCTGGATTTCCACTGCCATTAACGACGAACTTGGCGAACGTAATGGGTAATGACTGCCCTGACCTGCTGATACTTTGCAGTACCCTCCTGGATTCGAAGGCGAGAATCGGGACGAAGAGCTGTACGCTCAGTAGCGGGGAGAGAAAAGATACACGCTTGGGATTAAAAGTCCTCAGCTCTGCCATTGAGCTAACGGCCCGCTGAGCCACAGATTACCCGAATGCCTCCTCCGGGTCGGGTCCACCCGCGGGCAACCCTGGCCGAGGGTGGCCAGCCGTGCTGGAAGCCGTAGACGCCTTCCAGTCCTACGTGACGATCGCCCACGACGGCTCGCGAGCACCCGCCCAGGGGATCTACGACTGCCTCGCCGCCCGACGCAGCCTCCGCCTGGCTGATCGGCCGCAGGTACTTAAGGCAGGGCCCGGGTTTGGCGGTACGGTCCGCCCTTCGGGCAACGTGGCTGCGGGCCGCCGTGGGGACGGGCTCGGGATAGTCTGCGCCCACCATCGCAAGGGAAGTGGCGCTCATGACGGAGAACCCGCCGCCGGACGGCATCGGCCAGGCTACGAGAGTTTGCACGCTCGTTCTAGCGGTGCTGCTGGTCATGGCCGGATGCTCGCGCTCCGCAGGAACCGCCGAGTCGCGGGCCTCCGCCCAGTCGTCGCCTGGCCCCAGCGTTGCTGCGATGCGTCTCGACAAGCCGGAGAAACTGCTCGGGGCCTGGAACGAATCGGTCGACCGACGACTGATCGGGCTGGCCGAGAAGAACATGGGCTACTTCAAGGGTTTCGTCAAAGGAGAACCGACCAGCGCGGTGGGCACCGCCTACGTGACGGCGAAGGAGCAGTACTCGCCGGAACTCGGGGTGCACCGGGACGACGACCGGTTCATCCTCCTCAGCGGAGTGTCCGGCACCGTCACCGCTCCGGATGCGGTGCTGGACGCAGTGTTCGCCGGACTGACGGCGGTCGGCGATGTGAAGTCCGTCCCCTCAGGCCCGCTCGGCGGGATGGCCCGCTGTGGCAGCGGCCAGAGTAAGGATCTCCGCGTTGCGGTCTGCGCCTGGGCGTCCTCGCAGGCCCTCGGCATGATCCATCTCGGTGGCCTCACCCAGGCTGACGACCCAGCCCAGATGTTCAGGCAGATCCGTTCACAGACCGAGCACACAGCAGGCTAGAAGCCCGCCAGCCCGCTGCAGCCCGGTCCCGGCCTGCAGCGGCGGGATCCCCGTACGCGGTCCGGTCGGTGATCCACCGGGGACACCGGTGGGTTGCCTGGTCCACGGGGTGGGGCCACGCCCAGCGGAAGCGCCACCGTCGAAGCCGGCAGCCGAACCAGCCGGGACGCTGGCGGCGGACGGGGCCGGGCTGGTCGAAGCGGGACCGCCAGCCCCGGTCAGTTTCCCGAGGAGCCGAGCTGCCGCGCCTCGGCGATCGCCGCCTCGACATGCTGCCGGGCGATGCCGGCGCGCTGCACCACCAGGACCAGGACCTGCTTGATGCCGTCCAGGGCCTGGAGCAGCGGACCGGGCTGGCCACCTTGCAGGATCATCGCGACGAGCTGCTGTGCCTCACCGATCCGGGCGATGACGCCGGTCGTGGCGTCGCGGGCACTGTCCACCGCGGCCTGAACGGGGGCCAGCCCGGCGATCGTCTCCTGAGAGGTGGATTCGCGCGGCACGGCCGCAGTCGCCTTCGTCGCCTCCCCAATCGAGGCGGCAAGGCTGCCCAGGCCGCCCTGGATCTCCGTGATGGCACTGCCGACCCGGGTCATTCCCGCTGCCACCGCGACGAAGCCGGCACCCGCGGCCCGCAGCGCCACTTCCTGCGCCTGGTCACGGGCAGCGGCCACCAGACCCTGCGCGCGCTCGACGCCCGCCGACAACGCACGCAACTCACCGGTGATCTTCTCGATGTGCGACACAGGGCCGACTTTCCGATCGAAGACAGAGACGACAAATGTCCCCCGAAACTACCGGGGCCTACCCGCGGCCACCAGAACCCCCGCTGCCAGCGCCCTGGTCACCAACGCCGTCGACCACAGCAGAACACGTTCCTGGGTGTGACCAGCCGGGCGCAGCGGCACGGCGTACCCGACTTGCCACGGGGCCACTCGCAACGGCTAGGTGATCGAGAAGAGGCGATCCGCAGGGTCCACAACGGCGGCCAGCGACGCGCCGGGCACGAGGGCCGGATCGTCGCCCCGGACCGTGTCCGCTTCGAAGGTGACGAACCCGGGCCCACTGATCCGTAGGCGGAGCTTCAGCCCGGGGTCCTCTCCGCCCAGGTTGTTCGACACTGCGAGGATCTGCGCCGTCGCGGGGACACCGAAGGCGGACAGCCGGCGCGCGTCGTGCCGCGAGCGGGAGACCAGTCGCCACCCGAAGACACCAAAGCCGACACCGATGGGTGTGATCAACGCGCCGCCGGCGAGCAGGCCCCAGAAGTCCGTGGGCGACCGTGGTGGATCCAGCGTCACGGCGGCGACGAGCAGGACCGGCCCGGGCAGGCAGATGGCGAGGAATACCAGCCGGCACAGCAGCGCGCTGATCGGACCGAGGCGCCGTTCCGCCTCCCGGGGAGCACTCGTCACTCCTGCAGCCTAGTGCCGGGCCAGTAGGTCCAGCGCGCTCTCATCGATCGCGGGAGAGGCGCGGGGTGGGAAGCCTGTTGCGGCAGGCAGTCGAGGATCGGGGGTGGACGGCCGATGCCGGCCGCCCGGCGGGCGCATGATGCCAGGTCGCCGCCACTGCGCACCCCTTCGACCGTGGGCAATGTCACACGAGTTTGCATGTTGCAAATTGCAGCCAGCCAGAGGCGCGGCGCTGCATTTCCTTCAGCGTGTCCGCTACGAGGAATATGAGATGGTTTGTAGGGAGCGAACGCAGAAACCGGCCTGAATGTCAACGTACAAGGCGTGTGGCAATACGGTGAGGCAATAGTCACGGTGGCTGGTCGCTGCTGCGCCCTTGCCCGCGTTTCCGCCACAACGTCCGTCACTCCCGCCCCCGCTGAGCGTTGAGTCGAACGCGAGGGGAGTGCGTAGACCTTCTCCGGGTCACCGGTGTCCGAAGAAGAAAGGGTGCCTGACGGCCCCAACGAAACAAGCCCCGCTCGTCCCGGGAGGCAGCCAGCGCCCCGGGACGGCACGGTCCGGGCAGTGGAGGCGTTGGCCACCGCATTCGAGCTTGCAGCAGTAGTGCTGGAAGCCCGGGGAAACGGTGGCCCTGCTGACGCAGCCAGGGCCACCGCCCACCTGCTACGCCTGATCGCCGCACTCGCAAAGCTCAACGATCAGAGGTAGCCGCTCCTGGTGCGGGGCCGGCGCGTGCCGGCCCCGCACCATTCTCAGCATCCAACGAGGACGGTGCAATAACGACGCGGCAGTCTCGCAAGTACGCACTGAAGTGCGAAAACATCCGTACGGGAAGAAGATAGCCGTCCACCGATTGGATATGGCGCACTGCCGCCTCCGGCCATAGCGGTCGGGGGCGGCAGTGTGTCGTGGGTCAGGACGGCGGTCAGCCGCGATGCGCATCCGGACAGCGCGCAGGATCGGCGCTTCCACCAGCATGGGGTGACTCACTGCGCCCCCCTTCCGCGCTCGTGATGGTGTGGGCCTCGATGTAGGCGTGAAGACTTCGGAGCGGGATGCGGATGCTGCCATTCGGCCCATCGCCCTTGATCGCTTCCAGCGCGCCGGCCCCGATGTAGCGCCCAACGCTCCACCGGGAGACCCGAAGGACGTCCGCGACCTCTTGAACGGTCAGGAAGCGGTCCGTGTCCAGCTCGGCCATCGGAGACCACCTTGCATCGAATCACAGCGCATCCGTGCGTTACACGATGCTACCCGACGAACACTCCCGCTGCAAAGCGATACGAAAACGGTGGCGCGGAGAAGCGCTGAACTGGGCCCGCCTGAGTGGGGCTATGTCCGGATCATGCACTCGTGCTACAACATGCACGTGACTCAGGGGCCCGAGAGGGGTGTGGCGTACGACTTCTGGTGGCGCGTACGCACAGAGCAGGGCACACGCGGTTGGACGGACGAGGAGCTGCGCGCCCGAACCGGCGTCGCCCGCACGACGGTCGACCGCCTCCAGGCCGGCAAGCGGCCACCCACCGCCCGCGTCGTCAACGCCCTCGCGGAGGCCCTCGACATCGACCTCACCGAGGCGCATCGACTCGCCGGTCGCACGCCGGTCCCGCCGGCCACCTACGGCGGCGGGGAGGGCGAACCCCGGGTGAGCGCCCGCGAGGCGATCCTGCGCGACCCGGCCTTCACCGACCAGCAGCGCAGGACGCTGCTGGAGTTGCTCGACATCTTCCAGCAGGCCAACCGCAGCCGCCGGGCCTGAGCGCGGGTCGAGGGCGCAGACGCCCCGGCCAGGTCGCCCGTGGCCAGCCGTACGCCCAGGGTTGCGCCGTCGCCGGGCGCACCGGGCAGCCGATGCCGGCTGGCGGACGCCGCGCCGGCCGCCGGTCTTCCCATCGCCGCAGCGCTGCGGATCGTCCACGAGCTGACGGCATCGACGGGGCTGCCTGGGGCGAAAGATAGGCTTCGGGCGGCGTCCGAGCGGCCTGAGGAGAACGGGTGGTTGGCAACATGGTTCGCGCAGTGGTCGCGGCCTGCGGGCCTCCGGCGTGAACGACGGGCTGCGTCCCGGCGACCCGGCCCGACTCGGTGGGTACGAGCTGCTCGGCCGGCTCGGCGACGGCGGCATGGGCAGCGTCTTCCTCGCCCGGTCGCCGCAGGGGCGGCGGGTGGCGGTCAAGGTCGTCCGCCCGGAGCTTTCGCACGACGACGAGTTCCGGGCCCGGTTCCGCAGTGAGGTGAACCGGGCCCGCCAGGTCCCGCCGTTCTGCACGGCCGAGGTCCTGGACGCCGACCCGGACCACGACCCGCCGTACCTGGTGGTGGAGTACGTCGAGGGTCCCAGCCTGGCCCAGTTGCTCCAGGAACACGGGCCGCTGGGCGCGGCGCAACTGCACGGCATCGCGGTCGGGGTGGCCACCGCGCTCACCGCGATCCACGGGGCCGGGGTGATCCACCGCGACCTGAAGCCGGCGAACGTGCTGGTCGCGCCGGGCGGGATCCGGGTCATCGACTTCGGCATCGCCCGCGCGTTCGAGGCGACCAGCCAGCACACCCGGACCAACCAGATGGTCGGAACGGTCTCGTACATGGCTCCGGAGCGGTTGGACACCTCGTCCGGCCAGCCGGCCGGGCCGGCGGCGGACATCTTCGCCTGGGGCGCCCTGGTCGCCCACGCCGCGACCGGCCGCAACCCGTTCGGGGGTGACTCCGCCACCGCCATCGCCATGCGGATCCTCACCCAGCCTCCGGACCTGACGGGCCTGGGCGGGCCGCTGCGGGAGTTGGTCTCCCGGGCGCTGGAGAAGGATCCCGCAGCCCGGCCCACCGCCCGGGAGCTGCTCGACGAGTTGCTGACCGCAGCGGACCACGGGCTCGGAGCCGCCCCGCGGAGCGTGACGCCCGCGCGGGCCCCGGGCGCGGGGTCGGCGTCGGGCATTCCGCCGGCTGCCGCCGTCGAGCAGGGCCAGCGGCCGATGCCGTCGGAAACGGGCACGGCCAGCCGCACCGGCTCGAAACGGCGTCGTTGGCTCACCGGGCTGGGCGCGACCGCCGCGGTGGTCGCGGTGCTGGTGCCCGCCTTCCTGTTCGGTCCGAAGCTGTTTGGCCGCGCCGACCCGGACCCCACCGGCTCGACCGAGGTCGGCGGGCCGGCGACGACCGGGCCGGCCTCCACCACGCCGGCACCCGCATCGGGTACGCCGAGCGGGTCGCCGTCGCCCGCCACGGTCGACCGCACCCGGGCCATGCTGGCCGGCCAGCGGCGCGTCCTGCTGCACGTCGTGGAGATCGACCGTGACCTCTCGCTGCCGTACGACGGCAAGGTCCACGTCGGCGACGGCACCGGCCGGGACGCCCTCTTCGTGCTCGAACCGGTCGGCGTCGACTACATGATCAAATCGCTGAACCCGGACATCGCGCACCGGCCGTGTCTCGGGGTCAAGATCGATTCTGAGGGGTACGCGTCGCTGGTGGGCGCCGACTGCCAGCCGACCGACGCCACCCTGTTCGGGATCTCGCGGGAGGGCAAGGACGACAAGGGGCGCATCTCCTACTCCATCATCAGCGAGAAGTACGGGGTGGTGCAGTGGAGCCCGAGCCAGAAGAAGATCTACGTGGAGGTTCTCGGCGACGCCCCGGTCGGCACGACGTTCAGCCTCGTCGACCGAGGCGCGGCCTGACCGGGGCGCGGCCCAACCGAGGAGCGGCCTGACCGGGGCGCAGCGGCTTTGCCTGCCTCAGCCGGCGGCGCGTGGCCGGCCCGTCTCGTTGCCCGGACGTCGAACGACACCAGGTCCCCGCCGTCGAAGCCGGCCCGCCGGCTGCCGTCGCCTCAGCTCGTGCCCGCGGGGTCGAAAAGGGGATCCGGCGGGCCGGCGGTGACCCGCTCGGCGTGGTGTTCCGGCGGCGGGAGCTGCCTCGCCGGCTGGCGGGAGTGCAGGCGTACGCCCGCCTCCGCGCGCCGTGCGGTGACGCTGAGGGTGACCATCCGGACCGGCTCCGGCGGTGGGGCGAAGCCACGGGAGCCCCAGCGCACCCAGATCGGCACCCGCCCGGCGGCGGCTTCGGCGAGCAGCTTCTCGACCGTACGGCGTCGGTCGGTGTGGTCGACCTCGATCACCACCGGCGGCGCGGCCGGCCGGGCGCAGGCGACGTCCACGACCGAGTGTTGCCCGGACATCGGCGGGGGCAGCGGCATGACGCTGGCCGCCCGCCGGTACACCCGCCATCCCTGCGCCGCGCCCCACTCGGCGATCGTGTCGACGAGCAGTTCGGTGACCCGCTCGGTGGTGAGGTCGACGAAGGTGAGGGCGGCGAGCCGGTCGGACAGGTCCTCGACCAGGCGCGCGGTCATCGGCATGCCCGCACGATAGCCACCGCCGCCGCACCTACGCCATTGATCGACGCGCGACTATCATCAACGCATCCAGCCCACTCGATCGAGAGGCGCCCCAGTGAAGAAGCTCGTGCGGAACGCCGTGGTGGCCACCCTGCTGACGGTCGCCGGCACCACGGCGGTGGTGGCCAGCCCGGCCCACGCCCTCCCGTACCCGAAGGACAACGAGAGCATCACCATCATCTACTACTCCGACGCCAGCAGGACGGTGGAGGTCGGCATGGTCATCTACGGCAACTGTCTCGACGACTTCCAGTGGGGCGTCCGCACCGCCTACTCGACCATCAACCACGTCACCTGCCCCAGAGACCTGTAGGGGCTCGGGTGGGGCCGGCTCGTCGTCGGCCCCACCCGAGAACAGACCGCCGGCTCGGCTCCGGCGGCTCAGCGGCGGACGCCCACCCCGCCCTCCACGGAAAGTCCGCGCCCGCCGCGCGGCAGCCCGCGGTGAGCCGCGCCCCGAATGTCTGGCACCTCGCGTGGCTGCCCGCAGACCCGCCGTGTCGTTGATCCGGTTGTGTCCGTCGACCACCCGGACGACGGTGGGCTGCGGGTGTCGGCCAGGCCGACGCCGCGAGGTCGAGGAGGTCGCCATGACCCGCCAGCGGGAGACCGTCGAGGTCGATCCGGTCCTGTTCCGCGCCGTGTACGACTCACCGGCCTCGCTGCCCGGCCGACACCGCTGGGTCACCCCCGAGCACGACGTACGCCGGATCGAGAAGCTGCTCGGCATGCCGGCGCGCAGCATCGGCGCACCGCTGTGGGTCAGCGGCGACGAGCCGGACTGCCCGAAGTGCGGCCGGCGGATGACCTGGCTGGACATCGTCTCGTCGGCCCTGCACGGGGTGCACGAGCCCACGATGATCGCCCGGGTGATCCTCGGCGAGCGCCGGTACGTCAACACCGAGGTCCCGGACGCCATCCCCGGGGTGTACTGCGTCGACTGCCGGACCCCGATCGACGGGCTGCGCAGCTTCAAGTGCCACAACTGGGCGTACGCCTTCGAGGCGCTGGAGGACGTCGTCGAGCGGATGTCCGGCGGGGTGCAGCAGGCCGTCCCCGGCCCGGCGTGAGCGAGCTCGCCCCGGCGGTGTGAGGAGGGGACCCTTCTCTACCGTATGCGTTAACAAGGGGCCCTTCCTTACCTAGGGGCGGGGCGGCGGCCGGGTGGGGACGGCGGCTCCGTCGGCGGTCGCCCACGCGGCGTCGAGGGCGGCCCGCTGGGCGGCGAGCAGCCCGGCGAAGCCCTCGGCGCGGGCGGCGTCCGCCTCGTCGGCGACCAGGTCGGCCAGCTCGTCGGTGGGAGTTCCGTCGACGGTGGCGCACTCGTACGCGGCGAACTTGGTCAGCTCCAGCCGCTCGCCGGGGCACAGCCGGCCGCCGACGGCCAGCCAAAACCGGTCGGGGGTGCAGTCGGTGTCGGTGGTGAACCCGTCGGGGGCGGCGAGGTCGTGGGCCACGGCGACGGCGACCCGCTGCGCGCTGCGCGCGGTGCGGTGCACCAGCACCCCGTCGAGGCCACCGGCGCGACCGGCCTCGGCGGTCAGCGGGTCGTGGATCACCGAGGCGGCCCGGGGGTCGTCGGAGTTCTCCGGCACCCGCTCGTTGGCCAGCAGGTCGGAGCAGACGCGGACGTCGACCGGGGCGTCCACGGCCTCGACGGCGTAGCGGACGGCGGCGATCGGCCGGCGGGGCAGGGAGACCAGCCGGGTGCTGGTGATCCGGACCCGGTGCCCGCCGGGCGAGGTCCAGTCGGTGCGCCGGTGCACGACGCCGGCCCGCAGGTCGAGCACCCGCTCGTGCTGGCGCAGCGTGCCGGTGCGCACGTCCAGCGGCTCACGCGGGCCGCCGCCGGGCCCGACCCAGAGCCGGATCAGCGCGGCGTTCTGCGCGCTCACCACCGTGTCGGAGCGCTGCGGGAAGGCGTAGCCGTCCTCGGGGTACGTCAGCTCGCGCTGCTCGTGGAAGCCGTTGAGGTAGCTGCCCGGCATGCCGCACGGGACGCCCTCGTCGAGGTTGCCGCGCCAGCCGACCCAGCCGTTGCCCAGCGCGAAGACCGACTCGGTCTCGCCGAGCCGGTCCAGGTCGGCTTCGGTCCGTCGGATCCGCCAGCCGTCGTCGGGCGGCACGGGCCCGCTCGACTGTCGATCGGCGCTCGGATCACTGGGCACGGGGCCTCCCGGGGTCGGACGGTCTTCCTCCACCGAAGCAGACCCGGCCGGGTGCCGCCGGGACGGCCGATGTCCCGGGCTGGGCCGGTCGGCGCGGCCACACCCGGGCTCCGACCAGGGTCGGGGTGCCGGCCCGGCCTTCGTCCAGCGCGGTGGCCCGGTCAGTTTCCTGGCGCGAGGTCAGGTAAACAGCGGATGAACTTTTGGTAGGGTGAATCATGATCAACGCTGGTTTGTCATCGATTCCACCCTTCAGCGATGGTCTCTACCACGACGTCGTCAGCTTCGCCGACGGCACGCCCGAGCCGGTCCAGTGGTTCGCCGCGCACTTCACCGAGTGGTCGATCGTCCTGCTCGGGCTGCTCCTCGTGGCGGCCGCCCTGCCCAAGCTGGGCGCCGGGCCGCGCAACCTGGCCCTCGCCGTGGCCGCGCCGGTCACCGTGGTCCTCGCGTACGGCGGCAGCGAGTTGCTCAAGACCGCCGTGGACCAGGACCGCCCCTGCCGCGTCCCGACCGACCTGGCGATCATCGCCGAGCGGTGCCCGCCCGTGGGCGACTGGTCCTTCCCGAGCAACCACTCCACGATCGCCGGCGCGCTGGCGACGGCGATCGTCCTGCTCTCGCCCCGCCTCGCCTGGTACGCGGTCCCGCTGGCCGTGCTCGCCGCGTTCTCCCGCGTCTTCGTCGGGGTGCACTACCCGCACGACGTGCTCGCCGGCCTGCTGCTCGGCGCGCTGGTCACCGGCGTCGGCGCCCCGCTGCTGGCCCGGCCGACGGCTGAGTTCCTGCGCCGCCTGGCCCGCCCCGTGAAAGGAGGGGCCCCTTGTTAACGCATACGGTATAGAAGGGTCCCCTTCTCACCACCAAAGCGCGGAGCAGCGTGCGGGCGGAGCAGCGCGCGGGCGGAGCAGCGCGCCGGGGGCGGGTCAGTCAGCGGGCCAGCAGCAGGGCGGTGACCGCGCCGAGGGCGAGGAACGGGCCGAACGGCAGGTGGCTGGACCAGCGGACCCGGCGGGCCAGCAGCAGCGCCAGGCTGGTCAGCGCGGACAGCGTGAACGTCACCAGCAGGCCGAGGACGAGGACGGGCCAGCCGTGCCAGCCGAGCAGCGCGCCCACCCCGAGCGCCAGCTTGGCGTCGCCGAGGCCGAAGCCGCGCCGGCCGAGCAGCAGGGTGGTGGCGGCGAAGGCCAGCGCCAGCCCGGCCCCGGCGAGCGCGGCGCGCAGCCAGGGGGCGATCCCCGCCGAGGTCGCGGCGGCCACGCCGTAGAGGGCCAGGACTCCGGCGGCGGCCGGCCAGGTGAGCCGGTCGGGCAGCCGGTGCACGGCCGCGTCGATTCCGACCAGGGGCACCGCCCAGCACAGCCACCAGGCGAGGGCCGCCCGTTCGGCCGGCGCGCCGGGCACCGCTACGAGCACCGCCAGGGCCGCCAGGGCGGCCAACTCGACCGTGCCGGCCGGCGCGCCGATGCGGGCTCGGCAGCCGCCGCACCGGGCCGCCGGGCCCAGCGCCGGCCAGGGCCGGTCGAGGCCGAGCGGCGTGCCGCAGCGCGGGCAGGCGACCCGGTCCGGCTCCCCCGGCGGTACGGCGTACCGGGCGACCGCGAGGCGGAGCAGCGGCGTGCCGGCCAGCAGTGTCGTCAGGCGTACGCGAGAAGACCGGCCCGGCGCGGGGGCCGGGGCGGGCGGCTGCCGCAGCCGTTCCCCGGTCACGTCGGGCCCCGCGACCTGGACACCCCGGGACGGGGCGACACGGTGAGTAGTTCTCGGCTGGCCGGCGTGTAGCGGATGGCGCGGAATCCGGCGACGGCGCGTGCCTCCAGAGCGCCGGTCGAACGGGGCGTCTGGTCGGCGACGATTCCCCGCCGACTGGGGGGCAATTCGGGCCTACCCGCCTGGAGCGGGCCAGCATTCGAGCCGAACGGACCAATCGCCGGCGACACCCCAACACTGTGACGGCGGTCACCATACAGCACCGGGGCGCGAGACGGCACATCGACGCCCACCATCCGTGATCACCGCCGCCCATCACCCAAAGTATTCGGACAGATTGCCTCTGTTGCATCGCCAGGCGTCAGCTTATGCTCGCCCCTTGAGTACGGCGCAACCCCAGCATGAGGCGTCGGAGGCCCCAGAAGACATCGGCGCACGGCTCTTGGAAGATCAGCACAGGTAAATGCGGCGGTGAAGCGAGAGGCCCGGATGAGTTGATCCGGGCGCACTGCCGCACGCCCGGAGGCGGTCGGTGCACCGCCCGCCCGGGTCGCCAGCGAGGAGGCGCGGCGTTGCGAACACGGCATCCCGGCCGATGGATGATCTTACTGGTCACGGCCCTGATCGCCGCACCGATGGCCGCCTGCGGCACGGAGCCCGAGGCCACCGCGCGCCCCCATCCGGCGGCCCGGTCCAGCGCCCCCGCGACGCCGACCCCCGCCGAGGATAGGGCGGCCCGGGAAGCGGCGCTGGCCGCCTATTCCGGATATCTCGCGGCGTCGCGGGCGGCGAGCCGGCGCAGCGATCCGCGCCACCCCGAACTGGCCAAGTTCCTGGCCGACCCGTTGTTGACCAGGGTTCGACTGGCAATTCGCGAAGCTAAGGAGCACGGTGCCGTGCGTACCGGGACATTCGTTTCCGACCCCACCGTCACCTCGGTGAGCCTGGACTCCGTCCCCGCCACCGTGGAGATCCAGGACTGCCTGGACACCACCGGCTACCGGCTGGTCGACGCCAAGACCAAACGGGTGGTGCCCGGCTCGGGCGGCGGCCGGCACCTGGCCACCGCGACGGCCACCCGGTACCACGGCCGTTGGTTGATCAACTATGGCGCCGGCCACGAGGACCAGCCATGCTGACCCGGTGGGGTCGCCGCCCGGCCCGCTCCGCCGACGGCAGGGGACGGCTGCCCGCCGCCCGCCCCGGGCTGCTGCCCGCGACCCGCCCCGCACGGCTGCTGGCCGCGATCGGCCTGGTCCTCGCGCTCGCCGTGGCGGCGGCCCCGCCGACCGCCACCGTCGCGGCGGCCCGCGAGGGCGGCATCGAGTGCCCCATCGGCCAGAACGACTGCGACGTCTGGGACGACGACCCGGGCACCCCCGGAAACCCCGGCGGCGGGAACCCCGGCGACGGCGACGGATCGAGCGGCGGCAGCGGCACCTGCCAGTGGAACGGCAAGGTACTCCCCTGCTACGACGACCAACTCGGCTGGTTCAACAACGGCGACGGCTGCTACTACAAGCTGGCGAAACCGCAGCCGGAGGGCACCCCGGAGGGCAAGCAGTGGTACGTGGCCACCTGCAACGGGGGCGACCTCGGCAGCGTGGACACCGTCCTGCTGGACGCGCCCCCGCCCGGCTACGGCACCCCGCCCGACCCGGAGGAGCTGGCCCGCCGGGCCCTCGCCTCGATCTCGTTGCTGCCGCCCCGGGCGGCCATCGCCCCCCGCAAGGACGTGGGCCCCGGGCTGGTCGGCCTGCCGGTGTGGATGTGGGCGAGCCCCGGCGAGGACTACTTCGGCCCGCTCCGCGCCTCGGCGTCCGACCGGGGCCTGACGGTGAGCATCACCGCGAAGGTGGACAACATCGTGTGGGACATGGGCAACGGCGACAAGGTGACCTGCTACGGCCCCGGCACCCCGTACGACCCGCGGGGCCCGAAGGCCGGCGGTCCCTCGCCCGACTGCGGCTACCACGACGGCTACGCAAAGGCCGACAAGTACGAGACCTTCGCCACGACCCACTGGACCGTCGACTGGACGGCCACCAACGGCGTGAGCGGCGAGATCCCGCAGACCCGCACCAGCGGCATCATCCAGGTCCAGATCGACGAACTTCAGGTGGTGACGCGGTGAGTCTCGCTACGCGCAACGCGGCCGGGCAACCGGTGGACGCTCCCGTCGCACCGCCCCGGGTCGTCCGGCAGCGGCGCGTCCGGCCCGGCCTGCTCGGCCTCGCCGTGCTGCTGATCGCCCTCGGCGGCCTCGGCGCGGCGTTCGCGGTCACCTCCGTCCGGGCCACCGGCAGCTACCTGGCGGTCGCCCGCCCGGTCGAGGTGGGCCGCACGCTGGGCGCGGACGACCTGGTCACCGTGCAGGTGGCCGGCGGCCAGGGGCTGCGGCCGGTGCCGGCGGCCCAGCTCGACGACGTGGTCGGCATGCGGGCGGCCGTCGCCCTCACCCCGGGCACCCTGCTGACCCTCGGGCAGCTCACCGACGACCCGCTGCTCGGGCCCGGCCAGCAGCAGCTCGCGCTCGACCTCGCCCCGGGCCGGGTGCCGGCGAAGCGGCTGCACCCCGGCGACCGGGTGCTGCTGGTCAGCACCCCGGATCGCAGCTCCGGCGGGCAGGCCGCCTCCAGCACCCGGTTCGAGGCGACCGTCATCGACACGGCCACCCCGAGCACCAGCAGCGTGGTGGTCTACGTCGCGCTCACCGCCCGGGACGTGCCCGCCGTCGTGGCGCTCGCCGCCCAGAGCCGGATCGCGGTCGTGCTGACCCGGGCGGCCTGAGCATGGCGATCATCGCGCTGGTCTCGGCCAAGGGCTCGCCGGGCGTCACCGCGTCCGCGCTCGCCTGCGCCCTGACCTGGCACCGGCGGCTGATCCTCGCCGAGTGCGACCCGGCGGGCGGCTCGATCCTCGCCGGCTATCTCGGCGGGGCGCTGGACGGGCCCCGGGGCATCGGCGAGCTGGCCGTCGGGGAGCTGCGCGACGGCAGCCTGGAGACGGCGTTCTGGTCGCAGTTGGTCGACCTGGACGCCCCGCGCCGGGAGCGGCTGCTGCTGCCCGGCGTCGTGGACCCGGCCCAGGCCGGCAGCGTCGCCCCGCTCTGGCAGCGGTTCACCGACTTCTTCCTCGACCTGGAGCGCGGCGACCCCCCGTACGACGTGCTTGTCGACTGCGGCCGGCTCCAGGTCGCCGGGCCGCCATGGCCGATCCTGCGCGCCGCCGCCGTGGTCCTGCTGGTCACCCGGGCGCGGCTGCCCGACCTCTCCGCCACCCAGGCCATGGTCCGGGCGATCGAGCGGGACTTCACCGAGCACCGGGTGCCGCCGGGCACGCTGCGGCTGCTGCCGGTCGGCGACGGCCACGGCCGGGGCGAGATCAGCAAGGCGCTGCGGCTGCCGGTGATCGCGCGGCTGCCGGACGACCCGCGTACCGCGGAGGTGTTGACCCTCGGCGGAACCGTGCGGTCCGGACGGCCGCTGATGCGCGCGGCCGGCGCCCTGGAGGTGCCGGTCCGGGCGCTGCTGGACCGCCGCCGGGCGCGGCTGGCCTGGCCCGTCACCCAGGGGGTGCCGGGTGCGGTTTGAGCCGGTGTCACACGACCCCCGGGTGACGCGGCAGCCGGCCGCGACCTCCATCGCGCCCCCGCTCGCCCCCGCGCCGGCCGGCGGCCACCCGCAACCCGCGCCGCCGGCGGGGGCCGCGCCGGCGCCGCCCGTCGCGCCGGCGCCGCCCCGGCCCCGGGTCGACTTCGCGGTGGTACGCGAGCTGCGCCGCGAGCTGAGCGAGCGGCTCACCCTGTGGCAGCGCGGCCGGGAGTTCGACGCCGACGCCGAGGACGTCGAGCGGGCCCGGCTCGCCGTCGCGGTGGTCGCCGAGTACGCGGACGCGGTCCGCCGGGCCGGCACCCCGATGGCGGCCGGGGAGGAGCGGCTGCTGCTCGACCAGGTGACCGCCGAGCTGGTCGGCCTGGGGCGGCTCCAGACGCTGCTGGTCGACGACAGCATCGAGGAGGTGCACATCCTCGGCTGCGACCAGGTGCGCATCACCCGGCACGGCGGCGGGGTCGACTGGGCCGACCCGATCGCCGACAGCGACGACGAGCTGGTGGAGATCCTCCAGGCGGCGGCCCGCCGGGCCGGGGCGACCGAGCGATCGCTGTCCACCTCGAAGCCGACCCTCGACCTGCAGTTGCCCGACGGCAGCCGGCTCGCCGCGGTGTTCCTGGTCAGCCACCGCCCCTACGCGGTGATCCGCAAGCACAACACCCTCGAAGTGAGCCTCGACGACATCGCCGGCGGCCGTGGCGACCTGGACGAGATGATCGACCCGCTGCTGCGCGACTTCTTCCGGGCGTCCATGCGGGCCGGGCTGAACATCATGGTCGCCGGCCTGGCCGGGGCGGGCAAGACCACCGTCATCCGGGCGCTGATGGACGAGATCCCGGCCGACGAGCCGTACGTGCTGCTGGAGGAGAGCCGGGAGCTGCTGCCCACCCGCCGGGGCCACAAGCACCGGGCGGTGATGAGCTTCGAGGCCCGGGAGGGGCACGGCGAACGCGGGCTGGACGGCCGCCCGGCCGGCGAGGTGAGCATCGCCGACCTGATCCCCGTCTCGCTGCGGATGGGCGTGCTGCGGATCATCGTCGGGGAGGTGCGGTCCCGGGAGATCGTGCCGATGCTCCAGGCCATGACCACCAGCCGGGGGTCGATGTGCACCATCCACGCCCGGTCGCCGGGCGGGGTGGGCGAACGGATCGTCGAGCTGGCGCTCTCCCACGGCCGGGAGATGACCGTCGACCAGGCCCGCCGGATGGCCGGCAACGCCCTCGACCTGATCGTCTACGTCACCGTCGAGGACGAGACGGCGATCGGCGGGCGCAAGCACCGCTTCGTCTCCCACGTGGACGAGGTCATCGGCGTCGGCGAGGGCAGCCGGATCACCACCACCACGGTCTTCGGTCCGGGCCCGGACGGCCGGGCGGTCCCCCGGCACCTGCCGGAGCGCGTCCGCGACCAGTTGCTGCGGGTGGGCTACGACGCCCGGCTGCTGGGCCGGTGGATCGACGCCGGCACGGGGGCGTGGCGGCGGCCCCGGCACACCCGGCTCGGGGCGCGGGTGGTGGCCCGGTGACCGCCGACATCGAGCTGATCGCGGTGGTCTCGGGCGCGGCGTGCGTGGCCGGTCTGGTGCTGGCCGTCGTGGCGCTGGTCGGCACCACCCGACCGGCCGGTCCGGCCCCCGGCGTGGGGCCCGGCGGCGGGCTGAGCCGGCTCTGGCTGGGCTCCGGCACGCCCCGACAGCGGCGCAACCACCAGCTCCTGCTCGGCGGGGCGGTGCTGGCCGGCGCGCTGGCGTTCCTGCTCACCGGGCTGCCGGTGGTCGGCCTGCTGGTCGCCGTGGCGGTGCCCGGCGCGCCGTGGCTGTTCTCCGTCGGCCGGGCCGAGCAGCGGGCCATCGCCCGGATCGAGGCCGTCGGCGAGTGGACCCGCCGGCTCAAGGACGTCTCGTCGACCGGTCAGGGCCTCCAGCAGGCCATCCTCGGCACGCTGGCCACCGCGCCCGAGGAGATCGAGGAGGAGGTACGGCTGCTCGCCGCCCGCCTCCAGGCCGGCTGGCTGGCGAAGTCGGCGCTGCTCGCGTTCGCCGACGAGATCGGCGACCCGGTGTGCGACCAGGTCGTGGCGGCGCTGATCCTGCACCTGTCCGACCGGGGCGAGCGGCTCGGCGACGTGCTCGGCTCGATCGCGGGTGCCGCCGCCGCCGAGGTCGCCACCCGGCGGGAGATCGAGGCCAAGCGCACCCAGCCGCGTTTCGCGGTGCGCTTCCTCACCGGCATGACCCTGCTGACCGTCGCGTACGGGCTGGTCAACACCGACTACGTCCGCCCGTACGGGACGCCGGTCGGGCAGGTCGTGATGCTCGTGCTCGGCGCGGCGTTCGTCGGGCTGCTGGCCTGGGTGCGGTCGATGAGCCAGCCGCCCCGGCCGGCGCGTTTCCTGCCGGCCCCCGACCCGGCGGAGGCGATCGGATGATCCTCAACTGGCACCTCACCCTGGCCGTCGCCGGCGGGTCGGCGGTGGGCCTCGGGCTGTTCCTGGTGGTCCGGGAGGCGCTGCCGGCCGCCCCGGCGCTCGGTCCCGCCCTGCGCCGGCTGCACCAGCCGCCGGGCACCGGCCGGGCCGCCGCGGGGCGCGGGCTCGACTGGATCGGCGGGTTCGCCCGCTGGCTGCGCCCGCCGCACCGGCAGCTCGCCCTGCTCGACCGCACCCCCGAGCAGTACGCCCTGTCGCTGCTGCTCTCCGCCCTGGTGGGGCTGGTCACCCCGACCTTCCTCGGGGCGGTGTTCTTCCTCGGCGGCGTGTCCGTGCCGCTGGCCGTGCCGCTGCTGGGCAGCCTCGGCATGGCGTTCGTCGCCGCCCTGATCGCGCACCGCAGCGTGCTGACCCGCGCGGACGCCGCCCGGGACGAGTTCCGCCAGGCGGTCTGCACCTACCTGGACCTGGTGGCGTTGCAGCTCTCGGCCGCGCACGGCCCGGTGCAGGCGCTGGAGCGGGCCGCGGCGGTCTGCGACGGCTGGGTGTTCGACCGGATCCGGGAGTCGCTGCGGATCGCCCAGATGCAGATGCACTCGCCGTGGGACGAGCTGCGCGAGCTGGCCGACCGGATCGGCATCCCGGAGCTGGGCGACGTCGGGGCGATCATGCGCTCGTCGGGCAGCGAGGGCGCGCAGGTGCACGACACGCTGCGCAGCCGGGCCGACTCCCTGCGCGACCAAATCCGCACCGACAACCTGGCCCGCGCCGAGGGCGTGACCAGCCGGCTGGACATTCCGGGCTCCCTGCTGGTCTTCGTGCTGCTCGGCTTCGCCGTCTACCCGTTCCTCGCCCGGTTGTGAACCCCTCCCCCTCCGAAGGAGCACGTCATGCACCTCGTCACCTACCTGCACGTCGCGCTGACGACACGGCTGGCCGAGCTGCGCCGCGACGGCGAGCGCGGCGACAGCCCCGTACCGACCGCGGTGATCATCTTCGGGCTGGTCGCCGTGGCGATCGCCGTCACCGGGTTCGCCCTGGCCAAGGCCAACGACTGGATGAGCAACATCCCGGACCACCAGGCCCCGCAGGCTCCGCCGGCCCCGTAATGTCGAACCGCCCCATCCCCGTGGACCTGAGCCGGTCGGCACCCGCCGACCGGCCCGCCGGCCTGCGCCGGCACGGGCCACCCCGGTCAGGGGCCGGCCTCGGCCGGCGGGCCCGGCAGCGGCTTGGCGGCGGCGTACGGCTCGGCCGGGCGGTCCGGCGGCGGCTCATCCGGGGCGGGGCGGACCGGGGGGCCAACCCGGTGGAGCTGGCGGTGGTGATGCCGGCGATCCTGGTGCTGCTGTTCGCCTCGATCCAGGTCGCCGCCTGGTTCGTCGCCCGCGCCACCGCGCTCAACGCCGCGCAGAGCGCGGTCAACGCCCAGCGCCTGTACGAGGCCCCCGCCGGGGCCGGCGAGGCGCGGGCCGTCGACTTCCTCACCGCCGCCGGGGACTGGCTGGTCGGCTGGGACCAGCCGGGGCCCGCCTGCGTCACCGGCGTCGCCGAGGTGACCTGCACGGTCAGCGGGGACTCGCTGTCGGTCATCCCCGGCGTCAGCTTCCCGGTGCGCCAGACCGCGCGCGGCACGATCGAACGGTGGACGACGGGATGAGCCGGCGCCGTCGCCCCGCAGCCGAGCGCGGCTCGGTCGCCATCGAGGTGGCCGTCCTCGCCCCCGCGTTCATCGGGCTGATGGTGCTGGCCGGCGTCGCCGGGCGTACCGCGATCGCGCAGGAGGCGGTCCAGTCGGCGGCGCACGACGCCGCCCGCGCCGCGTCCATCTCCCGGGACGCCGATACGGCCCGCGAGCAGGCCCTGGACGCCGCGCAGAGCCAGCTCGACTGGCAGCGGGCCAACTGCGCCGGCCAGCCCACGCTCACCCTGCGCGGCTCGGTGGGCGGCTCGCCGGTCAGCTTCGCCGAGGCGTTCGACAGCGACCCCGGCACGACCGCCGCCGTGACGGTGCAGGTCACCTGCACGGTCAGCTTCACCGACATCGACCTGGCGCTGCTGCCCGACATGGCGGGCAGCCGGACGATCTCGGCCAGCTTCACCTCCCCGCTGGACCGCTACCGGAGCCGGTCGTGACCGCCCGCGTCCCCGGTGCAGCTGCGCACCCCGCCACCGCCGAAGATCCCGGCGAGGGTGTGGACACCGCCCGCGCCACCGGCGGGGGCGAGGGCGCGGGCACCGCCCGTGTCGCCGGCGCGGGGCGTCGGTGGCGCGGCGACGACGGCCGGGTCAGCCTGTTCCTGGCGGCGGCGATGATCGGCGTCCTCGCGATCATCGGCCTGGCCTTCGACGGCGCCGGGCAGCTCCGCTCCCGGCAACTGGCCGACAACCTGGCCGCCGAGGCGGCCCGCACCGGCGGCCAGTCCATCGACCGGGCGAAGGCCATCCAGGGCGGGCGCAAGGAGATCGACGAGACGGCGGCCAGGGCGGCGGTGACGAGTTACCTCGCCGCCGCCGGCGCCACCGACCACAGCGTCGAGTTCCCCGTCGTCGACGGGGAGAAGCTCATCCGCGTACAGGTCACCGTCACCTACGACCGCTACCTGCTCGGCTTCTTCGGCTTCGGTGCCGACGTCACCGTCTCCGGCGAGGCCACCGCACGCGCCCTCACCGAGGGCCCCTAGGAAGGGAAGGCACGCCATGGCCGCACCGGGTCGCTCCGCCGTACGGCGGGTCGGGCAGGTACTCACCGGGTTCGGCGCGCTGGTCGTGCTGATCGCCGTGCTGGTCGGGGGGCCGGTGGCGCTGATCGCGTTCGCCGGGAACCCGCTGCCCGACCACGTGCCCACCCTCGCCGAGGTCGGCGCCACGCTGACCAGCCGGGACGACGGCCAGCTCTTCCTGCGGGCGCTGGCCCTGGTCGGCTGGTTCGGCTGGGCGACCTTCGCCTTCTCCGTGGTCGTGGAGTTGGGCGCGCAGACGCTGCGCCGGCCGGCGCCCCGGCTGCCCGGGATGAGCCGGCAGCAGCGCGCCGCCGCGGCGCTGGTCGGCTCGGTGGCCCTGATCATCGCGGCGAGCCCGGCCGCCGCCAGCGCGGCCACCGTGCTGTCCGGCCCGTACCCCGCCGCCGCGCCCGTCGCCGTCGCCGGGACACCGGCGGCCCGCCCGGTCGCCGCGCTGCCGGTGGTCGACGCCCGGGCCACGACGCCGACGGCCGCCGACCTGCGGCAGGAGGCGGAACCGGCGGTGTACCGGGTGGCCAAGGGCGACTACCTGGGCGAGGTCGCCGAACGCTACCTCGACGACTTCGACCGCTACCGGGACGTGGCGAAGCTGAACCGGCTGGGCGACCCGGACCGCATCCGCCCCGGGCAGCTGATCACGCTGCCCGACGGCGTCCACGACGCCGGGGCCCGCCGGCACGCGACCGGCAAGCTGGTGGTCCGGCCCACGACGCCCGCCCCCGGCGGTACGGCCACCCCCCGGCCCCCGGCCGCCCCCGCCACCCCGCCTGCCGCCGACGCGCCGGCGGCACCGGGTGCGGCGCAGTCCTCGCCCACGCCGCCGTCACCCACCTCGCCACGGGCCACCCGTCCCGCCCCCGGTCCCTCCGCCGCCCAGCCGCCGGCCGGGTCGGCGTCGGACGGCTCGTCGCACGGCACCCAGCAGGTCGCCCAGCCGCCCTCCGGGCCGCAGCCGGCGATGGCCGCCGGGGCGTCCCGGGCGGGCGCGGGCGACCAGGTGAACCGGCCGCTCGCCGTCTCGGCGGTGCTCGCCGTCGCCAGCATCGTCGGGGCGCAGATCGGGGCCGTCCTCGGGCTGCGCCGCCGGCCCGCGGTCGTCAGGGCCACCAGCAGCGCGCGGGCCCTCGTCAGCGGCCGGCACCGCCGGGACTGACCCCCGAGCCGAGGCACGGGGCCGAGCCAGGCGGCCCCTTGATCGACTTCATGTCGCCGACATGGGGGTATCCGGCGCGCGGGAAGCCGCCATGTCGCCGACATGGCGGTGGGCTGCCCTGAGCCCGGCCGGCGGGCCCGCCGGCCGGGCTCAGGGCAGCCTCGCCTCCAGGACCCCGTCGACCACCCGGGTCGGCAGGATCTGTTGGTCGTTCCCGGACGGCCCGTGTACGACCTCGCCCCCGTTGAGCCGGAACGCGCTCCCGTGCCAGGGGCAGACGACGCAGGCGTGCCCGTCGATTTGGGTGACCTCGCCCTCGCCGAGGGGGCCGCTCTGGTGCGGGCAGCGCTCCAGCATGACCGTGACCTCGTCGCCGTGCCGGTAGAGGATCACCGAGACGTCGTCCACCTCGCGGGTGACCAGCTTGCGCTGGGGCAGCGTGGCCATGTCCGCCAGCGGGTGCCAGCCCTCACCGATCCGGTGCAGCTCAGAGATGCTCTGGTTGACCTGCGCCCCCTGCTTGTACGCGAGGTGCCCGCCGAGGTACGCCCCCGCGCTCGCCGCGCTCAGCCCGAGGTACGCCAGCGCCCGCCCAGTCCCGTGCCGCCCGCGCAGCCGGGCCGCCAGCGAGCCCGCGTACAGGGTCAGGCCGACGGTGTTGGCGGCGGCGTGCACCAGCCCGACGCGGCGCTGCTCCCGGGAGAGGGCCGCCCAGTCGTTCAGGCCGGCGATCGCCGCCGGGAGGGCACTGACGGTGCCCAGCCCGACCAGGGCGGTGGCCGCCCGGCGTTGGCCGGGCATGAGGTCGAGCACGGCCGCGCTGATCCAGGAGCCGACCGGCACCTGCACCATCGCCGGGTGCAGCGGATGACCGAGGAACACGCCGTGCAGCAGGTCGCGGACCCGCTGCGGGCGCAGGGTGGCCTGGACGACGCGCTGCAACCGGTCGCCGGTCCGGTCCAGGGCCGAGGTCTGTTCGAGTTTCGTCAAGAGTGCCCGCATTCCGTCCGACTTCCCGGCAGAAGCGGTCGCAAACCGGGCAGCCGGGCCGGGTGTGTCCGGCGTACGCGCGGGTCGGACGCGGGGCTCGGCTACAGCCAGGGGCCGCTGCGGCAGATGAACTGGGTGGTGCCGCTGTACTGGGTGCTGCTGCCGTCGAAGTAGCTGTAGCTGGCCCGCACGGGGTGGCCGAGGTTGCTGGCCGGGCAGGCGGCGAAGAGGGTCGGCCCGGTGGTCGTGAAGGTGCCGACGCTGCCGGAGTACCAGGTGACGGTCCAGGTCGTCGTGCCGGTGCTGCTGCCGTCGCAGTAGAACTGCGACGCGCCGGACTCGCAGAAGGGCGCCGGGGCGGCGGCGAGGGCCGGGGTGGCACCGGCGGCGAGGCCCAGGGCGGCGAGGGCGGACGCGGCCAGGGCCTTGACGGTGGTACGCATGAAACCCCTCCCGACGTAGCCAAGTGATGACTCAGCGCCACGCCAGCCTAGCCGTCGCATAGACCTGCCTGAATTAGCCGTTCGGTCGGTCGGTGACCGGCCAGCGGTCGTGGTGCACCGCCTCGGCGAGGGGCCGGCGTCGCCGCCACCCGTGCCGCTCCAGGTCGGGCACGGCCTCCAGGTGCGTGACCGGCCCGAGGCAGAGCCAGGCCACCGGCCGGATGCCCGCCGGCACGCCCAGCAGCTCGGCGAGGAACGACTCCCGGTAGAAGGAGACCCACCCGACGCCCAGCCCCTCGGCGGTGGCGGCGAGCCAGAGGTTCTGGATGGCCAGGCAGACCGAGTAGAGGCCGGCGTCGGCGATGGCGTGCCGACCGAGCACGGCCGGGCCGCCGCGCTGCGGGTCGTACGTGACGACGACCGACAACGTCGACTCCAGCACCCCGTCGATCTTGATTCGCGCGAACCGTTCGGCCGCCGCGCCGTCGAGGGTGGCGGCGAAGGTGGCCCGCTCGGCCTGCACGTGCCGGTGGAACCGGCGGCGTACGGCGACGTCCCGGACCAGGACGAAGTCCCACGGCTGCGAGTAGCCCACGCTGGGCGCGGCGTGCGCGGCGTCGAGGATCCGGTACAGGGTGTCGGCCGGCACCGGCGCCCCGGTGAACTGGGCCCGGACGTCCCGGCGGCGGTGGATGGCGTCGTAGAGTTCCACAGGCAGGCTCCCGCTGCGCTCGGCCCACCCCGGCGGGCCCGCGCCGGATTCGCACCGGCTTCCCGATTCTTCCCGCGCCCGCGGGGCGCCTCGCATGATCGTGCCGCCGGCGATGCTAACCCGCGTCAGCGGCTCAGGGTCCGGCCGGGCAGCTCCCCGTACGTGGCGAGGCAGCGGACGGCGAAGCGGCGCGGGTCGGCGAATCCCCAGCGCGCGGCGGTCGCGGCCACGGAGGTGCCGTCGCCCGGGGTGGCCCGGGACAGCTCCCGCCGGGCCAGGACGTAGCCGAGTGGTTCCGCGTCCACCCGCAGGTCGAGGGCGATGCTGATGTCGTCGATGCAGAACGCCCCGGCGTTCCACCGGTCGTGGCGCAGCGGGAACCGGTCGGCACGGCGGCCAGCCGCACGCGGCGGCCGTATGCGGCCTCGTGTCAGTTCCGCAGGGTCTGGCTCGGCGACCGCCCATAGGCCCGGCGGTACTCCGTGGCGAACCGGCCCAGGTGGACGAAGCCCCACCGGACGGCGACGGCGGCCACGGTGAGGCCCGCGCCGGGCTCGGCGGCCTGGAGTTCGTTGTGCACCCGCTCCAGGCGCACCCGTCGCAGGTAGCGCGTCGGGGTGGTGTCGAGGTACTTCCGGAATGCCTGCTGGAGCGCCCGCGCGCCCAGCCCGGCCGCGACCGCCACGTCGGTCACGGTCAGGGCCTGGTCCGCGTACTGCTCGATGTGGGCGATCGCGCGACGGACGGCGGCCGGCGCGACGGCCCCTGCGCCCCGCGTCGGCGCCCCGGTCATCGTCGTGTTGGGGAACGTGGCCAGCGCGACGGCCGCCAGCAGGCCCGTGGCCTCCGCCTGCACCAGGGCGTTGGCCCCGAACGCGGTGTCCGGCAGCGCCACCCGGGTGAGATAGCGCATGGTGTTGCGCCAGAGCTGCGCGGCGGACGGGGACACCGGCAGCAGCCCCTGGAACCGCAGGTCGACCGGCGCGAGACCGCACCGCTCCTGCGCCACCCGCCAGACGTCGGCGAGGGGGAGCTCGACGGCGACGACCTCCATGTCGCGGTGCAGGATCGCCCTGGTCCGCCGGGGCGGCACCAACATCAGGTCACCCGCGCCGGCCATCACCTCCCCGGCCCCGACGTCGACCCCCCAGCCGCCCGAGAGCACCTCCGCCACCCCGACGACGTCCCGGGTGAACACGTCGTTGTCCGCGTTCATCGGGTAGCGCACCCGGGCGAGGCTGGCCGAGCCGAACCGCGCGTGGTCGGCCCGGAAGACGACGCCCCGGCGGCGGTCGAATGTGCGCAGCCGATGGTCCGGATAGGCGGCCAGCAACCAGCCGTGCGCCTCGTCCGGGTCGTCCGTGACGAGTCGCGACCACGACCCCGGCGGGTCGGCGGGGCCCTCCTCCCCGCAGTCGACCCGCTTCGTCACGGACGACTCCACCCCGGTACGTCCTGTCACGGCATCTCCCCGCATCGCCAGCGGCAGCGCCGACCGGCGTCCCTCGCCCTCACCCTCACCCGGGCCCACGGCGGCGGGCGGCGCGTACCGCACGAGTTCGCGTCGCCACGTTGAGTGGCCCTTCAGCGCGCATTCTGGCCGTCGACAGGAGACAGGAGAAGTCGCCACGGGCCGGGCTGTCCGCCGCGCGAAGCCGATGTACGTACTACGAACACGAACCGTCGTCCGCACCGGGCCGCGTCCGCGCTGGTGCGTCGGCGTCCGAACAGGGCATGCTGTCCCGATGGGGGTACGGGTCGAGCACGCCGCCGCGGTGACCACGGTGATCCTGGATCGGCCGGCGGCCCGCAACGCCGTCGACGGTCCCACCGCCCGGGCCCTGGCCGACGCGTTCCGCGCCTTCGAGGCCGACCCGGCGGCGGCGGTGGCCGTGCTGTGGGGGGCCGGCGGCACGTTCTGCGCGGGCGCGGACCTGAAGGCGATCGGCACGCCGAGCGGCAACCGGGTCGAGCCGGACGGCGACGGCCCGATGGGCCCGACCCGGCTGCGGCTGTCCAAGCCGGTGATCGCCGCGATCGCCGGGTACGCCGTGGCCGGCGGGCTGGAGCTGGCGCTCTGGTGCGACCTGCGGGTCGCCGAGTCCGACGCGGTGCTCGGGGTGTTCTGCCGGCGCTGGGGCGTGCCACTGGTCGACGGGGGCACCGTCCGGCTGCCGAGGCTGATCGGCGAGAGCCGGGCGATGGACCTGATCCTCACGGGCCGGCCGGTGCCGGCCGAGGAGGCGTACGCGATGGGGTTGGTGAACCGGCTGGTCGCGCCGGGTGCGGCCCGCGCGGAGGCCGAGCGGCTGGCCGCCGAGATCGCCCGGCACCCGCAGGCGTGCCTGCGCAACGACCGGGCGGCGGTGCTGGCCGGCGCGCACCTGCCCGAGCCGGACGCCCTCGCGGTGGAGCTGGCCTACGGCGCGGAGTCCCTCGCGGCCGGCGCGGCGGCGGGGGCGGCCCGGTTCGCGGCGGGCGCGGGCCGCCACGGCGCCCCCGCCTGACGGGCGTCGCCCGGCTACCTCAGGTCGCGCAGGGCCGTCTCGATCGCCCGGTGGAACGTCGGGTACGCGTAGATCATGTGCCGGAGCCGGCTCAGCAGCACCTCCGCGTGCACCGCCACCACCAGGCCCGACAGCACCTCGCCGCCGGCCGGGCCGACCGAGGTGGCCCCGACCAGCACCCCCCGGTCGGCGTCCGCGACCAGCTTGACGAACCCGTCGCCCCGGTGGATCCAACCCCGGGTGGACGAGCCGAGCCGGCTCACCCCGACCTGCACGTTGATGCCCCGCTCGCGGGCCTGCCGCTCGGTGAGCCCGACCGCGCCGATCTCGGGGTCGGTGAAGGTGACCCGGGGCAGCGCCCGGTAGTCGGCGTGCGGCACCCCGCCCGCGATGCCGGCGCCCTCCGTGCGCGCCGCGCCGCCGACGGCGCTGGCAGCGCCGCTCGCGTCCGCGCCGGCCTGCGCCCGCCGGACGTGGTCGAGCACGTCGGCGACCACGATGGCCGCCTGATACATGGCGACGTGGGTGAACGCGCCCTCCCCGGTCAGGTCGCCGACGCCCCAGATCCCGTCGGCGGCGCGCAGCCGGTCGTCCACGGCCAGGAACCGCTGCCCCGGGTCGACGCCGACGGTGTCGAGGCCCAGCTCCTCGAGGTGCGCCCGGCGGCCGGTGACCACGAGCAGCCGCTCGGCGGTGAACTCGGCCCCGCCCGACGCCCGCAGCGTGAACGTCCGCCCGTCGTGGTCGACCCGTTCGGCCCGTACCTCGGTGGCGATCCGCACCCCGTCGGCGCGCAGGGCGGCGGCGGCCACCTCGGAGGACTCGGGCTCCTCGACGGCGAGCACCCGGCCCGACGCCTCCAGCACGGTCACCTCGACGCCGAACCGGGCGAAGACCTGGGCCAGCTCCAGCCCGATCGCGCCGCCGCCGAGCACCAGCAGGCTGCCCGGCAGCTCCTCGACCTCGATGGCCTGCTGGTTCGTCCAGTACGGCGTGTCGGCCAGCCCCGGCAGCGGCGGCACGAAGGGCCGGGTGCCGGTGCCGAGCACGATGCCGTGCCGGGCCTGGAAGACCCGCTCGCCGACGCGGACCCGCCCGGGGCCGTCGAGCGACCCGCTGCCCCGCACGAACCGGCCGCCCTTGCCGGTGAACCGCTCCACCGCGACCCGGTCGTCCCACGTGTCGGTGGCTTCCTCGCGGATCCGCTTCGCCACCGGGGCCCAGTCGGGGCGCACCTCGGCCTCCCCCGCGAACTCGTTGACCCGCCGGGCCTCGGCGACCGCGTTCGCCGCCCGGATCATCATCTTGCTCGGGATGCACCCCCAGTAGGGGCACTCGCCGCCGACCAGCCTCCGCTCGATGCCGACGACGCTCAGGCCGGCCTCCGCGAGCCGTCCGGCCACCTCCTCGCCGCCGACCCCGAGCCCGAGCACGACCACGTCCACCAGTTCCGGTTCCGCCATCGGACCAGCATTCCGCACCGGAGCACCGCCGGCCACCGTGAGGGCGGGCCGATCGCGGTACGGGTCATCGGCCGGCGGGGGCCAGAGCCGGGCCGGGCACCGCGACGGGGGTGCCGGCGGGGGTGAGCAGGGCCCGCCCGGCCACCGCCATCCGCCGCCGCCGGGGCACCAGCGCCCGCCGGGTGAACACGTCGTAGTCCTGGGCGGCGACCTCGTCGAGGATGCCGCCGTAGAGGGCGTACGCGGTGCGCATGCACGCCTGGGAGGCGGGGGCCAGCAGGGTCACGCCCGGCGCGGCGGCTGCGTAGTGCGTCTGGGCGCGGCTCACCTCGTACTCGACGAGGTCGCGGATCCTCGGGGTGGCCCGGCCCCGGGCGGCGGCGGCGAACAGGTCCTCGCGGGTGACGTCGAACTTGGCGAGGTCCTCGTCGGGCAGGTACGTCCGGCCGCGCGCGAGGTCCTCGGCGACGTCCCGGATGAAGTTGGTGAGCTGGAAGGCGAGGCCGAGCTGCCGGGCGGGCTCGCGGGCGGCGGCGGGGTCGCAGCTGCCGAGGATCGGCAGCATCATGGTGCCGATGACGGCGGCCGAGCCCTCCATGTAGTCGAGCAGGTCGTCGTAGCTGGGGTACGCGGTGACGGTCAGGTCCATCGCCATGCTGCGCAGGAACGAGGCGAAGTCGGCCCGGTCCAGGTCGAAGACGGCGATGGTGTGCAGCACGGCGGGCAGCAGCGGGTCGTCGACCGGGGCCCCGCCCAGCCCGGCCAGGAAGCGGGCCGACCAGTCGTCGAGCCGGGCGGCCCGCTCGGCGGGCGGCAGGTCCTCGGTGCGGTCGACGATCTCGTCGGCGTACCGGGTGAATCCATACAGGGCGTGCACGTGCCGCCGTTTCCAAGCGGGGAGCAGGCGGGTGGCGAGATAGTAGGTGCGGCCGTGACGTCTGTGCAGCTCGCGGCAGCGGTCATAGGCAGCGGTGAGGTCGACGTCCACCGGCCCTCCCTCGAATTCGACGCATCAATCGACGCAACTCGTAACCCTAGGGTACGCTCGCCGACATGGCCAACGACGCAGTTGCGGGTAATGCGCTCCGCGTCGCGCCGGCACAGCCGGAAGCGACGGACGATCCGGTCCGCGGCGTACTGGCCGCGTTCACGAAGGACCTGGTCAAGGGGGTCGACGCGACCCTCGCCACGTTCCTCGCCGCCGAGGTTTCCACGCTCGCCGAAATCGACTCGGCGATGGGCGAATTCGCCGCGGCGGCGCGCGACTGCGTGCTGGCCGGCGGCAAACGGGTGCGCCCCACCTTCGCCTACTGGGGCTGGCGGGGGGTCGCCGGCGGGGCCGAGCCGCTGCCGGTGGTGCTGCCGGCCCTCGCCGCCCTGGAGCTGCTGCACACGTTCGCCCTCGTGCACGACGACGTGATGGACGCCTCCGACACCCGGCGCGGCCGTCCCACGGCGCACCGGGCCGCCGCCGCCCGGCACGTCGCCGCCGGCCACACCGGCGACCCGGGCCGGTTCGGCGAGACGGTGGCCGTGCTCGTCGGCGACCTCTGCATGGTGTGGGCCGACCGGCTGCTCGCGCACGCCACCGTGCCGCCGGCCCGGCTGCTCGACGTCCGGCGCTGCTACGACCAGATGCGCGTCGAAACGGTCGCCGGGCAGTACCTCGACGTCCTGGGCGCGAACGACGCGGCCAACTGGTCGCTGGACCGGGCCCTTCGGGTCGCCCGCTACAAGACCGCCAGCTACACCGTCCAGCGTCCGCTGCTGTTCGGCGCGGCCCTGGCCGGCACCGACGCCGACGGGCCGCTGACCGCCGCGTACACCCGCTACGGCCTGGCCGTCGGCGAGGCGTTCCAGCTCCGCGACGACCTGCTGGGCGTCTACGGCGACCCGGCGGCCACCGGCAAGCCGGCCGGCGACGATCTGCGCACCGGCAAGCCGACCGCCCTGCTGATGCTCGCCCGCCAGCTCGCCACCGCGACCCAGCGCCGGGCGCTGGAGCGGGCCGGCACGCTCACCGCCGCGCACGAGGTGTCCCGGCTCGCCGAGCTGGTCGCCGACACCGGCGCGGTCGCCCGGGTCGAACGGATGATCTCCGAGCGGGTCGCCGACGCGCTGGCCGCGCTCGACACCGCGTCGATCGACGAGACCGCGCGCACCGCGCTGACGGGCCTCGCCACCGCCGCCACCGCGCGGCGGGCATGATGGGCAAACTCGTGAGGGAGGTGGTCGCGTGCGCACCGTGACCGGACGTACGGACCGGGTGGTGGTCGTCGGCGCGGGGCTCGGCGGGCTGGCCTGCGCGCTGCACCTGGCCGGCAGCGGACGACAGGTGACCATGCTGGAACGCGAGGCGGTGCCCGGCGGCCGGGCTGGGCGGCTCGGCGTCGACGGGTACGAGTTCGACACCGGCCCCACCGTGCTCACCATGCCCGACCTGATCGCCGAGGCGCTCGGCGCGGTCGGCGAGGAGCTGGGTGACTGGGTCGAGCTGATGCCGCTGGACCCGGCGTACCGGGCCCACTACCCGGACGGCTCGACGCTGGACGTCATCACCGACACCACCCGGATGGCCGCCGAGATCGCCTCGGTCTGCGGGCCCCGGGAGGCCGACGGCTACCTGCGCTTCGTCGACTACGCCCGGAAGCTGTGGCGGCTGGAGCGGGCCGACTTCATCGAGCGCAACCTCGACGCCCCCACCGACCTGCTCACCGGCAACCTGCTGAAGCTGCTCGCGGGCGGCGCGTTCCGCCGGCTCCAGACGAAGATCGAGCAGTTCTTCCGCGACCCGCGCACCCAGCGGATCTTCTCCTTCCAGGCCATGTACGCCGGGCTCGCCCCGCACGACGCGCTGGCCATCTACGCCGTCATCGCGTACCTCGACTCGGTGGCCGGGGTCTACTTCCCGCGCGGCGGCATCCACGCGGTCTCCCGGGGGATGGCCGGCGCGGCCGAGAAGCACGGCGTGCAGCTCCGCTACGGCACCACGGTGGCCCGGGTGGAGACCGCGAACGGCCGGGCGACCGGGGTGGTCACCGCCGACGGCGAGTTCGTCGGAGCCGACGTGGTGGTGCTCAACCCGGACCTGCCGATCGCCTACCGGGACCTGCTCCCGCCGACCCGCCGACGCCGGTTGACCTACTCGCCGTCGTGCGTGGTGCTGCACGTCGGCTCGCGGCAGGGCTATGAGAAGATCGCCCACCACAACATCCACTTCGGGCGCTCCTGGAAGGGCACGTTCGACCAGGTGATCCGGCGGGGGGAGCTGATGACCGACCCGTCCCTGCTGGTCACCAACCCCAGTCGCACCGACCCGGCGGTCGCCCCGGCCGGCGGGCACACGTACTACGTGCTCGCCCCGGTGCCGAACCTCGACCGGGCCCCGTTCGAGTGGCGCGGCGACCTCACCCGCCGGTACGCCGACCAGCTCGTCGAGACGCTGGAGGAGCGCGGGTACGTCGGCTTCGGCGCCGGCATCGAGGTGCTGCGCGCGGTCACCCCGGCCGAGTGGGCCGAGCAGGGCATGGCCGCCGGCACCCCGTTCGCGTCCGCGCACAGCCTCTTCCAGACCGGGCCGTTCCGCCCGTCGAACCTGCACCGGACCCTCGACAACGTGGTGTTCGTCGGCTCCGGCACCCAGCCCGGCGTCGGCGTGCCCATGGTCCTGATCTCCGGCAAGCTGGCCGCCGCCCGGGTGACGGGCGGCGACCGGTGAGCGCCCGAGCAGTGGGATGTACGCGGTGAGCGCCCGCGAGGAACACCTGGTCGAGCTGGTCGACGACGACGGCCGGGCGCGGGGCGAGGCGACCGTGTCCGCCGCCCACCAGCCGCCCGGCCGGTTGCACCGGGCCTTCTCCGTGCTGCTCGTCGCCCCCGACGGCCGGGTGCTGCTCCAGCGCCGGGCCGCCGTGAAGACCCGGTTCCCGCTGCGCTGGGCCAACTCCTGCTGCGGCCATCCCGCGCCGGGCGAGTCGCTGACGGCCGCCGCGAACCGCCGGCTGGGCGAGGAGTTGGGCGTCGGGCCCGTCGAGCTGACCGAGACCGGCGTGTACGTCTACTACGCCGAGGACCCGGCCACCGGCCGCGTCGAGTTCGAGTACGACCACGTGCTGCGCGCCGACGTACCGGGCGACCTGCCCGTGCGGCCGGACCCGGCCGAGGTGGCCGAGCTGCGCTGGGTCGACCCGGCGACGCTGGAGACCGACCTCGACGGCGACCCCCGGGCGTACGCCCCCTGGCTGGGCGGGGTGGTGAACCGCCTGCTGCACCCGTCCCCGCCGACGCGCGCCACCAACGGCCCCGGCGCGGCCCCGGCCGGTCCCCCCGTGGACGAGGCCGACGAGGCGGCGGAGCGGTCGGGTGGGCGATGAGGCGTTGAGCGCGGGGGCCGTGGCACGCCGCCTCGGTGTCGCGGTCACCACGCTGCGCACCTGGCACCAGCGGTACGGGCTGGGCCCGAGCCAGCACCTGCCGGGCCACCACCGGCGGTACACGGCGGCCGACCTCGCGCGCCTGGAGATCATGCGCAAGCTGACCGCCGAGGGGGTCACCCCGGCCGAGGCGGCCCGCTGGGCGCGGCAGGTGCCCGCCCCGGGCCCAGCCGGCGGGCCGGGCGGCGTCGTCGCCAACCGGGTCCGGCCGGGCAGCAGGCGCGACGGCGGCGGACAGACCATCCCGGTCGGCCGGGCCGGGCCGGCGGCCCGGGGGATGGCCCGGGCCGCCATGCGGCTGGACTCGGTGGCGATCGGGGAGACGATCGCGCACGCCCTGGCCACCGACGGCGTCGTGGGCACCTGGGATGGGCTGCTGCGCCCGGTGCTCGTCGGCATCGGCGAGCGGCACGCCGCCACGGCCGGCCTCATCGAGGTGGAGCACCTGGTGTCCCGGTGCGTCTCGGAGGCGTTCGCCGCCGTCGCCCGCGCCGCCTCGGCCCCCGGCCCGGCCCGCATCCTGCTCTCCTGCGCCGACGAGGAGCAGCACACCCTGCCGCTGGAGGCGCTCGCCGCCGCGCTGGCCGAGGCCGGCGTCGCGTACCGGATGCTCGGCGCCCGGGTGCCGGCGGCGGCCCTGGTCGAGGCGGTCAACCGCACCGGCCCGGCGGCCGTGGTGGTCTGGTCGCACACCCGGGCCACCGCCGACCCGGCCCAGCTCACCGCGTTACTGGCGAGCCCGCGCCGGCCGCTGCTGGTGCTGGCCGCCGGTCCCGGCTGGCGGGCCGACTCGCTGCCGGCCGGCGTGGTCCGCCCGGTCGACCTGGCCGAGGCGGTCTCGCTCGCCCTGGCCGTGCGGGACTCACTGGACCAGTCGACGGGGGACTGACCGCCCTGCCGCCGGTTGCGTTCCGTCCACTACGGTCGAGTGGCCCACGGTCCCCGACCCCTCGGAGTGACGATGAGCGCACGGAGTGCACTGGCACTCGGCCTCTGTCTGACGCTGTTCCTGGCCGGCTGCGGCGAGCGGACGACCGACCGGCGGCCGGAGGCCGCGGCCTCCCCCGCGACACCGACCGCGTCCCCGCCGGAGCCGACGCCCAAGCCGACCGTCGCGCCCAAGCCGACCCGCACCACCCCACCCCCGCTGCGCCCGCGCCCCACCAAGCTCCCGGCCGGGCTGCGCCGGACCACGGGCGGCAAGGCCGTGGCGTTGACCTTCGACGACGGGCCCGACCCGGCCTGGACGCCGAAGATCCTCGACCAGCTCAAGGCAGCCGGGGCGAAGGCCACCTTCTGCGTGGTCGGCACGCAGGTACGCAAGCACCCGCAGCTGGTCGCCCGGATCGCCCGCGAGGGGCACCAGCTCTGCAACCACAGCTGGCGGCACGACATCGACCTCGGCCGGCGGCCGGTCGCCGACATCCGCGCCGACCTGGCACGCACCAACCGCGCCATCCGGGCGGCGGCGCCGGACGCCAAGGTGACCCTCTACCGGCAGCCGGGCGGGCGGTGGACCCCGGAGGTGGTGGCGGTGGCGAAGCAGCTCGGCATGCGATCGCTGCACTGGGCCGTCGACCCGCAGGACTGGGCGAAGCCCACCGCCCCGACGATCAGGAAGCGGGTCACGGGCGCGACGAAGCCTGGCTCGATCGTGCTGCTGCACGACGGGGGCGGGAACCGGGCCGCCACGGTGGCCGCCTGCGCCCATCTCATCGGCGACCTGAAGCGGCGCTACGGGCTCACCCGGATCGGCTAGACCGCCCGTGACCTGCCGGTTTGTGGCTGGATGTGCCGCCGGCCATACCGATTTGTTTCGTGGGCCGACCGTCACGTATGCTTTCGAAGCCTCCGGCGGGGCCGGATGGGAGCAAGTCCGCTAGAAGTTGCGAGTGTGCAATGATGGCGGGGCCGCCCTCATCGTCTAGCGGCCCAGGACGCCGCCCTTTCAAGGCGGTAGCACGGGTTCGAATCCCGTTGGGGGCACGACCGGCGCAAGCCGGAGCAACACCGGTAACACCAGCAAGGTCCTGTGGAGCAGTCGGAGTGCTCGCCGCCCTGTCAAGGCGGAGGTCGCGGGTTCAAGTCCCGTCAGGACCGCAAGCGCTGACGCCGCGCGAAAGATGCGCGGCGTTCTGCGTATCGGAGCAGGTGCCCTGTCGGCGGCGACCCCGCCACTTGGGTACGATGAGCCGAGCAGCACGGCCAGGTAGCTCAGTTGGTACGAGCGTCCGACTGAAAATCGGAAGGTCGGCGGTTCGACCCCGCCCCTGGCCACATAGCCTTTCGCCGGGCTACAGAGGTCCCCACCAGCGGCAACGCAGGTGGGGATCTTGCTTATGCAGCCCCGGCGGGTCGTAACGATCGATGCTGTCCTTAGTTGACCGCTGGGCACCCATGATCAGTGCCGCTAGTTGCACGTAGGGTGCACGCCAGTTCACCCCCGCATGCGGGGGAACAACGACAGCGCCGTCACCTCGCCCACGTCGAGCGACTCCGGGCGATGCCCTACCCGTGGGAGTCACCACAAGCAGCATGAGTGGCCTCGGCGCAAGGCAGCACGGCGTGCCGCCACGACCACTCGGCGCTACTGTCCGACATTCGGGCGCAACGGGTCCGCAAGCCGGCACTTTGCAAGCTGCACTCCCGGACAGCAGCCGGTATGGTCCGGGCCTATGGGACAGGAGATCGACGGTCCGACAGCCGTCCGGCAGGACGTCGCACGATACTCGCTCCGCAGCAGCCTCCTCGTTCCCGCCTCCGCCGAACGGGCCTTCGCGGTCTTCACCGGCGCCCTCACCGACTGGTGGGTGCCGGAATACACCTGGTCCGGGCCGGCCGAGTTGGTCGAGTTGGGCGTCGAGCCACACGCCGGGGGCATGCTCTACGAGATCGGCCCGCACGGCTTCCGTGCCGACTGGGGTCGGGTGCTGACCTGGGATCCGCCCCGCCGTCTGGTGTTCGTCTGGCAGATCGGGCCCGACCGGGTTCCGGTGCCCGACCCGGCGCGGGCCAGCGAGGTGGAGGTGCTGTTCCTTCCCGAGGGCCCGGAGTGGACCCGGGTGGAGGTCGAACACCGGCACTTCGACCGGCACGGCACGGCCGCCGAGGGATACCGGGAGGCCCTCACGGCCGGCTGGCACGAACTGCTGACCCGCTACCTATCCTGCGTCCTGCACCCCCACGAAAGCTGACGGTCAGCGGGTGAGGCCCGGGGCCGGCCGGGTTGCGGGGGTCACCCCCCGGCCGCCGAGGTCCGCACGTCGACCCGCCGCCGCGCCCGAGCCGAAGCCGGTGCCGGCGAGCCGCCTCGGCGCGGCCGTGCGCAGCCGGGGATAGACCTCGGCCACCCGGCGCTGGACCCGGTCCGAGCGGTCGGCCAGCACCAGCGCGACGGAGGGCGCGCCCGATTCGGCGACCGCGCCGGCCTCCGCCGCCGCCAGCCGCGCGCCGACCGCCTGGGCGAACCCGGCGAGCCAGGACCGCCGGAACGCGGCCGGGTGCTCGCCCGCCGGGACCCCGGTGGCGGCCAGCCCGTGCGCGGCCTGCACCAGCAGCGACGTGAAGAGCAGGTCGACCCGTTCCAGGTCGCTGGCGAAGCCGAAGAGGTGCATCGCGAAGCCGTCGCCGTGCCGGCGGCGCACGCAACGGCAGCGCAGCGGGTCGGCGACGGCGGCGAGCAGGCCGGCCTTGTCCCGGGCGTACGGGGCGACGACCTCGACCACCCGGTCGCCGACCGGGTCGGTGGTCGGGTCGCGGGCCGCCAGCAGGGCCCGGTCCACGCCGTAGCGGGCGATCAGCTCGGTCGCCTTGGCCGTGAAGGCGGCCGACTCCTGGGGCGTGCAGGCCGGGTCCTCGGCCTGTGCCAGCAGCTTGCGCACCTTGGCGAGCATGGCCTGGGACATGCCACCAGAGCTATCACACCGTCCCCGCCACGGCGGGCCGACGCCGCGAAGATCGACCAGTATCATCGTCCCGGTCGGTCGGCCGTCCCACCCGGACGGTCAGCAACCCGTTGGAGGCACCCATGTCGTCCCCGGTCGTCCGCCTGCTGTCCAGCTCGACGGCCGCGGCCGTGTCGGCGCTCGCCGTCGCCGCGCCCGCCGTCGCCGCCCCCGCCCAGTCGCTGGTCGCCGGCAACCTCGCCGGCACGTACGCCACCTGCTACGGCGGCGCCGTGCGCTCGTACTTCCAGACCGGAAGCTGGGGCGGCGAGGCCGGCACCTACCGGACCACCAGCCGCTGCGCGGACGTCAACGTCCGTAACGACAGCAGCTTCGGCACCCAGGCGTGCGTGGTGTTCGTCGACAAGACCAACAACTGCAACTACTGGACCTACCTCCCCGCGAAGTCGGGGTGGACGACGGTGGCCACCAACGTCCGCGACGGGGTCAACTTCCGGGTCCGCTTCCAGAACCTGCGCTACGAGTACGAGCCGCTGATCGCGTACCACGCGTTCTGACCGGCGACGCCCGGTGCTCGGCCCCCTGGTCGGGCGTCGGGCGTCAGCCGGCCCGGCTGCGCAGGGTCGCCACCGTCGAGCCGGCGAGGGTGAGCAGGCAGTCGGGCAGCAGGCCGTCGGCGACCGCCGCGCCGAAGAGCGCCTCCCCGGTGTCGGCGTCGGCGTTGGCGTACGCGCTGACGAAGCGCGCCACCCAGCGGGTGTCGTAGCCGGCCTCGTCGATGCCGGGGAAGTCGAGCGCCGCGCCGCCGGTGGCGGGCACGTCCCCGACCATGGTGGCCGCGAGGCACCAGGCCACCCCGTACGCTCCGGCGAGGCCGGCCCGGTCGACCACCTTGTCGAAGGTGCCCACGACCGCGTCGCCGTCGCCGGCGAGGGCGGAGTGGAGCACGGCGGTCGCGTCGTCCAGCGTCTGCTGCGGTACGTCCGTCACCCGCCGAACTGTACGTCCGGTGGTCAAGCGGTGACCACCCGAGAGCGTGCGCCCCGTGACAGTCCGTGCACCGCCGGGGCTAGCAGGGGTTTGACCCTCCTCCACGGTCCCGCCGATCAGCCAGGCACGCTAATGTGCGCAGCGGACCTTTCCCGGAGGAAGGACGACCATGTTCTTATCACCCGGCTCGCGCGTCGCCGCTCTGGCGGCGTGCGGGGCGCTGCTCCTTGCCGGTGCTGGCTGCGGCACCGACAACTCCGAGGAGGCGACCACCACCCCACAGGTCCGCCTCTACGGCAGCGACGGCAACATGACCAACGCGTACGCCGCGGAGTTCAAGGAGCGCTCCGACCTGCTCGACGGCATGAAGGGCACGACCCCGCTCACGCCGTTGCCGGACGCCTTCAAGAACCGCCTCCGCGCCATCAACCCGAAGCTGGGGGACTATCTCTACTCCGCCGAGTCGTACGACGCCGTCATGATCAGCGCGCTGGCCGCGCAGCTGGCCGGCAGCACCGAGCCGGCCGCGATCGCCAAGCAGATCGTCGGCGTCACCAACAACGGCGAGCGGTGCGAGAAGGCGGCGGACTGTCTGCGGCTGGCGCGGGACGGCCGGGACATCGAGTACCGGGGCGTGTCGCTCAACCGGGCGGGCTTCACCGACGCCGGTGAGCCGGCCACCGCCAGCTACGCCACCCTGACCTTCGGCGAGGAGAAGCTCGACGACGGCAAGACCGAGTTCGTCGGCGCCGGCGACGAGTCGGCGGCGAGCACCAAGAACCCGCCACGGCCCCACCGGCAGCGCGGCGCGGCGAAGGCCCCCTCGGCGCCCCTGGTCCTCGGCGGCCTGCTGCCGCGCACCGGCGACCTGGCCATCGCGTACCCGCCGCTGGCCGCCGGGGCCGCGCTCGCCATCAAGGAGATCAACGCCGCGGGCGGCGTGCTCGGCGAGGACGTGGTCTGGGTCGACGGGGACGACGGCACCAATCCGGCCGTGGCCAAGGCGACCGTGGCGAAGCACATCTCCGAGGGCGTGCACGTCATCATCGGCGCGGGCGCGTCGGGCATCTCCCGGGCCGTCCTGCCGGACGTGGTGGCCGCCGGCCTGGTGCTCTTCTCGCCGTCCAACACCGACGCCGGGCTGACCTCGGTCGAGGACAAGGGGCTCTACTTCCGCACCGCCCCGCCGGACAGCCTCCAGGGGCGGGCCCTGGCCGACGTGATCCTGCGCGACGGGCCGCACCGGATCGCCCTGGTCGCCCGGAAGGACTCCTACGGCGAGGGCCTCCAGGAGAACGTCCGCGCCGAGCTGGAGCGGGCCGGCATCGACGGCGACCGGGTGAAGCTGCTGACGTACGAGCCGCCGGCCGACGCGAAGGCCCCGCCGCTGGACTTCACCGCCGGGGCCCGCGAGATCAAGCAGTACGGCGCGGACGCCGTGCTGGTCATCGGCTTCGGCGAGTCCGCGCAGGTGATCCGGGCGCTGGCCGACTCCGGAGTGCAGATCCGGCACTGACCCGACCTGGTCGCGCGACGGCCGCCCCACGATCCTCGCGGGGCGGCCGTCGCGGTTCCGGCCGGAGCTGTCGTCGAGCTGTGGTCAGCGGCCCCGGCGGCGCTCCAGGAACTCGGTCATCCGCCGGCGCTTCTCCTCGTCCTCGAACAGCACCGCCTGGCTGACCAGGTCGAGGTGCGGGTGGGCGGCCGGGGGCGCGTCCACGGCCAGCTTGGTCAGCCGCAGCGCCAGCGCGGACCCCTTCGCCATCTCGTCGAGCAGCCCGTGCGCGGTGGGCAGCAGCTCGGCCGGGTCGTCGACCACCCGGTTGACCAGGCCGATCCGCAGCGCCTCGGCGGCGTCCACCCGGCGGCCGGTGAAGAGCAGCTCCTTGGCCCGCGCCTCGCCGACGAGCGCCGGCAGCCGGTGGGTCGCGCCCGCGCCGGCCAGGATGCCCAGCCGCACCTCGGGCTGCCCGAACACCGCGCGGGCCGTGCACACCCGCAGGTCGCACGCGTACGCCAGCTCGGCCCCGCCGCCCAGCGCCGGCCCGTCCACGGCGGCGACGGTGGGCATCGGCAGCGCCCGGACCCGGGCGAACGCCGCCGAGTTGATCGCGGCGAGCGCGTCGAGCCGGCCGCGTTCGCGGAGCTGGCCGATGTCCGCCCCGCCCGCGAAGATCCCCTCGGCGCCGCCGGTGAGCAGCAGCAGCCGGGGCCGGGCCTCCAGCTCGGCGCAGACGGCGTGCAGCTCGGCGATCAGGTCGGCGTCGATCGCGTTGCGCTTCTCCGGCCGGTCGAGCGTGACCACGAGCCGGTCCTGACCTTCCTCGACGCGCAGCCCGCTCACCGCTTGCCGCCCTCGTCCCAGCGGTAGAAGCCCTGCCCGGACTTCCGGCCCAGCTTCCCCTCGGCGACCATCTTCTCCAGCAGCGGCGGCGGCGCGAACCGGTCCCCGTACGCGGCCTGGAGGGTGCGGGCGATGTCGAGCCGGACGTCCAGCCCCACCAGGTCGGTCAGCTCCAGCGGGCCGACGGGGTGCCGGTAGCCGAGCACCATGGCCTTGTCGATGTCGGCGGGGCTGGCCACCCCGTCGGCGACCATCCGGATCGCCTCCAGGCCCAGGGTCACCCCGAGCCGGGAGGTGGCGAAGCCGGGCATGTCGCGTACGACGACGGGGTCCTTGCCCAGCCGGCCGGCGAGCGCGACGGCCGCCGCGGTGGTCTCGTCGGCGGTGGCCGGGCCCACCACGACCTCCAGCAGCGCCATGGCCCAGACGGGGTTGAAGAAGTGCAGGCCGAGGAAGCGCTCGGGCCGGTCCAGCCCGGCGGCCAGCTCGGCGATGGCGATGCTGGATGTGTTGCTGCCGAGCAGCGCGGGGCGCAGGGCGGCGGCGTCGCGCAGCACCGCCCGCTTGAGGTCGAGCCGCTCGGGGACGGCCTCCACCACCACGTCGGGCCCGGGCGCGACCTCGCCGAGCGAGGGGCGCAGCGTCAACCGGTCCCGGTCGGCCGCCGCCGCGTCGGCGGTGAGCTTGCCGCGCTGCACCGCCCGCTCCCACAACTCGCCCAGCCGCGCCGCGGCGGCGGTGGCCCGGCCCGGGTCGACCTCCACCAGCTCGACGCGGTATCCCGCGCCGGCCGCCACGTAGGCGATGCCGAGGCCCATCGTGCCGGCCCCGACGACGACGAACCGACCGCTCATGACGTCTCCTCGCTCCGCCCGGCGCGCGGGGTCTCCGCCGCGCCGGGGCGCTCGCTGCACTGGCTCATGGGTGCGACCCTATGCAGCACCGCCACCCGGCGGATGCGTGGGGGCGCGTCGATCCGGGTAAGGACGGCCGTCAACCGAGGGAAGGACCCGACATGAGCCAGGCACCGGAGAGTGTGGAGACCAACGAGACCGTGGAGACCCGGGGCGACGAGCGGGTCGACCTGCTCCGCGCGGACACCAACAACGACGGGAAGACCGACGTCTGGGTGGTCGACACCGACGGTGACGGCCGGGCCGACCTGTTCCAGTTCGACACCGACGGCGACGGCAAGGTGGACATCACGATGGTCGACCTCGACGAGGACGGCACCCCCGACGAGGTCGTCGACGGCGACGGCGGCCTCCCGCCCGAGCAGCTCCCCCCGACCGTCGAGGTCTGAGGTGCAAGGAGGGGCCCCTTGTTAACGCTTTCTGTTGCACAGGGGGCCCCTGCAAACACCTCAGCCCGTGAGCGTCAGCGTCGCCAGGTAGTACGGGGCGTCCCGGTCGTCCACGTCGGCCAGCCGCCACGGGGTGCCGCGTACGAGGTCGGCCAGCTCGGCCACGGAGCACACCAGGTAGTCGAACCACTCGGTGCCCAGTTCGCGGTAACGCAGGCGGAGCCGAAGCTGGCCGCCGAGCCGGCCGAGCCGCCGGTTGCGCTCGTGGTAGCCGGTGTGCACCGGGTCGCTGGTGCCGTACGGGTCGGTGCCGTGCGCGATGACCTGCGCCCCGGGCCGGGCGAGCGCGGCCAGCGCGGCGAGGAACGCCGGTGCCCGGTCCCGCCCCTCGATCAGTCCGAGGTTGTTGCCGAGCAGCAGGAACGTGTCGTACCGCCGGCCGTCGGCGACGTGCTCGTCGACCGTGCCGTGCACCAGGTCGCGTACGCCGCGCCGCCGGCACACCTTCAGCGCGCCGAGCGAGGTGTCCAGCCCGGTCACGGGCACGCCGCGCTCCTGGAGCAGCAGCGCGATGCGGCCGGCGCCGACGCCGACGTCCAGCGTCTCGCCGCGCACCCGGTCGACGGCCCGGTGGTCGTACGGCTGCCAGTCCTCGGGCCCGGCCAGGTAGTGGGCGGCGGGCGCGCCGTTGATCAGGCCGTCGTCCCGCTCGATGACCTCGATGACCGGCCGGGGCAGTCGCCCCCCGGCCAGCGGCCGGGCACCGACTCCGCGCTGGACGGCGAGCGCGTCGCGCAGCAGTTCGCCGAAGACGTCGCCGATCCTGGGTTCTCCGGTCACAGGGTTCACGCTATCCCCGCTGTCCCCGGGCCGCGCGGTCGTATCCTGGCGGCGTGACCACCTTGGACCGGCTGGGCGCCGAGAAGTACGTGCTGTTGACCACGTTCCGCAAGGACGGGCGGGCGGTGCCCACGCCGGTGTGGGTGGTCCGCGACGGTGACGCGCTCGCCGCGTGGACCGTCACCGACTCGGGCAAGGTGAAGCGGATCCGGCGTAGCGGCGAGGTGACGGTCGCCCCGTGCGACGTGCGGGGCCGCCCGCACGGTGCGGCGGTGCCCGGTCGGGCGACCATCTGCGATCCGGCGCAGACCCGCCGGATCCGCGAGTTGCTGAAGCAGAAGTATCGGCTGGTGGGCCGCCTGAGCCTGCTGGGCAGCCGGCTGCGCCGGGGCGAGGGCGGCACGGTGGGCATCCGGGTGACCCTCGCCGAGGGGGCCGCGCCGGGGGACGAGGGGGCGCGGTGAGCGGCCCGGACGCGGATCAGGGGCGGCAGATGCGCTCTGCCACCCCTGATCCGATCGTCTGAAGGAACTTGCTCAGTCCCCTTGGCGTTGCTGGGGGATCTGCCCCTGCAGCAGGGCGCGAACCTCCGACTCGCGGTAACGGCGGTGGCCGCCCAGGGTGCGGATGGCGCTGAGCTTGCCAGCCTTGGCCCACCGGGTCACCGTCTTCGGGTCGACACGGAACATCGACGCCACCTCGGCCGGTGTGAGCAGCGGCTCCGGTTCGTGCGTTCGCGATGCCATATCGGTCACTCCTCCACAGGTATAGACATCGGCCGGGGTCCCGCCGGCCGACGCGTCTCCCATGGTCCGGCTAGTCCCCGATGTCCGACATGGGCCGAACGGCCGAAGGTCCCTAGACGGACGGATGAACCATGCCCGATTTATACGACTAATACACGCCAGAATCCACCTTATTTGGACTCATAATCACTGGTCGTGATGCTCCAACTACGAGACCATCTCACCTTGGGAGCGCTTCCATGGGTGGTTTGCTCCCCCTTGGGGCGTTCTTTCCCCAGGTCAGCGCTAGTTACACCGCTCGAGCAACTGGACCGCCCGCCACCGCGCGACGAGCCGGTCGTACGCCGCCGACGCCTCCTCGGCCTCCCCCTTGGACAGCCCGGCGAGGCCGCCGGCGACGAGCGCCGGGGAATCGTCCTCGGCGAGGGTCTCGTCGGAGAGCAACTGGACCAGGCCGCCGTAGTCCAGCTCCACCACCGAACGCGGGTGGAACTCCTCCAACCACCGCGCGGCCTCCTCGACCGCCTCGGTGATCGGCGCCTCGCCGACGGTCTTGCGCAGCACCGACAGCGCCCGGGACGACCGGCGGCGGGCCTTCGAGATCTCCGTCCGGTAGCGCAGCGCGCGCCGCCCGGGCCGGGTCACCAGGTCCCGCTCCTCGAAGTCGAACAGGACGAACCAGCGCAGCGGCACGCCCCACGTGGCGATCTGCTCGTGCACCCTCGGCACGCCGTGCTCCAGCACCCGGGCCCCGCTGCGCCAGTCCTCCACGACCGCCTTGGCCTGCCCCGCCAGGACCGGCGGGACGAACGCGTCGGCCAGCACCGACGGCACGCCGTCGCGGGCGCTCAGCGCCGCCTCGGCCACCCGGATCCGCAGGTTCCACGGGCAGACCAACAGGGCGTCGTCGACCTCCAGGACGTACGCCTCCTCGGGCAGGTCGGGCAGGCGGGTCCAGCCCGCGCCGAGCGCCTCGATGACCGCCGTCCGCTGCCGCAGGGGCCCCTCCGACGGGGCCACCGCCCGCCCCTGCTCGACGTAACGCCGCCAGAAGGATTGGCGATCGCGGTCGAAGGCGGTCAGCGGCTCGTACACCCGCAGGTACGAAGCGAAGAGCGACGGCACGGCGCGATCCTCCCACGAGACGGAACCCGGACGCCCGCAGCGCCCCCCGATCAGGCGCGCTGGCCCCCGGACGCCCGCGGCCGGGCGCGCTGCGCACGACGGTACGGCGTCGGCCGGTACTAGGCTCGGCAGCACCGGCACCATCCCGCCGGACGCGCCACCAGGTCCGCGTCCCACAAGGACGCACACCGTCACAGGAGTCAGCCATGGGCGTTTTCACCAGCACCGACGACCCGTCGTCCACCGGCCACGAGCAGGTCGTGTTCTGCCAGGACACGCAGACCGGCCTCCGCGCGATCATCGGCATCTACTCCACCGCGCTGGGCCCCGCGCTCGGCGGCACCCGCTTCTACCCGTACGCGAGCGAAGAGGCCGCGCTGGCCGACGTGCTCGACCTGTCGCGCGGGATGGCGTACAAGAACGCGCTCGCCGGGCTGGACCTGGGCGGCGGCAAGGCGGTCATCTGGGGCGACCCGGACCAGCTCAAGAGCGAGCCGCTGCTGCGCGCGTACGGCCGCTTCGTCGAGTCGCTCAACGGCCGCTACTACACCGCCTGCGACGTCGGGACGTACGTGGCCGACATGGACGTGATCGCCCGGGAGACCCGCTACGTCACCGGCCGCAGCGTCGAGCACGGGGGCGCCGGGGACTCCTCGGTGCTGACCGCCTGGGGCGTCTTCCAGGGCATGCGGGCCGCCGCCGAGCACGTCTGGGGCGCGCCCACCCTCAACGGCAGGCGGGTCGGCGTGGCCGGGCTGGGCAAGGTCGGCAAGCACCTGACCCGGCACCTGCTCGACGACCACGCCGAGGTGGTGGCGACCGACGTCGACCCCCGGGCCCGCGAGTGGGCGCGCGCCAACCACCCGCAGGTCGAGCTGGTCGACGACGCCGCCGCGCTCGTCGCCGCCGACATCGACGTGTACGCCCCGTGCGCGCTGGGCGGCGCCCTCGACGACGACACGGTGCCGGCGCTGCGGGCGAAGGTGGTCGCCGGGGCGGCGAACAACCAGCTCGCCCACCCGGGCATCGAGAAGCTGCTCGCCGACCGGGGCATCCTCTACGCCCCCGACTACGTGGTGAACGCCGGCGGGGTGATCCAGGTGGCCGACGAGATCGAGGGCTTCAACTTCGAGCGGGCCAGGCTCCGGGCCACCCGCATCTACGACACCACGCGGCAGATCCTGCGGCTCGCCGACGACGAGGGGGTGCCCCCGGCGGTGGCGGCGGACCGGCTCGCCGAGCGCCGGATGGCGGAGGTCGGCCGGCTGCGGACGATCCACCTGAGGTGAGGACCACCGCCCCGCGGCGCGGGACCGGGCCGCGGTGAGGGGTGCGCGCTGCGGTGAAGGTCACAGTCCGGCCCGGGACGCCACGGCCCCGGCTCCGGCGACCGGGCCGGGCCCGGGGGCGGGCGGCGTTAAGCTGGAAATCGGGGTGATTACTACCCAACTGCCCGATGTCACGAGTGATTCGGCAACCGCCCCTTACCTCAGTACAATCGGTGACGGCTGGATGACTGCGACGCGCAGAGCCGGCCTGCGGTAACCCGAGGTGCCGAAGGGCGGCATCCCCATGTACCGTAAGAGCCACGAGAGATGCCTGACGTCATCGGGGCCCGCCTTCGGGCTGCCCCGAATTCTGTGCGAGGGGGTCGAGCCATGGGGCGCGGCCGTGCTAAGGCCAAGCAGACGAAGGTGGCCCGGGAGTTGAAGTACCACTCCCCGAACACCGACCTCACCGCCTTGCAGCGCGAACTGGCGGGTGCTGGTAAGTCGAACCACGACTTCGACGACGACTACAAAGAGTATGTCGACGACGACGACGAGGATCACGCGGACGAGGACCCGGACCCCTGGGTCCGTCCGACCCGTTGACCCCCGGGAGCAACTGAGCACGCGGCAGTCCGCGTGCTTGCGTTTGTGCACGTCCCGGGGCCGGCGTACCAACCGATGATCAAGGATCTGTCCACCGGACCCCGTTCCGGGCGATCGGCAGGTCCTTGATCTCGGAGCCGTACCCTCAGCGGGGCCGGTTGTTCCAGTTGTAGAACGTCGGGATGTTCTCGAAGTGGTTCCAGGCGCACACCGCGCCCGTGCCCTCCCCTCCCGCCGCCTCCGACCGCAGCCGGCGCGCGTCCTCCGCCTCCTGGAGCAGCGCGACGAGCCCGTCGGCGGCATCCCGCACCCGGTCGACGACCGGGCCCTCCGTGGCCCCTCCGACGCGCTCAGGCTGCCGGTGTCCGGTGTTCTCGGGCATGGTCCAACACTCCCTCCAGTAGGCGGATCTTGCTGTTGCGGCAGTGCTCGGTCTCCGTACCGTCGAAACGCCCCAGCTCGAAGTAACGGTTGGCGGCGTGCCCGCCCCCGCAGAACCCGAAGTACGGGCAGGACGTTCGGCACGCCTCCACGCCGGCCAGGAACTCACCCACCCAGCCGGTCGACCGCTCCGCGCCGGCCACGATCTCGGCCAGCGGGGTCGTCAGCACGTTGCCGCTGCTGAAGTCGCCGTACCGGGGGTCGGAGAAGCCGGCCAACTCCGGGGAGAGCACGACCACGGAGCCGTCGTGGCCGACCGTGGGGATCGGGTCCAGCCGCCGGGGCAGCAGCCCGTCGGCGTTGCCGTCGAGGACCGCCGCCGCATACCGCAGCGACCACTCCACCTCGCGCAGGTGGATGCGGGGATCCCGACGCCAGGCGGCCACCAGCTCCGCCCAGAACGCCCGCACCTGCGCCGCCTCGTGGGCGTTGCCCCGGGTGTTCACCCCCTCCTTCTCCTCGATGTTGACGCCCAGCACCTCGCAGCCCAGGCCGAGGAAGTAGTCGTACAACTCGGCGGCCCGCCCCGGCTCCGGGTCGTTGACCACGGCCAGGGCCGAGAAGGGCAGCCCGTGCCGGCGCAGCGCCGCCACGCCCCGCACGATCCGGTCGTACGCCGGCCGCCCGGCCCGGGTGACCCGGTCGCCGTTGCGCCCGCGCGGCCCGTCCACGCTCACGCTGACCCGCACCCGGTGCGCGGCGAGGAACTCGCACCAGGCGTCGTCGATGAGGGTCGCGTTGGTCTGCACGTGGTGCTCGACCTCTGGGCCGAACGGGGCGATCAGCGCGGCCAGGTGCTCCCGGCCGGCCGCCAGGGGCTCCCCGCCGTGCCACACCACCGAGAAGCGGCCAGCCGCCGCCCAGCGGTTCACCGAGACCGCGACCGCCTCGGCGACCGCGACCGGCATCCGCCGGTCGGCCGCCCGCATGGGGAGGTAGCAGTATGCGCAGTCGAGGTTGCACAGGGTCGTTGGCTGCATCACGACGTACGACGGGACCGGGGAGATCCCCCGCATCCCGCTGAACGGCCGTCCCCGAGCAGCCATCGCCCTCCTTCCCGACCCGAGGGGCGCCCCTCAGGCTAGGCGGCGACGGCCGCTCGGGTGAACCCCCGACCAGACGCCGAGCAAATCAATGGCTCTCGATGTTAACCCCGCGTGTGCTGGCCGACCATCTGCACCTTGCCGGTGCCCTCGATAATCTCGCCGGCCTGCCAGGCGTCCACGCCCCGCCCGGTCAGCGTGGCCAGCGCCCGGTCGGCGTCCTCGGCGGAGACGATCGCGAACATCCCGACGCCCATGTTGAACGTCGCCTCCATCTCGTGGTCCTCGATCCGGCCCTTGGACTGGATCAGGTCGAAGATGGGCTGCGGCTTCCACGTGGAGCGGTTGACCACCGCGTCGACGTGCTCCGGCAGGATGCGCACCAGGTTGCCCGGGATGCCGCCGCCGGTGACGTGCGCGATCGACCGCACCTCGGCCTCGGCGATCAGCTTGAGGCAGTCCTGGGCGTAGATCTTCGTCGGGGTGAGCAGCTCCTCGCCGAGGGTGCGCTGCCGGCCGAAGTCCTCGATCACCACGTCGAGCCGCATCCGGCCCGCGCCCAGCAGCACGTGCCGCACCAGGGAGTAGCCGTTGGAGTGCAGGCCCGAGGAGCGCATCGCGATGACCACGTCGCCGGTCTCGACCCGCTCCGGGCTTAGGATCTCGCTCTCCTCCACCACGCCGACGCCGGTGGCGGAGACGTCGTACTCGTCCGGACGCAGGACGCCGGGGTGCTCGGCCGTCTCGCCGCCGAGCAGCGCGCAGCCGGCGTACCGGCAGCCGTCGGCGATGCCCGCGCCGATCTCGGCCACCTTGTCGGGGACGACCTCGCCGCAGGCGATGTAGTCGAGCAGGAACAGCGGCTCGGCACCGCAGGCCACCAGGTCGTCCACGACCATGGCGACCAGGTCGATGCCGATCGTGTCGTGGATGTCGAGCTGCTGCGCGATCACCAGCTTGGTGCCCACCCCGTCCGTGGAGGACGCCAGGATCGGGTTCTTGTATTTCTTCGTGTCCAGCCGGAACAGGCCGGCGAAGCCACCCAGGTCGCCCATGACCTCCGGGCGACGGGTCTGCTTGACCTTGGACTTGAGCAGCTCGACCGCGCGGTCGCCCGCCTCGATCGAGACGCCGGCGTCCGCGTACGAGACCGAGCGTTTGCGCGCCAGGCGGCCGTTGCCGGCCGTCCAGGGCTGGCGGTCGCCGCCGGCGCCGGTCGGGCTGCTTCCTGTGCCGCTGCGCTCGGAAACGTGCGTCACGGTTCTCCCCTTTTGTGGTTCTCGCGGGATCCGGCGGTGGCCGGTCGGCCCGCGTCGGGCGGTGCTATTGGCGGTGTACGGTCGCGCCGCCCGAAGTGGCGACGAGCGGTGGGACGGCGTGCCCGGGGGCGTCCGGGGCATCGGCGACCCGGCGTCCCACCCCTTCGAGCACGTGCTTGCCGATCAGGTTCCCGGCTGGCAGCTCGATCGGGTATTCCCCGTCGAAGCAGGCCCGGCAGAGCCGGGTCTTCGGCTGCTCGGTCGCGGCGATGAGGCCGGGAAGCGAAACATAGCCCAACGTGTCGGCGCCGATGGACCGCCGGATGCCCTCGTTGTCCAGCCCGTTGGCCAACAGCTCGGCCCGGGTGGCGAAGTCGATGCCGTAGAAGCACGGCCAGTTGACCGGCGGGGAGGAGATCCGGACGTGGACCTCCAGCGCGCCCGCCTCGCGCAGCATCCGCACGATCGCCCGCTGGGTGTTGCCACGCACGATCGAGTCGTCGACCACCACCAGCCGCTTGCCCCGCACGTTCTCCCGCAGCGGGTTGAGCTTCAGCCGGATGCCGAGCTGGCGCAGGGTCTGCGAGGGCTGGATGAACGTCCGGCCGACGTACGGGTTCTTCATCAGGCCGGCGCCGTAGGTGATGCCGGACTCCTCGGCGTAGCCGATGGCGGCCGGGGTGCCGGACTCCGGCACCGGGATGACCAGGTCGGCCTCGACCGGGTGCTCCTTGGCGAGCTGGCGGCCGATCTGCACCCGGGCGGCGTGCACGTTGCGCCCGGCGATGGTGGCGTCCGGGCGGGCGATGTAGACGTACTCGAAGAGGCAGCCCTTCGGCTCGGGCGCGGCGAACCGGGCCGAGCGCAGGCCGTTCTCGTCGATGGCGATCAGCTCGCCCGGCTCCACCTCGCGGACCACGCTCGCGCCCACGATGTCGAGCGCGGCGGTCTCGCTCGCCACCACCCAGCCGCGCTCCAGCCGGCCGAGGACCAGCGGGCGCACGCCGTGCGGGTCGCGGGCCGCGTAGAGCGTCGACTCGTCCATGAAGACGAAGCTGAACGCCCCGCGCAGCTGGGGCAGCACCTCCAGCGCGGCGGCCTCGACCGAGAGATCCGGACGGCTGGCCAGCAGCATCGTCACCAGCGAGGTGTCGTTGGTCGAGCCGTCGGCGGCCAGGCCCCGCTCGGCCACCTCGCGCTGCAACTCGGCGGTGTTGACCAGGTTGCCGTTGTGCGCCAGCGCGATGGTGGTGCCGGCGCTGGTGGACCGGATGGTCGGCTGGGCGTTCTCCCAGGTCGAGCCGCCGGTGGTCGAGTAGCGCGCGTGCCCGATCGCGAGGTGCCCGCGCAGGCTCGCCAGGGTCGGCTCGTCGAAGACCTGGGCCACCAGGCCGAGGTCCTTGTAGACCACCACCCCGGAGCCGTCGCTGACGGCGATCCCGGCGGCCTCCTGGCCACGGTGTTGGAGGGCGTAGAGCCCGAAGTAGGTCAGGTTGGCGACCTCCTCCCCCGGCGCCCAGACACCGAAGACGCCGCAGGCGTCCTGGGGGCCGGGTCGTTGGGGATCGAGATCGTGGCTCAGCCGGCCGTCGCCTCGGGGCACCTGCCGCTCCCTCATGCTGGTCGGGACTGGCCGGGCCGGACGGATGTGCTGGTCCGCGTTGCCCGGCCGGGACCACTGTCGTCGCCTGACAGTGTACGCGAATCGGTGTCAATACAGTAAGTCACGATTCGCCTCCGCTGCGTGACCACACGGGTGGGCTAATCACCCAGGTGGAGCGGAAGGTGCGCGGAGAGGTCGGCACGGACCCCGCTGACCCGTACGCGGCCCTCGGTGACCGCGTCCGCCCAGCTCCGCCGGCCCGTCGCGAGCTCCAGCCAGGTGGTCGGGTCCAGCTCGACGACGTTCGGCGGGGTGCCCCGGGTGTGTCGGGGACCGGGAATGCACTGAACTGCACCGTAAGGTGGGACACGCACCTCCACCGATCGGCCGGGGGCACGCTCCGTAAGGGCGGCCAACAAGGCACGGACCGCCGCCCGGAACACCGGCCGTTCGGGGGTGCGACCCTCGTCGAGCGCGGCGAGCGCCTCGGCGACCGCTGCGGACTTATTGTGCGGAGAGGACACGACGGGACGATACGACCCGGCTCCGGCGCTTTCGACGTTGGCCCTGGGTCGCGCCGATCCGGTCAGACAAGGCATAGTTGCCGACGGCGTATTCGTACCGTGATGATCCCCGGCCCGGCGCCCCGCCGGCGGAGGGAAGTCAGACCGGAAGGCGGTGGACGTGTCAACACACCGACGTGCCTGGCAGCAGCGGGCGGGTGTGGTCGTGGCGCTGGCAATCGGCGCCCTGCTCGCCGTCCCCGCCACACCCGTACTGGCCGCCCCCGGTGTCGGCAACGTGTCGGCTTCGCCGAGTTCGGTCGACGCTGGTGGCACCGTGAAGGTCACCTACAGCCTGAACTTCGCCAATCCCGACGAACCGGCCGACGTGCAGGTCAGCTCGAACAACTCGAAGCTCACCTGCCTCGATGGCTGTTCTCGCGGACGCGTTGACCAGAGCGGCAGCTACACCGCGACCTTCCGGCTCGCCCCCGACGCCGCCAACGGCTCCGCCGTGATCACGGTCAAGGCCACCGACTCGAACAATCAGAGTCAGCAGGGCTCGACGACGGTCACCCTTGTCGGCAAGGCCGCGCCGACGACCCCGTCTGAGGTGGAGACCGTCAAGTCGGTCTCCGGCAAGGTGGTCGCGGCGGCCAACGGCGAGGCGGTGCCGAACGCCGTCGTGATGCTCCAGGACAGCGCCGGGCACCGCTACGAGACCACCAGCAACGGCAGCGGCAACTTCAGCTTCACCGGCAGCACCTCCCGACCCATCGCCCCCGGCCGGCTCGACATCGGCGCGATCCAGGGCGAGGTCCGCGTCACGAAGTCCTTCACCGCCAGCGCCGGGCAGAGCGTGAGCGGGCAGCGGCTCAGCCTCGCGATCAAGGTCGAGGTGAGCCCGAGCCCCAGCCCGTCGGCCAGCGAGGAGCCGCTGCCTTCCGACGAGGCCACCGACGACGTCACCGACGAGCCGACGGAGGCCGCCCCCGCCAACGCGAACAACGCCGCCTCGACCGAGGAGGACAGCGGCATGTCGTGGCTGCTCATCCTGCTCGGCGGCCTGTTCGTGGCGGTCGGCGTCGGCACCATCGTGCTGCTCTGGATGAAGCGCCGGGAGACCGGCGACGACGGCGACGACGCCCCGAAGGGCGCCGCCGCGGCGGGCGCGATCCCGGCCGCCCGGGGCGCGTACGGCGGGGCGGACGACCAGACGCGGGTGGTGAACCGGGTCGGTGCCGGGCCGGACCCGACGATGGTCGGCGGCACCTCGCTCAGCGACGCCCCGACGATGATGCACCGGCCGGTCGTCGACGACGTCCCGCCGGACCCCTACGGCGCTCCGCCGGCCCCGTACGGCGCGGGCGGCCAGCAGCAGGGCGGCTGGGGCGGCGGCTACGGCGACGAGCCCCAGACCGGTGGCTACGGCGCGGCCGGCGGGTACGGCAACGCCCCGGCCTCCAGCGGCGGCTACGGCAACGCGGGCGGGTACGGCGCCGACGCCCCCGCCTCGGGCGGCGGCTACGGCACTGCGGGCGGCTACGGCGCCGACGCGCCCGCCTCGGGTGGTGGCTACGGCTCCGCCCCGGCGTCCGGCGGCGGCTACGGCAGCGCCTCCGCGTCCGGCGGCTACGGCAGCGCGCCGGCCTCCGGTGGTGGCTACGGCTCCGCCCCGGCCTCGGGCGGCGGCTACGGCAGCGCGCCCGCCTCGGGCGGCGGCTACGGCAATCCCGGCGGCGGGTACGGCGCCGAGGCGCCGACCTCCTCCGGTGGCGGCTACGGCAACCGCGACTACGGCGCGCCCGCAGGTGCGCCGGCCGGCGGGTACCCGGGCCAGGGCGGTGGCGGCTACGGCGGCGAGCGCTACGACGAGCCGACCGGACGGTACACCGGCGACGGCACCGCCTCCTACCCGCCGCCCGCCGCGGACCCGTACCCGACCAGCACCTACCAGCCGGAGCAGGGCCACGGCGGCTACGGCCAGCCGGAGCCCTCACCGTACGGCGGCCGGGGCGGCGAACCCACCGGCGGCTACGGCGCGGCCGAGCCCACCGGCGGCTACGGCGGTGGCGGTTACGGCCAGCAGGGCGGCGGCTACGACGCCGGCCAGCAGCAGGGCGGCTACGACCAGCGCGGCGGGTACGGCTCCGAGGGCTACGGTCAGCAGGGCGGGTACGGCCAGCAGGGCGGCTACGGTCAGGAGCCTCCGCACCAGCGCGGCGGCGGCTACGACGACCGCGGCTACGAGCAGCCGACCAGCTACGACCAGCAGCAGGGCGGCGGCTACTACGGCGACCAGGCCCCGCAGCAGGGCCGGGGCCGGCCCGACGGCCCGCCGCCGCAGCAGCAGGACCGGGGCGGTCGCCGGCTGGACTGGCTGGACGACTGACCGACCCGGGCCGGCGGCCCGCACAGCACGCGACGACGCGGAAGGCGGCTGCCCGGAAACGGGGAGCCGCCTTCCGCGGTAGGAACGCGTGAGCCGCCGGGTCGGCCCCGCTCAGGGCCGGGCGGCGGAGAAGACGCCCCGCCGCAGCACCGGCACCACGCCCGAGACGCCGACCTGGACGGCCACCTCCACGTCCCCGCCGAAGCCGCCCTCGGCGAGTTCCCGGCCGGAGACGCAGCCGCGCACGGCGGCCGGGACGTCCGGCGTGGCGGCGAGCGCCGCCAGTGCCATCGCCGCCTCCACCGACAGCCCGCCGGGGACACCGGAGAGCGCGTCGAGCACGCATGCCGCCCCGAGCTGGTCCTCCACGGACGGGCGCAGGGACCCGTCCGGCCAGCGTTCCCCGGAGGCCACCACGCCGACCGGGGCGTCGATCGAGCCGTACCCCTGGTCGGTCAGCCAGCGCCCGACGGCGCGGGCGTTACGCAGGCAGGCCGCGACCACCGGCAGGCCCGTGGCGCTGGCGGCAGCGCTGATCGCCGAGCCGTTGGGCGAGGGCAGCACCAGGTCGGCGACGGCCGGCGCGGTGCGCAGGGCCGCCGGGGAGAGCGACCACGGCTGTTCCGGGGTCGTCTGCCGGCGGCCCACGGCGGCGACCGCGCCGACCCGGCGGGCGTACTCGGCGGCCTGCTCGCCCCAGGGGAACGGGTGCACCCGCATGCCCCGGGCGACGGCCACCTCCACGGTGGTGGTGAACGAGAGGACGTCCACCACCACCAGGACGGCGCAGACCCGGCCGAGTTCCGCCGCGCCGGCCAGCCCCCAGTCGAACCGGGCACCCGAGCCGGGCTGGGCGTGGACCGTCGCGGTCACGCCTCAGCGCTGATCGGGTACGGCCGTCGGACCTGCCTCACCGGAGTCGGAGCCGTCGGTCGCCTCCACGCCGTCGACCCGCTGCGGCTCGGCCCCGGCCGGCGATTGTCCACCGTCGGCCGGCTGCGCCGCGTCGCCGACCGGGGACGGCTCGGCGACGGCCGGGGCTGCCGTGTCGGCGGGCGGTGCCGGCGTCGTCGCAGCGGCAGGCGGTGCCGCCGCCTCGACGGGCTCGGCCGGCGTCGCAGCGACCGGCTGGGCCGGCGCCTCGACGGCGGGCGGCACCGGCGGAGCGGCGACCGGCACCGCGGCGGTGGCCCGCGCGGTCGGGTCGGCCGGCTCGGCCGGCTCCGACCCGCCGAAGAGCCGGGGCAGCGTGGCGGTGTGCGCGGCGGACAGCTCGTCCAGGCCGATCCGGAACTGGTCGCGCACCTCCAGCGCGCCGCTCGCCGAGTCGGTGACCCCGATGAACTCCCACGGCACCCCGCGCTCGGCGCACAGCGCGGTGAACGCCTTCTCGTGGCCGCGCGGCACCGAGACCAGGGCCCGCCCGGCCGACTCGCTGAACAGGAAGACGAACGGCATCGAGCCGCCGGCGAACTGCTCCGGCACCGCGATCACCGCACCGACCCCGCGCCGCAGGCAGGACTCGACCAGGCTCTGCGCGAGACCGCCGTCGGAGAGGTCGTGCGCCGAGCTGAGGTGCCCGACGCGGGCCGCCTCGGCCAGCAGGTCGGCGAGCTGCCGCTCGCGGCCCAGGTCGACCTGCGGCGGGATGCCGCCGAGGTGCTCGTGGGTCACCCAGGCCCACTCGGAGCCGGAGAGCTCCACGTGCGTCTCGCCGAGCAGGAAGATCTGGTCGTGGTCGCCGCCGCCGCGGGGGACGAAGCCCATCGGGACCCGGCTGGCGACGTCGTCCAGCACGCCGAGCACGCCCACCACGGGGGTGGGGTGGATCGCCGCCGCGCCGGTCTGGTTGTAGAAGCTGACGTTGCCGCCGGTCACCGGGATGCCCAGCTCCAGGCAGCCGTCCGCCAGGCCGCGCACGGCCTCGGCGAACTGCCACATCACGCCCGGGTCCTCCGGCGAGCCGAAGTTGAGGCAGTTGGTCACGGCGATCGGCTTCGCGCCGGTCACGGCCACGTTCCGGTACGCCTCGGCCAGCGCCAGCCTGGTGCCGTGGTACGGGTCGAGGCGGGCGTACCGGCCGTTGCCGTCCAGCGACAGGGCGACGCCGAGGCCGGTGCGCTCGTCGATGCGGATCACGCCGGAGTCCTCCGGCTGGGCGAGCACGGTGTTGCCCAGCACGTACCGGTCGTACTGCTCGGTGACCCAGGTCTTGTCGGCGAGGTTCGGCGACGCGATCATGCGCAGCACGGTCTCGCGCAGGGCCTCTGGCGTCGACGGCCGGGGCAGCGTCTCGGCGCGGTCGGCCTGGAGCAGGATCAGGTCGGCCGGCTCGCGCATCGGGCGGGCGTAGACCGGACCGTCGTCGACCAGCGACCCCGGCGGGACGTCCACGACGAGCTGGTCGCGCCAGGTGATCACCAGGCGGCCGGGGCGCCCGTCCGGCGACGGCGCGGTGACCTCGCCGATCGCGGTGGCCCAGACGCCCCACTTCTCGGCGGTCTTGAGCACCGCCTCCAGCTTGTCCGGGGCGACGACCAGCAGCATCCGCTCCTGGGACTCGCTGGCCAGGATCTCCTGCGGCTCCATCGACGCCTCGCGCAGCGGGACCCGCTCCAGCCAGACCCGCATGCCGGTGCCGGCGGACGCCGCCGTCTCGGTGAGCGCGCAGGTCAGGCCCGCGCCGCCGAGGTCCTGGATGCCGACGACCAGCTCGGCGTCGTATAGCTCCAGGCACGCCTCGATCAGCAGCTTCTCCATGAACGGGTCGCCGACCTGCACGGACGGGCGGCGCTGCTCGCTGCCCTCGTCGAAGGTGGCGCTGGCCAGCACCGACACGCCGCCGATGCCGTCGCGGCCCGTCCGGGCGCCCATCAGCACCACGACGTTGCCGGGGCCGGTGGCCTCCTTCTTCTGGAGCCGGTCGACCCGCAGCACGCCGAGGCAGAGCGCGTTGACCAGCGGGTTGCCCTGGTAGCACGGGTCGAAGACGACCTCGCCGCCGATGTTGGGCAGGCCGAGGCAGTTGCCGTAGCCGCCGACGCCGGCCACCACGCCGGGCAGCACCCGGGCGGTGTCGGGGTGCTCGGCCGCGCCGAAGCGCAGCGGGTCCATCACGGCGACCGGGCGGGCACCCATGGCGAGGATGTCCCGGACGATGCCGCCGACACCGGTCGCCGCGCCCTGGTACGGCTCGACGAAGCTCGGGTGGTTGTGCGACTCGACCTTGAAGGTCACCGCCAGCTCGTCGGAGACCTGGACCACGCCGGCGTTCTCGCCGATGCCGGCCAGCAGCCGGTCGCTCGGCGGGGCCTTCTCGCCGAACTGGCGCAGGTGCACCTTGCTCGACTTGTAGGAGCAGTGCTCGCTCCACATGATCGAGTACATGGCCAGCTCGGCCTGGGTGGGACGCCGGCCGAGGATCTGCCGGATCCGGTCGTACTCGTCGTCGCGGAGGCCCAGCTCGGCGTACGGCTGGAGCTCCTCGGGGGTTTCGGCGGCGCGCGGCACGGTGTCCAGGCCGTGCGCCCAGTCGACGGCCGGGACGGGCCGGGACGACTCGGGGTGGACCGGCTCGCCGGGACGGGCGGCCGGGTCGACCGGGCCGGCCTGCGGCGCCACGGTGGCCGCGAAGGGCTCCGCCGGGGCGGCCGGAAAGCCGCCCGGGGTCTCCCGTACCGCCGGGTCCGGATGGGTGGTCATGACCTCTCCTCGCTGCGCTCGCCGCCCGGGGGGCGGTGGAGCCGACCGTTGGTGCCGCGCACGGTCACGCCGGCGCCCCCACCAGGTGCTTGAGCACCGAGGTGAAGAAACCGAGGCCGTCCAGGGAGGGGCCGGTGAGCGCCTCCACGGCGTGCTCGGGGTGCGGCATGATGCCGACCACGTTGCCGGCGGGGTTGGTGATGGCGGCGATGTCGCGCTGCGACCCGTTGGGGTTGCCGCCGACGTAGCGGGCGACGACCCGGCCCTCGGCCTCCAGCTGGTCCAGCGTGGCGGCGTCGGCGACGTAGCAGCCCTCGCCGTTCTTGACCGGGATCAGGATCTCCTGGCCGGGCTGGAAGGCGTTCGTCCACGCCGTGCCGCCCGCCTCGATCCGCAGGACCTGGTCGCGGTTGCGGAAGTGCAGGTGCTGGTTGCGGGTCAGCGCGCCGGGCAGCAGGTGGGCCTCGCAGAGGATCTGGAAGCCGTTGCAGATGCCGAGCACCGGCAGGCCGCCCCGGGCGGCGTCGACCAGGGTCTCCATCACCGGCGCGAACCGGGCGATGGCACCGCAGCGCAGGTAGTCGCCGTAGGAGAAGCCACCGGGGAGGACGACGGCGTCCACCCCGCGCAGGTCCGGGTCGCCGTGCCAGAGCCGGACCGGCTCGGCGCCGGCGATCCGGACCGCACGGGCCGCGTCCCCGTCGTCGAGCGAGCCGGGGAAGGTGACCACACCGACCCGGGCGGTCACGGGTGCGCGCCCGCGGTCTCGTCGGTCTCGACCAGGCGGACGGTGAAGTCCTCGATGACCGGGTTGGCGAGCAGCTTGTCGGCGATCTCCCGGGCCCGGTCCAGGTCCGGTTCACCGGTGAAATCGATCTCGATCCGCCTGCCGATCCGGACAGAGGCGACGTCGCTGACGCCGAGCCGGGGCAGCGCGTTTGCGACGGCCTGGCCCTGAGGATCGAGGATCTCGGGCTTGAGCATGACGTCGACGACGACGCGAGGCACTGGGCACTCCTGACTGTGTACGCAGTTGGGTGCCGACCCACAACGGGCGAGCGCAGCCAGCCTACCTGGCAGATACCGCCTCAGCCGCACCGGCCGGGCGCGGTTCAGGCAGTGATCAACATTACCGCCGGGACGCGGGGCCGCACCGCGTCCGATCCCACGCGAAACGTCCCGGAGCAGGCGGTTTACCACGCCAGTGGTCGCCAAATTGTTACATCAGCTAGTCTCGATCAAAGCCTTGCCGCCGGAATTGACCACCCCTAGCATTCATCGGCATAGGTCAATGCAGACCTGGCGGGTGACCCCCGCGCCCGCCGGCACAACCGACCCGGCGACCCCGGGTCCTAGGCAAGGAGTACGTCCCGATGCGTATCCGTTCCCTGCTCGCCGTGGCCGGCGCCGCCCTGGCCGGCGTCCTCGGCGTCACCAGCGGCGCCACCGCCGCCCCGGCCGGCCCCCAGCCCATCATCGGCGGCGGCACCGTCTCCTCCGCACCGTGGGCCGCCGCCGTCTTCAGCAACGGCTCCTTCACCTGCTCCGGCAGCGTAATCGCCTCGACGTGGGTGCTCACCGCCCGACACTGCGTCAGCGGCACCATGTCCGTCCGGATCGGCAGCGTCTACTACGCCTCGGGCGGCACCACCCGCACCGTGAGCGCCTCGTACACCCGCTACGACCTGGCGCTGCTGCGGCTCTCCAGCGCGGTCAGCACCTCCACCGTCTCGCTGGCCAGCAGCAACCCGCCGGTCAACTCCACCAACACGATCTACGGCTGGGGCATGACCTGCTACAGCGGCTGCGGCGCGTCCAGCCAGCTCAAGACGGCCAGCGTGCGGGTGACCAGCACGAACGTCACCGACGCGTACGGCGGCCAGGCGATCCGGAGCACCGCGGTCAACGGCAACGCGTGGCGGGGCGACTCGGGCGGGCCGCAGTTCTACAACGGCCAGCAGGTGGGCGTCGCCTCCACGGCCAACGGCGTGAGCATCCAGAACTACGGCAGCGTCGCGTACAACCGGGCCTGGATCACCTCCGTGGCCGGTGTCTGACGGTTAGCGCCCGCCTCGGCGCGGATGGTCGGCCAAGCGCCGACCGTCCGCGCCGACCCCTTTTGCAGCATCCGATCAGGTGACCACAGCCGACGAACCGCCGCCCGCCGGTGCGACAGCATCAGAACCGTGCTGGTCGTGACGACGGATCAACTGCCCGGCTACGAGATCCGCCAGATCCTCGGCGAAGTGGTGTCCTCGATGGCCAGGACGCGCAACCCGTACCGCGAGGGGGTGAAGAACCTCCGCGGCGGCGCGTACGACCCCATGGCGCCGGACAACCTGACCCGCTGGCGTACGGACTCGGTGGCCCGCCTCGGCGAGGAGGCCCGCCGCCTCGGCGCGAACGCCGTGATCGGCATGCGCTTCGACAGCCGGGACTGCGGCGAGATGTGGATGGAGATCTGCGCGTACGGCACCGCCGTCATCGTGGCCGCCAAGACGCCGGACGTCATGCCCCCGGACCAGCCGATGATCGCCGCCGACACGGCCCACGACCCGGCGATCGCCGAGGCCCCGGGGGGCATAGCCGAACCGGCCAGCGCCCCCAACCTCTCCTCGGCCGCCGAAACCCCCACCCGCAACCCCTGACCCCAACCCACCCACCCCACTCCCGCCCACCGGCCCGCGCTCGCCCACCCCGGCTCGGGCCGGCCGCGCTCGGGCCGGCCGCGCTCGCCCCGGGCGCGCTCGCCCCGGTGATCAAGAGAAAAGTGTCAAAGTTGATCTTCCGCGTGACGCAAACCTCTTGATCACCGGGGCGAACCGGGGGGCGCACCGGGGGCGGCGCGGGTGGGTGGGGCGGGGCGGGGGTGGGTTAGAGGATGGGGGGTGGGGTGTAGGTGGCTGCCTTGGGGTGGGTCAGGGCGATCTTGGCGATGCGGGTGGTCACCCGGTCGACCTGGGCGCCGGCGGTGCCCACGAAGGCGGTGCGGTCGGCGATCAGCGCGTCGATGTCGGCGCGGGACAGGCCCAGGCGCGGGTCGGCGGCGAGGCGGTCGAAGAGGTCGTTCTCGGTGACGCCCTGCTCCCGCATGGCCAGCGCCACGGCCACCGCGTGCTCCTTGATCGCCTCGTGCGCCGCCTCCCGGCCGACGCCCCGCCGCACCGCCGCGACCAGGATCTTCGTCGTGGCCAGGAAGGGCAGGAAGCGCTCCAGCTCCCGGTTGACCACCGCCGGGTACGCCCCGAACTCGTCCAGCACGGTGAGGAACGTCTGGAACAGCCCGTCGGCGGCGAAGAACGCGTCCGGCAGGGCCACCCGGCGGACCACCGAGCAGGAGACGTCCCCCTCGTTCCACTGGTCGCCGGCCAGCTCGCCGACCATCGACAGGTAACCCCGGATGATCACCGCGAAGCCGTTCACCCGCTCGCTGGACCGGGTGTTCATCTTGTGCGGCATCGCGCTGGAGCCCACCTGGCCGGGCTTGAAGCCCTCGGTGGCCAGCTCCTGGCCGACCATCAGCCGGATCGTGGTGGCCAGCGACGACGGCGCGGCGGCGACCTGGGCCAGCGCGGCGAGCACCGCCAGGTCGATCGAGCGCGGGTAGACCTGGCCGACGCTGTCCAGCACCCGGGCGAAGCCGAGGTGCTCGGCGACCCGGCGCTCCAGCTCGGCCACCTTGTCGGCGTCGCCGTCGAACAGGTCGAGCTGGTCGGCGGCGGTGCCGACCGGGCCCTTGATCCCCCGCAGCGGATACCAGTTGATCAGGTCCTCCAGCCGCTCGTACGCGATCAGCAGCTCCTCGGCGGCCGACGCGAAGCGCTTGCCCAGTGTGGTGGCCTGCGCGGCGACGTTGTGCGACCGACCGGTCATGACCAGGCCGGAGTGCTCGTTGGCGAGCCGGGCGAGCCGGGCGAGGGTGGCCACCACCCGGTCCCGGACCAGCTCCAGCGACGCGCGGACCTGGAGCTGCTCGACGTTCTCCGTGAGGTCCCGGGAGGTCATCCCCTTGTGCACGTGCTCGTGCCCGGCGAGCGCGCTGAACTCCTCGATCCGGGCCTTCACGTCGTGCCGGGTGACCCGCTCCCGCTCCGCGATCGAGGCCAGGTCGACGTCGTCGAGCACCCGCTCGTACGCCTCGACCACGCCGTCGGGGACGGCCACGCCGAGGTCCCGCTGGGCGCGGAGCACGGCGAGCCAGAGCCGCCGCTCCATCCGAACCTTCTCCTCCGGCGACCAGAGGGCGACCAGTTCGGGCGAGGCGTAGCGGTGGGCGAGCACGTTCGGGATCGTCGTCACGGTGCCCATTCTCCCGTACGCCGAGACCGCCGCCCGCGCCAGCCCGTCCCTTGCGGCGGGGCGGGGCCGGGGCGGGACGGCGGTGACGTCGCTGGTCAGACGCGCGGGATGTCGTGCACCTTCGCGGTCACCACGAGGGTCTTCGACTGCTTGCCGTGCGCGTTGCGGACCGTCAGCGTGTAGGTGTGCTCCTGGACGTCGCCCTCGCCGCCGGAGCAGGGGAAGTTCACCGTCTCGCTGCCGGCCGGCGGGTAGTTGTCGCCGTACACGCCGGGGCCGTCGACCGAGAGGGCGACCGAGTCGACGTTGCTGGTCTTCCACTCCACGACGACCGGGGCGCCGGCGATCGGGTTGACGTTGGTCCCGGCCGGGCAGGTGGGCTTCTGGGCGACCCGGAAGTATCCGATGGTGGGGCCGCTGGGCTTCGTGCCGGACCCGCCGCCGCTGCTGCCCGTGGACCCGCCGCCCGTGGCACCACCCCCCGTCGAGCCACCTCCCGTCGAGCCGCCGCCGGTGGAGCCGCCGCCCGTCGAGCCGCCGCCGGTGGAGCCGCCGCCCGTCGAGCTGCCCCCCGTGGACCCGCCGTCGGTGGAGCCGCCGCCCGTCGTGCCGGTGCCGGTCGCGCCGGTGCCTTCGTCGCCGGAGCCGGCGGCGGCCGGTGCGTCGGCGGGCGCCTCGGTCACGGTCGTCTTCGCGGTGGACCCCCCGGAACCCGTGGCGGTGGACGCGCAGCCGGCGGCGGCGAGCGCGACGGCCAGGCCGACGACGACGGGGGCGACGTGGACGGTGCGGAGCAGGACTCGACCGGGCATGGCCACTCCTCGACGGGTGCCGCCGGTGACGTCCGGGCGGGCTGGATCCACAGTAGGAACGCCCGGCAACAGGGGTCAGTACGGCGCGGGCCGACCCGTCAGCGCCGCGTAGAGGCCGGCGGCGGCGGCCTGCTCGGAGTCGTACGACTGGCGGACGTCGTGCGTCCCGCGTTCGTACAGGCCGATCTCCCAGCGCCCACCCGGCGAGCGGCGCAGGAACCAGAAGTCGGGCGGGACCGGCACGTGCTCGTGCACGTCCTCGATCTCGAAGGCGTCCGGGGACAGCCCGGCCGCCAACAGCGCGGCGCGTACCTGGTGCCGGTCCACACCCGACCTCCGTTCATCCGATTCGTCGTCAGCAGACGGCCGGGACGCCGCCGCGCTGGAGCGGGACGGCGCACGGCGTCGCCTCCAGGTTCTCTTCCACCAGGAAACCGTGCGCGAGCAGCCAGGTGACGCTCAGGTTGCCCCCGGCCTGCGGCAGGTACGCCGGGTTGAGCTGGAACTGGGTGCCCATCCCCGGCTGGGCGAACCACGGGGCGATCGGGCCGGAGTCCACCGGGAGCGGCTTGACCACGCAGTAGACGTGGTAGTTGGCCAGCGGCGCGTCGGCCGGCGTGTTCAGGTTCGACGGCGGCAGCGACCGGGCGCTGAACGGGGTGCCGAGCGGGGCGAGGAACGCGCCGCCCGGGAAGCCGAAGCGGTCGAGCCGGTAGCCGGGCAGCAGGGTCTGCTTCTCCTTGATCGGCACCCCGTCTGGACCGAGGACGAACCCGTTCGCGGGCGGGTAGACGTACGCGGTCTGGGTGGCGTTGCCGTACTGCTGGAGGAACTGCGCCTCGGTGAGGCCGCCGAAGCGCTGGTAGCCGGCGAGCAGCGGACCGACCGGCGGCGCGGCGGGCAGCGTGGCGGGGCCGAGCAGGGGGTTGTCGTCGTAGAACTGGGTGGTCGGCGGCGCGTTCGGCGGGACGCCGGGGCGGCACAGGCTGTCGCCCACGGGCGGCTGCGGCTGGGCGGGGCCGGCGGGTGCGGCGTCGCCGGAGCCCCGGAGACCAGCACCCTGGAGACCAGCACCCTGGAGACCAGCACCCTGGAGACCAGCACCCTGGAGACCAGAGCCCCAGAAACCGGTGCCGGCGCCCCCGAGGCCGGCGGCGGGCCGGTCGGCGATGAGCCGCGTGCCATCGGCGTCGGTCGGGGCGGCCTGGGCCGCCACGGCGGGAAGCAGGGCCAGGGCCGCGCCGGCGAGCGCCGCCAAGGCCCAACGAGGCAGTTTCACATCAAACCTCCAAAAACGGGACAGAAGCTGCCCTCATCCTCAGGAGGTCGGAAACCTGATGTGAGACTTCGTGCGCTTTTCTACCGCTAAGGGGTCAACGCAGGCGGTACACGGTCACCGGGCCGGCGACGAACGCCACCTCGGCGAGCCGGGCCAGTTCCGGCGACACCGGGCCGGCGGCCGAGTCGGCGAGCAGCCACCGCACGCCGTCCTCTCGACGCGCCCGGTCCAGCTCCGGGGCGGCCGGCGCGGTGAACAGCCGCTCGTTGCGGGCGAACAGCTCGGGGTCGGGGGCGGGCTGCCGGGGGTACGAGAAGCCGTCGCGGGCGTGCCCGGCCAGGGCCTCGTCCGTGTAGCCCCAGCTCTCCACGAGCGTCCGCCGACCGCCCAGCCCGCTCACCCAGAAGGCCCGCGCGTCGCAGTGCGCGACGGTCGGCACCGGCCGGCAGTGCACGTTGGTGGCCACCACGTCCTCCGGGCCGGCGTGGGCGTCCAACCACAGGGCGGCCCGCGCCTCGTCCCGGGTGAGCGCCCAGGGGCGTTCGGCGGCGGTGAGCGACCGGGGCGGATCCCCGATCCGGCGCGCGGTCCACTCCAGGCCGCCGGCCACGCTCGCCCCGCAGAACGCGGCGACCAGCCCGGCCAGCGCCGCCCGCGTGCGCCACGACGCCCCCGCCGTCCGCGCGCGCCACGACGCCCCCGCCGTCCGCGCGCGCCACGATGCCCCCGCCGCCCGCTCGTCCCCGGGCACCGTCGCAGCCCGGGGCCGCAGGGCCGCCGGGAGCCGGCCCCCGGGCGGCACCGGGCCCCGGGCGCGCCGGGCCCGCAGCCCGACGAGCAGGACGGCCAGCAGCGCGGCGACGCCGGCCAGCAACAGCACCCGGCCCGCCGGCACGGCCATCGCCCACAGCCAGGCCCGCCGGGTCCGCTCGGGCGGGGCCAGCGGGTCGAGCAGCCACTGGGCCGCCGCGCCAGCGGTCGCGGCGACCGCCACGGCCGGCCACCACGGGCGCGCACCGGCCAGCAGCCACGCGGCCAGCAGCGCCCCGAACGGGACCACCGCCATGAAGAAGTAGAGCTGGCTGACCGACGGATGGAAGAAGGACCAGGCACCGCCCGCCCCGGCCAGCAGCGCCCCGGCCAGCAGCCACGCCGCCGGGTCGAGCTTGGCGCCCCGGCGGGCCAGCAGCAGCACGCCGACGAACCGGGGCGCCTGGAGCGTCAGCCACCAGCCGAGCACGGCCAGCGCGAAGAGCCACCCGGCAGCGCCGGCCGCCGCGAGCCCGGGCGGCAGCAGGCCGCCCGCCGCGATGCCCCCGCCCGCGCCGACGGTCTCCCGCCACGGCGCGAGGAACCGCAGCACCCCGAACACCTGCGGCGAGAGCACCCCCGCGCCGCCACCGGCGAACAGGCGATACCCGACGGCCATGGCCGCGACCAGCACCGCGAACAGCGACGCGACCGCCCACGGCACCCGGCGGGCCCGCCGGGCGGCGACCACCCCGGCCAGCGCCACGCCGGCGATCAGCGGGGGCAGGCCGCTGGACTTGGCCCCGGCGACGGCCAGGCCCGCCGCCGGCACCAGCGCCCAGCCCCACCCGGGCCGCCGGCCGCGCACCACGTCCGCGCAGACGCCGGTGAGCAGCAGGAGCAGGGGCAGCAGGTACGTCTGCGACGGGCTCTCCACGGACAGCGGGAGGGTGCCGCTGGCCGTCGCAGCGGAGCCGAGGGAGAGCGACACCCCGAGATACGCCGTCGCGGCGGCGACCGGGCCGGCCCACCAGCGTCCGCTGAGGTCACGGGCCAGCCCGGCGGTGACGACGACCGCCGTCGCGGCGACCGGCACCAGCCACAGCCGGAGCAGGACGGTCGCCGGGTCCGTACCGGTGATCATGCTGGCGCTGGCCAGGTGCGCGTCGACCAGGTAGTGGTAGCGCAGCGGCTCCCCGGCCAGTTGCGGCAGCTCGAAGGGCATCGTCCGGGTCAGCTCGTGCACCAGCCCGAGGTGGTAGAGCAGGTCCTGGTAGTAGACGTGGTCCACCGGCGGCAGCGGGTTCGCCCGCCAGCCCACGGCCGCCCAGGCCACCACGAGGACCAGCACCCCGGCGACCGCGATCGTCCAGCGCAGCGGCAGCGGCCGGGGTCGGGCGATCCGCCAGTGCCGGCGCAGCCGGGGCGCCGCGACGAACAGCGCCAGCACCGGCACCGGCCACCAGCGCAGCGCTGGCTGCGTGCCGGTGGCCGTGGCGAGCGCCCAGGCCGCGAGTTCCAGCAGCAGGCCGACGGCGGCCCCGTAGCCCAGGTCCTCCGGCAGGTTGCCCCGGCTGCCCCGCAGCGCCCGGTGCACGAGCGTGCCCGGCAGCACGAGGGCCAGCGCCCAGTAGGCGACGTAGCGGGCGACGTCGCCGCCCGGGGTGCCCGTCCACCACCAGCCGGCGACCAGCGCGGCGAGCACCGCCGCCCAGGCGAGGGCCGCCGCGACCCGGCGCGCCGCCGGACCGCCCCGGCCCGCCGGTGCGTCCGGTGGGGCGGGCGCGTCCGCCGCCACCGGCGAGCCCTGCGTCAGCACCGCCGGTTCAGTCACCGGCCCGGCCAGCCGCCACCGTCACGGCCGGCGCGTCGGCCGTGCCGGCCGGGTCGACGCCGCCCGCCGCCGGGCCGGGAGCCCCTGCCAGGTCGGCGGGCACCCCGCCGGAGCCGAAGGGCGCCTCGGCGGAGTCGAAACCGACGAGGTGGGTGGGCCGATCCTGCACGGTGCGGTAGATGCGGCCGACGTACTCGCCGAGCAGGCCGAGGCAGATCAGCTGGACGGCGCTGAACAGCAGGACCGCCACGAACAGCGAGGTCCAGCCCGGGATGGTCGCGCCGTCGGCGTACGCGACCAGGCCGAGGACGGCCAGCACCAGGCAGGCCGCGAAGCTGACCACGCCGAGCCAGGTGGCCAGCCGCAGCGGCGCGGCGGTGAAGTTCGCCGTGCTGTCCCAGGCCAGCGCGATCATCCGGCGCAGCGGGTACTTCGTCTCCCCGGCGGCCCGCGCTGCGCGGGAGTAGCGCACCTCGGCGGCGGCGAAGCCCAGCGAGGGCACCAGGAGCCGGTAGACCGGGGTGCGCTCGGGCAGCCGGCGCAGCACCTCCACCACGTCCCGGCTGACCAGCCGGAAGTCGCCCGCCTGCGCGGGCAGGTCCGCGCCGACGATGCGCCGCATCAGCCGGTAGTACAGGCCGGCGGTGCCGCGCTTGAACGGCGTGTCGGTACTGCGGTCGGCGCGCACCCCGTACACGACGTCGACGCCCCGCTCCCGGGCCGTGGCCAGCATCTCGGGGATGACCTCGGGCGGGTCCTGGAGGTCGGCGTCGATGGAGACCACCCAGCGGCCCCGCGCCCGGTGCAGCCCGGCGGTGAGGGCGGCTTGGTGGCCGCTGTTGCGGCGCAGCCGGACCAGCCGGAGCTGGGGCCAGGACCGGGCGTGGTCGAGCAGCAGCCGGGCCGTGGCGTCCCGGCTGCCGTCGTCGACGGCGACCACCTCGTACGTGGCGTCGGTGCCGTCGAGCACCGGCCGGAGCCGCTCGACGAACACCGCGACGACGTCCTGCTCGTTGTACATGGGGACGACCACGGACAGGTCCAGTGCTGCCCCGCCTGCGCTGATGTCCATCGCCGGCCACCCTGCCGGTCCGAGGCCACCACAGCCACACGCCGAGTTGAACGCCCGGTGAACGCCGGGCGTCAGCGCTCCAGGATCGCGGTGACCCCCTGGCCTCCGGCCGCGCAGATCGAGATGAGCCCCCGGCCGGAGCCGGCCTGCGCGAGCAGCTTGGCCAGCGTGGCGACGATCCGCCCGCCGGTGGCGGCGAACGGGTGGCCGGCGGCCAGGGACGAGCCGTTGACGTTGAGCCTGTCGCGGTCGATCGACCCGAGTGGGGCGTCCAGCCCGAGCCGGTCCTTGCAGAACTCGGGCGACTCCCAGGCGGCGAGGGTGGCCAGCACCTGCGAGGCGAACGCCTCGTGGATCTCGTAGTAGTCGAAGTCCTGCAACGTCAGCCCGGCGCGGGCCAGCATCCGGGGCACCGCGTAGGCCGGGGCCATCAGCAGCCCCTCGTCGCCGTGCACGAAGTCGACGGCCGCCGTCTCCGACCAGGAGAACCAGGCGAGCACCGGCAGGTTGCGCTCGGCCGCCCACTCCTCGCTGGCCAGCAGCACGGTGGACGCCCCGTCGGTGAGCGGGGACGAGTTGCCGGCGGTCATCGTGGCCTGTTCGGCGTTCGGGCCCCGGTGGCCGAAGACGGGCTTCAGCGAGCCGAGCTTCTCCAGGGTGGTGTCGGGGCGGAGGTTCTGGTCCCGGGTGAGCCCCAGGTAGGGGGTCAGCAGGTCGTCGAAGAACCCCCGCTCGTACGCGGCGGCGAGCCGCTGGTGGGAGCGGAGCGCCAGCTCGTCCTGGGCCTGCCGGTCGACGTGCCAGCGCAGGGCGGTGCGGGCGGCGTGCTCACCCATCGACAGCCCGGTACGCGGCTCGGCGTTGCGCGGGATCTCCGGCTGGAACGGCTGGAGCGGGCGCAGCTTCGCCGCGACCTTGAGCCGCTCGCCGAGGGTGCGGGCGGAGTTGAGCCGGAGCAGGGTGCGGCGCAGCTCCTCGTTGACGGCGAGCGGGGCGTCGGAGGTGGTGTCGACGCCCCCGGCGATGCCGGCCTCGATCTGCCCGAGGGCGATCTTGTTGGCGACCAGGATCGCCGCCTCCAGGCCGGTGCCGCACGCCTGCTGGATGTCGTACGCCGGGGTGTGCGGGTCGAGCTTCGAGCCGAGCACCACCTCGCGGGTGAGGTTGAAGTCCCGGGAGTGCTTGAGCACCGCCCCGGCGACGACCTCGCCGACCCGCTGCCCGGCCAGCCCGAACCGCGCGACGAGCCCGTCGAGGGCCGCGCCGAGCATGTCGGCGTTGGACGCGCTGGCGTACCGCGAGTTGGACCGGGCGAAGGGGATGCGGTTGCCGCCGATGACCGCCACCCGCCGGATGCTCTGCACGATCCCGCCTCCGTTTCAGGACTTGCCCACAACCTACTGGCCAGTAGGCTACGCCTATGACCGACAGGTACGCGAGCTTCGTCCGATCGGGGGCCGGCCGCGCGCTGGTCAAGCGCCTCGGGCTGCCCGACCCGCCACGACTGCGCCGGCACGCCCCGGGGGACCCGCTGCTGACCGGGCCGGCCCTGCTCGGCTCGGCCACCGGCGGCCGGCTCGCCGGGCCGGTCGGCACGATCCTGACCGCCGCCGGGGTCGAGCTGCGCGACCCGGCCACCGCCGAGGCCCAGGAGCGCTTCGGCGCCCTGGTGTACGACGCCACGGGCATCACCGACTCCACCGGACTGCGCCAGCTCTACGACTTCTTCCACCCGCGCGCCCGCGCGGTGCTGCCCGGCGGCCGGGTGATCGTGCTCGGCACCCCGCCCGACGAGTGCGGCACGCCGCGCGAGGCGACCGCCCAGCGGGCCCTGGAAGGGCTGACCCGCAGCATCGGCAAGGAGTTCGGCCGGGGCGTCACCGCCCAGCTCGTGCACGTCACGGCGCACGGCGACGCCGGCACGGCCACCGGCCTGGAGGCCACCCTGCGGTTCCTGCTCTCGGGCCGCTCGGCGTACGTCTCGGGGCAGGTCGTCCGGGTCGGCGTCGGCGCGGCCGAGCCGCCGGCCGACTGGGACCGGCCGCTCGATGGCCAGCTCGTCCTGGTCACCGGGGCGGCCCGGGGGATCGGCGCGGCCCTGGCCCGGGTGCTGGCCCGCGACGGCGCGCAGGTCGTCGCGCTCGACGTCCCGGCCGCCGGGGACGAGCTGGCCGCCGTCGCCAACGAGATCGCCGGCAGCGCCGTGCAGCTCGACCTGACCGCCCCGGACGCGCCCACCCGGCTCGCCGACCACCTCGCGTCCCGGCACGGCCGGGTCGACGTGGTGGTGCACAACGCCGGCATCACCCGGGACCGGACGCTGGGCCGGATGGACGCCGACCGGTGGGACAGCGTCATCGACGTCAACCTGTCCAGCCAGGAACGCATCAACGACGTGCTGCTGGAGCGCGGGCTGATCCCGGCCGGCGGCCGGATCGTCTCGGTCTCCTCGATCGCCGGCATCGCCGGCAACCGGGGCCAGACCAACTACGCCACCTCGAAGGCGGGCGTGATCGGGCTGGTGCAGTCACTCGCCCCGGCGCTGCGCGAGCGCGGGATCAGCGTCAACGCGGTCGCTCCCGGGTTCATCGAGACGCGGCTGACCGCCCGCATCCCGCTCGTCGTGCGGGAGGCGGGCCGGCGGATGAACAGCATGGCCCAGGGCGGCCTGCCCGTGGACGTCGCCGAGACGATCGGCTGGCTGGCCTGGCCGGCGAGCGGCGCGGTCAGCGGCAACGTCGTCCGGGTCTGCGGCCAGAGCCTGCTGGGGGCGTGATGACCGGCGCGGACGCGCAGGGCCGGGCCCTGCTGGAGCTGCCCCGGCTGCCGCAGGCCGGCCCGCTCTACCGGCGGGCCCTGCTCGGGGCGCTGCCCGGCCCGGGTCGCCGCCGGGGCGACGCGCTGCCGCAGGTCGAGCTGGCCGTCGCCGGGGTCGCCGTCGACCGGGCACACCTGGCCGACTACGACCGGGTCTGCGGGTTCCGGCTGGCCGACCGGCTGCCGGGGACGTACCCGCACGTGCTGGGGTTTCCGCTGGCGCTGCGGCTGATGACCGCGCCGCAGTTCCCGCTGCCGCTGGTCGGGCTGGTGCACGTGGCCAACCGGATCACCGTGCGCCGGCCGGTCGAGGCGGGCGAGACGCTGGACTTCCGCGCGTACGCCGAGAACCTGCGCCCGCACGAGCGGGGGCGGCAGGTCGACGTGGTGCTGGTCGGGTCGGTCGGCGGGGCGGAGGTGTGGCGCGGCGTGTCGACGTACCTCGGCAGGGAGCGCACGGCCGGCGGCGGCGCGCGGCGCGACCGGGGTGAGCGGCCCGCGGCGCCGGCCGCCACCGCCTCCTGGCGGGTGCCGCCGAGGGTGGGCACCGACTACGCCCGCGTCTCCGGCGACCACAACCCGATCCACACCTCCCGGCTGGGCGCGCGGTTGTTCGGCTTCCCCCGCCCGATCGCGCACGGCATGTGGAGCAAGGCGCGCTGCCTGGCCGCGCTGGAGAGCCGGCTGCCGGAGGGGTACACGGTCGAGGTGGCGTTCAAGCTGCCGGTGCCGCTGCCGTCCACGGTGGCCTTCACCGCCACCGCCGACGGCCCGGCCTGGGAGTTCGCCCTGCACGACGCGCGGACGGGCAGGCCGCACCTGGCGGGCTCCGTGCGCTGATCGGCGGCTCAGGCCGGCGCTTCGACGCGAGGGCTTGGCATTCACTCTTTCGTGCGCTAAGTTGTTCTCACGTTGAGATGTTCTCACAGTGAGAGAGACGCCGTGAACGAGCAGGAGTTCCTCGCCGCCTACGACCCCCGGGCCTACCCGGCGGTCGCCGTCACCGTCGACGTGGTCGCCCTGACCGTCCGGTCCGACGCGCTGCACCTGCTGCTCGTCCGCCGGGGCGGGCCGCCGTTCGAGGGCCACTGGGCGCTGCCCGGCGGGTTCGTCCAACCCGATGAGGACCTGGCGGCCGGGGCGCGGCGGGAGCTGGCCGAGGAGACCGGCCTCGGCGGCGAGCGGCTGCGCCGCGTCCACCTGGAACAGCTCGGCAGCTACGGCGACCCCGGCCGCGACCCCCGGATGCGGATCGTCTCGGTGGCGTACCTCGCGTTCGCCCCCGACCTGCCCGACCCGGCCGCCGGCAGCGACGCCGACGACGCGATCTGGCTGCCCGTGACCGCGCTGAGCAGCCGGCAGCTCGCCTTCGACCACGACCGGATCATCGACGACGGCCTGGAGCGGGCCCGGTCCAAGCTGGAATACACCCCGCTGGCCACCCGCTTCCTCGACACCGAGTTCACCATCACCGAGCTGCGGGCCGTCTACGAGACCGTCTGGGGGCACCCGCTGCACCCCGGCAACTTCCACCGCAAGGTGCTCTCCGTGCCCGGCTTCGTGGAGAGCACCGGCGCGAGCACGGAACGCGGCGGCACGCGCGGCGGCCCCCGCGCCAAGCTCTACCGGGCCGGCGACGCCCGGCTGCTGCACCCGGCGCTGCTGCGCCCCGCCCGGGAGGAGACGGTGCGGTGAACACCCACGAGGCCATCCGGCTGGTCACCGCCGCCCGCACCGACGCCGACCTGTTCGGCGCGGACGCGTCGGCCCACCGCTACCGCGAGCTGGTCGCGGCCCTGCACCCCGACCGGCTGGGCGCGCTCGACCCGGCCGTACGCGCCGCCGCCACCGACGCGTTCGTCCAGGTCACCAACCGGTGGCGGGCCGGGCGGGCCAGCGCCGACCCGGTGGTCCTCGGCGGCCACCGGCTCGGCCCGCTCGCCCACACCGGCGACCTCGCCGACCTCTACGACGTCGGGTCGGACCGGCTGCTCAAGCTGCCCCGCGACCCCGCCGACAACGACCTGATGGCCCGCGAACAGCACGCGCTGCGCACCATCGAGGAACGCGGCGACCCCCGCTACCTGCCGTACGTGCCCCGGCTCGTCGACACCCTCCGGCACCGGGACCCGGCCACCGGGGCGGAACGGCGGATCAGCGTGCTGGCCACCGCGCCCGGTCTGCACAGCCTCGACGAGGTGCGCCGCGCGTACCCCGGCGGGCTGGACGGCCGGGACGCGGCCTGGATGTGGCGGCGGCTGCTGGTCGCCCTCGGCCTGGCCCACCGGGCCGGCGTCGTGCACGGCGCGGTGCTGCCCCGGCACGTGCTGATCGAGCCCGACGGGCACGGCGTGGTGCTCGTCGACTGGTGCTTCTCCGCCGCCACCGGGGGCACGATCCCCGCGCTGGTGCCCGGCCACGAGGACTGGTACCCGCCGGAGGTCGCCGCCCGGCGGGCCTGCGGGCCCGGCACCGACCTGGCGATGGCCGCCGCGTGCATGGCGTGGCTGATGGGCGACCGGGCCCCACGCGAGCTGCGCGCCTTCGCCCACGGCTGCCGCCGCCCGGCGCTGCCGTCCCGGCCCGACGACGCGTGGCGGCTGCTGCGCGAACTGGACGAGGTGCTCGAACGGCTCTACGGGCCGCGCACCTTCCGACCCTTCACCCTCAACCCCTAGGGAGGCTGCCATGGGCAGTGGAATGTGGTCCACCGACGTGTACGACGCCGCCGACCGGTACCGCCGGGCCACCGGCAAGAGCGCGTTCGCGTACAGCGACAGCGGGGCGCGCAAGGTGCACCCCGCGCTCGACCCGCGCGACGCGATGCGGGAGAGCCGCGACTCGGCCGAGCACCCGCAGTCGACGGCCATCTCGGTGCTGTTCGACGTCACCGGCTCCATGCGGAACGTGCCCCGCACCCTCCAGGCCAAGCTGCCGCAGCTGCTCGGGCTCCTGCTCCGCCAGGGATACGCCCGCGACCCGCAGATCATGTTCGGCGCGATCGGCGACGCCACCTGCGACCGGGTGCCGTTGCAGGTCGGGCAGTTCGAGTCGGACAACCGGATGGACGACGACCTCGGGCGGATCGTGCTGGAGGGCGGCGGCGGCGGCCAGATGACCGAGTCGTACGAGCTGGCCATGTACTTCATGGCCCGGCACACCGTCACCGACTGCTGGGAGAAGCGGGGCCGGCGCGGCTACCTGTTCATCATCGGCGACGAGCTGGCCTACCCCCGGGTCGACCGGCGGCAGGTGAGCCGGCTCGTCGGCGACGACCTCCGCGAGGACGTGCCGCTGGCCCAGATCGTCGACGAGGTGACCCGGCGCTGGGACACCTACTACCTGCTCCCCGCCGGCAGCAGCTACGCCGGCAGCACGAAGGTGCTGGACTTCTGGCGCGACCTGCTCGGGCAGAACGCCGTCGTGCTCGACGACCTCGACGCGGTGTGCGAGACCATCGCCCTCACGGTCGGCCTCGGCGAGCAGGCCGTCGACCTCGACCAGGGCCTGGCCGACCTCAGGAAGGCCGGCTCGAAGGCCACCGGCACCGTGTCGAAGGCGCTGGCCCGCCTCGGCCGGGGCAGCCGCGACCAGGTGGCCACGCTGCCCGCCCCGTCGACGCCGCCCACCCGCGGGGTGACCCGGCTGTGAACCACGTGCTGGTGGTCGACCTCGGCTACGGCGACGCAGGCAAGGGCACCGTCGTGGACTGGCTCTGCGCCACCCGGCCGGTCCACACGGTGATCCGCTTCAACGGGGGCGCGCAGGCGGCGCACAACGTCGTCCTGCGCGACGGGCGGCACCACACGTTCGCGCAGTTCGGGGCGGGCACCTTCCGCCCCGGCGTGCGGACCCACCTGTCCCGGCACGTGGTGGTGGACCCGCTCGCCCTGGCCGCCGAGGCCGACCACCTCGCCACGGTGGGCGTGCCCGACGCGCTCGACCGGCTCACCGTCGACGGGGAGGCGCTGCTGGCCACCCCGTACCACCGGGCCGCCAACCGGGCCCGCGAGCTGGCCCGGGGGGCCGACCGGCACGGCTCCTGCGGGCTGGGGGTGGGCGAGGCCGTCGCGTACGGGCTCGCCCACCCCGACTCCGCGCCCCGGGTGGCGGACTGCCGCACCCCGGCCGTGCTGCGCCGCCGGCTGGCCGCCCTGCGCGACCGGCTCACCGCCGAGCTCGGCCCGCTGGACGCCCCGCCCGTCGACGACTGCCTGCCCGCGTTCACCGCGTTCGGCGACCGGGTGGCCATCGTCGACCGGTCCCACCTGGCCGGGGTGCTGCGCGCCGGGACCTGCGTCTTCGAGGGGGCGCAGGGGGTGCTGCTCGACGAGTGGCACGGCTTCCACCCGTACACGACGTGGAGCACCACCACGTTCGCCAACGCCGAGTCGCTGCTCGCCGAGGCGGGGCTCGCCGGCGCCGCCGAGCGGCTGGGCGTGCTGCGGATCACCACCACCCGGCACGGCCCCGGCCCGCTGGTCACCGAGGACCGGGCGCTGCCGCTGGCCGACGCGCACAACGCGACCAACCCGTGGCAGGGCCGGTTCCGGTTCGGGCACTTCGACGCGGTCGCCCACCGGTACGCCCTCGACGTGGCCGGCGGCGTCGACGGCCTCGCCCTCACCCACCTGGACCTGGCCGGCCGGGGCCTGCGGATCTGCCGCCGCTACGACGGCACCGACCGCCTGGAGCCCGGCCCGCCCGGCGACCTGGACCGCCAGGCCGCCCTCACCGACCGCCTGCTCGCGGCCCGCCCGGTCTACGACGACGGCCCGCCGGCCGACTGGCCGGAGGCGGTCGAGGAGGCCCTGGGCGCCCCGGTGACGCTCACCTCCCACTCGCCCACCGCCGAGGGGAAGCGGGTAAGGAGGGGCACCTTGTTAACGCCTTTTGTATAGGAAGGGCCCCTTCCTAACGCTGCGACGGCAGAGCATGAGGGCATGCAGTCGGTCCTCGGCCTGCTCCACGACACGGTCACCTCACCGTGGGTCTACCTGGTGATCTTCGCGGTCACCGCGGTCGACGCCGTCTTCCCGGCGGTGCCCGGCGAGACGATCGTGGTGACGGCCGGGGTCTTCGCGGCCGGCGGGCAGCCGGACCTGACCATGGTGATCGTGCTGGCCGCGTGCGGCGCGCTGGCGGGCGACCACCTGTCGTACGCCATCGGCCGGGGCGGCGGCGCGCACCGGCTGGCCCGGCTGCCGGCCGACAGCCGGCGGCGTACCGGGTCGGAGTGGGCCCGCCGGGCGGTCGACCGGCGCGGCGGGATGATGCTCGCCACCGCCCGCTACGTCCCCGGCGGACGCACGGCGGTGACCCTGACGATGGGCGCGGTCCGCTATCCGCTGCGGTCGTTCGTGCTCTTCGACGCGCTGGCCGCCGGCACCTGGGCGGCGTACAGCGGGCTGCTCGGCTACTTCGGCGGGCTGGCCTTCGAGCGGGAGCCGATCCTGGGCATCCTGGCCGGGATCGGGCTGTCGGTCGCGATCACCGGCCTGCTGGAGGCCGCCCGCTGGCTTCGACTCCGCGCCCGCCGCCGCGCCGCTGACCGGCACCGCTGACCGGCGCTGCTGACCGGAGCTGCTGAGGCGGATGCCGGCGGGCCGACGAGGGTCGGGCCGGCGGGCCGACGAGGGTCAGGCCGGCGGGCCGTCGAGGTACGCCAGCATCGCCTCCCGGCTGCGCGGCAGGCCGTAGTCGCCGACGAGCAAGCTGAAGTTGACGAACGTCGAGTCGCCGAACAGCCACACCTCGGGCGACCGGGCCAGCACCTCGACGAGCCGCCGTTGCCGGGGAGCCAGCGCCGCACACGGCGCCCCCTTGGGCAGGCTGCCGTCGGGGAACGCCAGGCGCAGGGCCTCGGCCGCCACCGGCAACGCCTTTTCGCCCGTGACGGCGGGCAGCCGGTCGAGCAGCGCGTCGAACGCCCGATCGGTGTGCCGGGTGTCGAGCAGGCGCAGGGACAGCCCCGCGTAGCCGTTGAGGTCGCCGTCGAGGAAAGGCACCTCGGCCCCGTCGGCTGCCGGCCGGTGGCCCGGCCCGGCGGCGGCCGTCCAGGCGAGCAGCTCGTCGACCGTCGCCTGGTCGGCATCGACGCCGAGCACCCGGGCCCGGCCGATCGCGGCGGCCCAGCGGATCACCGGGCGCGGGTCCGCCAGCAGCCCGGCGTCGGGCGCTGCGCCGAGCAACCCGGCCGCCACCAGGGCGGTCGCCGCCTCGTCCTCGTCCACCTCCAGTGCGGCCTCGGCCGCCGCGACGAGCGCCGGAAGGCTGCCGGCCGCGTCCTCCGGGAACCAGGCGAGCGCGTACGCCGCACCGGCGCGCAGCCCCGGGTCGGCATCGGTGAGCAGGTCGCGGAACAGGGGCACGCCGGCCCGCACCGCGTCGTAGACGGTCAGCTCGATGTGCGCCCACAGCCGCTGCTGATCCGCCTCGTCGAGCGACTCCACGTACGCGTACTCGACGTACTCCTTCTGGGTCTCGTCGTCGCCGTGCCACGGGGGCGGTTTGGCGGCGAGCAGCTCCCGCCCGCCGTCGGCCACCCGGCGGAACTCGGCCACCGGGACGCCCTCGGGCAGCCACCGCTCGTCGTAGCCCACCGCGAGCGCCGTCGCCAGGTAGAGCACCAGCTCCCGGTCAGGGGTGGCCGGGTCGGCCAGCAGCTCCAGCAGGAACGGCACGGCGTAAGCCGACGCCTCGTAGCGGGTGCCCTGGTGGAAGATGTTGGCGTAGAGCGAGCCGAAGGCGGCCTGGCGTTCCCCCTCGTCGGGCGAGCGCAGGGCGCGGAGCAGGCCGGGCACGTCGCCGGCCGAGCCGTAGGCGTGGCCGAGCCGCACCCAGTCGATGTCGTCGATCCCGTCGAACACGCGCCCATCCTCGCGCACCCCACCGACAATTCCGTCGGGCGGGTTTGCAGGGGGCCCTTCCTATACAGAAAGCGTTAACAAGGTGCCCTTCCTTACCCCTCCGGGTGCCAGGTGAGGCCGCGGAGGAGTTGGTCGGCGCCGAGCCAGGCGACGTTCATCATCCGGGTGGCGGTCTTCTCCGGGTCGGCCTCCGGGTGGTCGGCGAGCCAGTCGCCCAGCGACTCGCTCGCGCCGACCAGGGCGTACGCGACGACCTCCAGGTCGGTGGCGCTCACCTCGCGGCCCCGGGCGCGCAGGGCGTGGTCGAGCATCCCGGCGACCACCTCGACGAGCCGGGCCCGCATGGCGGCGAGTTCCCCGGCGAACGGCTGGGAGCCGCGGGCCTGCCGGTAGAGCACCGCCCAGCCGTCGCGGTGCGCCCCGACGAAGCCGAAGAACGCGCGCAGGCCGCGCCAGAGCCGCTCGTCGGCGTCGAGGTCGGGGGCGGCGGCACCGGCGATGGCCTCCATCATGCGGGTGCCCTCCCGGTGCAGGCAGGCGACGAAGAGCTCCTCCTTGCTGCCCAGGTACGCGTACACCATGGGTTTGGAGATGCCGGCGTCCTCGGCGATCTCGTCCATGCTCGCCGCGTGGAAGCCGCGTCGGGAGAAGATTCGGACGGCCGCGTCCAGCATCTGCTGCTCGCGGACGGCCCGGGGAAGGCGCTTGAAGGTGGGGGTGCCGGACACCTTGCGAGCATACCTACTCGTGCGTAAGGTTACGCTAGAGTAACCACAGTCGTCGCCCGAGAGGTTCCTTTCCATGACTGACTTCGACCCGGCCAACTTCGCCAACTACGGCCCCAAGGAGTTCGCCCAGTTGGTCAAGTCCACCCCCGACGACAAGATCGTCGAGGTGATGTCCGGCGAGCTGCGCGGCAAGGTCCTGAGCGAGGTCTTCGGCCGGATGCCCACGCTGTTCCGCGCCGACCGGGCCGGCTCGACCAACGCGGTGATCCACTGGGGCATCACCGGCCGCCCCGACGGCGGCACGGACACCTACGAGATCGTCGTCGCCGGCGGCGCGTGCACGGTCAACGAGACCCCGCAGCACGACCCCAAGCTGAGCCTGACCATGGGCCCCCTGGACTTCCTGAAGATCGTCTCCGGCGGCGCGAACCCGGTGATGATGTTCATGACCGGCAAGCTGAAGGCCAAGGGCGACCTCGGCCTCGCCGCCAACATCGCCAACCTGTTCGACATCCCCAAGGGCTGACGATGGCCGAGTTCTCGCTCGACCTGAACGAGGAACAGCGGGACCTGCGGGACTGGGTGCACGGCTTCGCCGCCGAGGTCGTGCGCCCGGCCGCGGCCGAGTGGGACGAGCGGGAGGAGACCCCCTGGCCCGTCATCGCCGAGGCGGCGAAGGTCGGGCTGTACGGCTTCGAGTTCCTCGCCACCTGCTGGGCCGACCCCACCGGCCTGTCCCTGCCGATCGCCAGCGAGGAGCTGTTCTGGGGCGACGCCGGCATCGGCCTGGGCATCTTCGGCACCTCGCTGGCCGTGGCCGCCATCTACGGCGCGGGCACCCCCGACCAGCTCGTCGAATGGGTTCCCCAGTGCTTCGGCGACGCCGACGCCCCGGCCGTCGCCGCGTTCTGCACCACCGAGCCGGAGGCCGGCTCCGACGTCGGCGCGATGCGCACCCGGGCCAGCTACGACGAGGCCAGCGACGAGTGGGTACTGCGCGGGCAAAAGGCGTACGCCACCAACGGCGGGATCGCCGGGGTGCACGTCGTCACCGCCTCGGTCGACCCGACGCTCGGCTCGCGCGGGCAGGCCGCGTTCGTCGTACCCCCGGGCACCGCCGGGTTGAGCGCGACCCGGAAGCTGCGCAAGCTGGGGCTACGCGCCTCGCACACGGCGGACGTCTTCCTCGACGACGTCCGGGTCCCCGGCCGCTGCCTGCTCGGCGGCAAGGAGGCCCTGGACGAGCGGCTGGCCCGCGCCCGCTCCGGCCAGCGGGCCTCCGGCCAGGCCGCCATGCGCACGTTCGAGCTGTCCCGGCCGACCGTCGGCGCGCAGGCGCTCGGCGTGGCCCGGGCCGCCTACGAGTACGCCCTGGACTACGCCAAGGACCGGGTGCAGTTCGGCCGGCCGATCATCGAGAACCAGGCGGTCGCGTTCGCGCTGGCCGACATGAAGATGGAGATCGACGCCGCCCGGCTGCTGGTGTGGCGGGCCTCCTGGATGGGGCGCAACAACCGCCCGTTCACCGCGGGCGAGGGCTCGATGTCCAAGCTCAAGGCCGGCGAGGTGGCCGTGTCGGTCACGGAGAAGGCCGTGCAGCTGCTCGGCGGGGCCGGCTTCCTGCGGGACCACCCGGTCGAACGCTGGTACCGGGACGCCAAGATCTACACCATCTTCGAGGGCACGTCGGAGATCCAGCGGCTGGTGATCTCCCGGGCCATCTCCGGCGTCCACGTCCGCTGACCCGACCACGCACCGACTCGACCCGGACGTCCCGGGTGGGTCCCGCACGCCCGGAGGAGGCCCGCGCATGGACCTGCCGTTCACCGTCGCCACGCTGACCCGGCGCGGGCTGCTCACCCCGGGCCCGCCGGTCCGGGTCGCCGCCCAACTCAACGCGCTGCGCCGGTGGGGCTGGAGCCTCGCCGGCGAGCTGCGCCAGGCCGCCGCCCGGGACCCGGGCCGCGCCGCCGTCGTCGACGAGCAGGGCGCCGAGCTGACGTACGGCGTCCTGCTCGACCGCGCCGAACGGCTGGCGAAGTCGCTGCGCGGCGCGCTCGGCGTGCACAGCGGGGACCGCATCGGGCTGCTCTGCCGCAATCACCACGGGCTGATCGAGGCCATGGTCGCGACCACCCTGCTCGGCGCGGACGCGGTGCTGGTCAACACGGGGCTCTCCCCCGCGCAGCTCGCCACCGTCGCCGAGGAGCAGCGGCTCAGGGTCCTCGTGCACGACGCCGAGCTCGCCGAGCGGGCCCTCGGCCTCCCCGCCGACCTGCACCGGATCGACGAGGCCCGGCTGGAGGAGCTGATCGCGGCGGCGCTGCCCGGCGACCTCCAGCCGCCGCCGCGCGAGGGCCGCACCATCGTCCTGACCTCCGGCACCACCGGCGCGCCCAAGGGGGCACGCCGGCCCACCCCGCACGGTTTCGGCCCGCTGGTCTCCATCATCGACCGCATCCCGCTGCGCGTCCGGGACACCGTGCTGATCGCCGCGCCGCTGTTCCACACCTGGGGGTACGCGGCGCTCCAGGTCTGCTTCGCCCTGCGGGCGACGATCGTGCTGCACCGCCGCTTCGACCCGTCCGCCACGCTCGGCGCGCTCACGGCACACCGCTGCGACGCCATGTTCGCCGTCCCCGTGATGGTGCAGCGGCTGATGGAGGTGCCGCCGCCCGAGCCGAGGCCGCCCCTGAAGGTGGTCGCCCTCAGCGGGTCGGCGCTGCCCGGCGGGCTCGCCCTGCGCTTCATGGACGCCTACGGCGACGTCCTCTACAACCTGTACGGCTCGACCGAGGTGTCCTGGGCGTCCATCGCCGGCCCCGCCGAGCTGCGGGCCGCACCGACCACCGCCGGCCGCCCGCCGCACGGCACCCGGCTGCGCATCCTCGACGACGACGGCCGGCCGGTCCCCGCCGGCCGGGTCGGGCGGATCTTCGTCGGCAACGAGATGCTCTTCGAGGGCTACACCTCGGGCGTCGCCCGGGAGAGCCGGGACGGGCTGCTGGACACCGGCGACCTCGGCCGGGTCGACGCCGACGGGCTCCTCTTCGTCGACGGACGGGCCGACGACATGATCGTCTCCGGCGGGGAGAACGTCTTCCCGTCCGAGGTGGAGGACCTGGTCGCCCGGCTGCCCCAGGTCCGCGAGGTGGCCGTGATCGGCGTGCCCGACGACGAGTACGGCCAGCGCCTCGCCGCGTTCCTCGCCCTGCGCCCCGGCGAGACCCTCGACGCGGAGGCGGTCCGCGAGTACGTCCGGCACTACCTGGCCCGGTTCAGCGTCCCCCGCGACGTGGTCTTCGTGAAGTACCTGCCGCGCAACGCCACCGGCAAGGTGCTGACCCGCGAGCTGCGCCGCTACTTCGGCTGACCGGGGATTCCCCCGAGGCCGCCGCCCGGGTCCGTCGGGGGACTTGCCCGGATGCTCCCGGCCACGCCCCGCCGGCAGGCTGACGGCATGACAATCATGAATCGGCGTACGGTCGCCGCCGCGGCACTCGCCGCCCTGCTCACCGTCGCCGTGCCCGGCGCGGCCACCGCCGCCCCACGCGCCACCGCGCCCCTCGGCCCCGCGCCCGCCCCGCTCGCCGCCGACCAGGTCGACAACGACCCGTCCGGGGTCGACTGCCGACCCGGCACCCTCGACCCCGCCCCGTTACGGGCGGCGATCGCCGGCCTGCCCGACGCCGACGCGACCAGCGCCCAGGTCCGGATCACCACCCCGGACGGCTGCTGGACGGGCACCAGCGGGGTGCGGGACCTGCGCACCGGGGCCCCGGTGCCACCGCACGCCCGGTTCCGGGTGGGCAGCGTCACCAAGGTGTTCACGGCCGCGCTGGTGCTGCAACTCGCCGCCGAGGGACGGGTCGACCTCGACGGGTCCGTGCAGGGCTACCTGCCGGGCCTGCTGCCCGCTGACTACCCGACCGTTACCGTCCGCCAACTCCTCGACCACACCAGCGGCATCCCCAGCCCGACGTCGCCGGGCGACATCGGGTGGCAGCTCGCCCACCGGTACGACCGGTGGACCCCGGAGCAGATCGTCCGGGCGGGGCTGGAGAACCCGCGCGCGTTCGACCCCGGCGAGAAGCAGGACTACACCAACATGGGCTACATCGTCGCCGGGCTGCTCGTCGAGAAGGTCACCGGCCACACGTACGAGCAGGAGCTGGCGCGGCGGATCGCCCGGCCGCTCGGCCTGCGCGACACGTACGGGCCCGGCGACGACCCGCGCATCCGGGGCCCGCACGCCCACGGCTACCAGGCCGTCACCCGGGACGGGGCGACCGGACTGGTGGACGCCACCGTGTGGAGCCAGACCTACACCCCCGCCTCCGGTGACGTCATCTCCAGCCTGGCCGACCTGGACACCTTCATGACGGCGCTGTTCGCCGGCCGGGTCGTGCCGGAGCCGCAGCTCACCGAGATGTTCACCCTCCCGCCGGTGGACGACGTCGAGGGCGGCCCGGCCCGGTACAGCGCCGGCCTGTCCGCCATGCCGCTGGACGACGGCACGATCCTCTGGGCCAAGACCGGCTCCCGGTACGGCTACCTGGCCGCCGTGGCGTCGACCCGCGACGGCCGGTTCCGGGTCGAGTACTCGATCACCGCAACGGACGCCAAGGGCGAGGAGCTGAGCGCGACCGCCCAGGCCGTCATCGCCGCCGCGCTCGGCATGGCCTGACGGTCACACCGGACCCCACTCCCTGACCGCCCCGCCGGAACCCGCTCGGTGGGGAGCGCCCCGGTCAGCCGGGGATCGTGATCCGGCCGTCGACCGCCGCGGCGGCGATGTCGGTGCGGTGGTGCGAGCCCGCCAGCCCGATGCCGCCCACCAGCTCGTACGCGGCGTCGCGCGCGGCGGCGAGGGTGGGGCCGGTGGCCGTACCGCAGAGGACCCGGCCCCCGGCGGAGAGCAGCGCGCCGTCGGCGGCCCGGCGGGCGGTGCCCGCGTGGATGACGCCCGGGCGGTCGGCGCCGGTGATCACGTCGCCGGTGCGCGGGGTGCCCGGGTAGTTGCCGGCGGCCACGACCACGGTCACCGCCGCGCCGTCGCGCCAGCGCAGCGGGGGGTGCTCGGCCAGGGCGCCGGTGGCGGCGGCGTGCAGCAGGCCGCCGAGCGGCGTCTCCAGCAGCGCCAGCACGACCTGGGTCTCCGGGTCGCCGAAGCGGGCGTTGAACTCGATCACCCGGGGGCCGGTGGCGGTCATCGCCAGGCCGACGTAGAGCAGGCCGGCGAACGGGGTGCCCCGGCGGCGCATCTCGGCCAGCGTCGGGTGGACGACGTCGGCCATGACCTCGTCGACGAGGCCGGGCGGGGCCCAGGGCAGCGGCGCGTACGCCCCCATGCCGCCGGTGTTCGGGCCGGCGTCGCCGTCGCCGACACGCTTGAAGTCCTGCGCGGGCAGCAGCGGCAGCGCCGCCTCGCCGTCGGTGACCACGAAGAGGGAGACCTCGGGGCCCGCCAGGTGTTCCTCGATCACGACCCGCCCGCACTCGGCGGCGTGCGCCAGCGCGGCGGCCCGGTCGTCGGTGACGACGACGCCCTTGCCGGCGGCCAGCCCGTCGTTCTTCACCACGTACGGCGCGCCGAACTCGTCCAGCGCCCGCGCCGCGCTCTCCGGATCCGTGCAGGTGAACGCCCGCGCGGTGGGCACCCCGGCGGCGGTCATCACGTCCTTCGCGAACGCCTTCGAGCCCTCCAGCCGGGCGGCCTCGGCGGACGGCCCGAACGCGGCGATGCCCTTGGCGCGTACGGCGTCGGCGACCCCGGCCACCAGCGGCGCCTCGGGGCCGATCACCACCAGGTCGACGCCGGTCTCCACGGCCAGCGCGGCGACGGCGTCGGGGTCGGCTGCGTCCACCGACCGCAGCTCGGCGACCTCGGCGATCCCCGGGTTACCCGGTGCCGCGATCAGCCCCTCGACGGCCGGATCGGCCGCGAGCCCCAGGGCGAGCGCATGCTCCCGCCCGCCACCACCCAGAAGAAGTACGCGCACGCCCACGAACTCTACCCACCCCATCTCCCGCCCCGCCCTCCCCGGTACGCCGCCCCGCCTCTCCCCGCCCCCGCTCTCCCCGGCACGCCCGCCCCGGCTCTCCCCGGTGATCAAGAGGTTTGCGTCAACTTTGATCTTCGAGCTGACCGAATTCTCTTGATCACCGACGTGGGTGGGGTGGGGGTGGGTGGGTGGGAGGGGGTGGGGTGGGGTGGGGGGGTCAGTGGGGGGTGGAGAGGGCCTGGCGGATGGTCCAGGGGATGTAGTCCGGGTTGAGGGTGTCGGCCCAGGTGAAACGGAGCACTCGCCAGCCTGCGTTGACCAGTCGGTTCTGCCGTCGGCGGTCGGCCAGTAGCGCCTCCGGCGAGCTGTGCGGGCCGACCCCGTCGGCTTCGGCGATCAGCCGAGCGGCCCGCCAGCCCAGGTCACCGACGCCGAGGAGGTGACCGTCCCCGTCGCGTACCTCAAGTTGCAGCGTGTCCGGGCGGACGCCGCCGTCGACGCATCTCAGCCGGGACCGGGTCTCCAACGGTGACTGCGCCCGGCCGTCCGCCTCGCGCAGGTATCCCCGAGCGGCGACGGCGCCGCGGCGCCCCCGGATGAGCGCACCCGCCCTGGCCAGGTCGTCCGGCGTGAGAACGCCCCGGTTCAGCGCGGAGTCGAGCACGGACACGGCCGGGTAGCGGTCCTGCCGGAGGATCACGTCGGTCACGGTACGCAGCACGGACGTCACGGGAATGCCGGCCACCCGGACGATGTCACCCGCAGCCGTGGTGAGCTGGTGCACCGTCAACGCGGGATCGCTGTGCCGCTGCGGGCGGGGGTGGTCCACCGGCACGGAGACGTGGATGGTGGGGCTGCGCCGCAGGCCGGCGATGCCGTGCAGCTCCAGTGCCGTGTCGAGCACCGCGAAGGCCCCCGGCCCGAGACTGGCCACCGCGGCACGGACCCGGGCCCGGGTGGGCGCCGGGCCGCCAGGCTGGCCGGCGGGGACGAAGCAGCCACGCGCCAGTCGCGTCCACCGGCCGGAACGCCAGAGCTGCCGGATCTGGTCCCGGCTCAGGCCGGCCGCCTGCGCCTGGGCGAGGGTGACCATGCCGTCCTGCTCGGCGGCGACTTGGTGGATGAGTTCGAGCGGTGTCACCGCCCCACCTTGCCCCGCCCGCCCCCAAGCCTTCGACCCCTGTGGATAACTCTGTGGATATCGAGGCCGACCACTCGGTGATCAAGAGAAAAGCGTCACCGCGAAGATCAAAGTTGACGCTTTTCTCTTGATCACCGACGACGACGGGCGGGGCGGCCGGCGACGGGCGGGGGCGGGGGCGGGGGTGGGGGTGGGTGGGGCGGGGGTCAGGGGAGGAGGGGGTGGCGGGTCACGTTTTCTTCGCGGCCCGGGCCCACGCCCACCACGCTGACTCGGGTGCCGCAGAGCTCCTCGATCCGCGCGATGTAGCGCCGCGCGTTCTCCGGCAGCTCGTCCTCCGTCCGCGCCTTGGTGATGTCCTCCCACCAGCCGTCGTGCTCCTCGTAGATCGGCGTGGCGTGGTGGAAGTCGGTCTGCGTCATCGGCATGTCGTCGAAGCGCTCGCCGTTGATCTCGTAGCCGACGCAGAGCGGGACCTTCGGCAGGCCGGTGAGCACGTCCAGCTTGGTGATCACCAGGTCGGTGACGCCGTTGAGGCGGCACGCGTACCGGGCGACGACGGCGTCGAACCAGCCGCAGCGGCGCTCCCGGCCGGTGGTCGTGCCGTACTCGTGGCCGACCTTGCGCAGGTGCTGGCCGTTGTCGTCGAACAGCTCCGTCGGGAACGGGCCGGACCCGACCCGGGTGGTGTACGCCTTGCTCACCGCGATGACCTTGTTGATCGCGGTCGGCGGGATGCCCGCCCCCACGCACGCCCCGCCCGCCGTCGGGTTCGACGAGGTCACGAAGGGGTACGTGCCGTGGTCCATGTCGAGCATGGTCGCCTGGGCGCCCTCCAGCAGCACCGTCTCGCCCCGGTCGAGCGCGTCCCAGAGCATCACCCGGGTCTCGGCGATGTACGGCTTGAGCCGCTCGGCGTACGCCAGGTATTCCTCGACGGTCGCGTCGACGTCGATCGCCTTGCGGTTGTAGACCTTGAACAGGATCTGGTTCTTCTCGCGCAGGGCGAGCTCGAGCTTCTTGCGCAGGATGCCCGGGTCGAGCAGGTCCTGGAGCCGGATGCCCATCCGGGCGACCTTGTCGCCGTACGCCGGGCCGATGCCCCGGCCGGTGGTGCCGATCCGGGCGCTGCCCAGGTAGCGCTCGACCACCCGGTCCAGGGCCCGGTGGTGCGGCATGATCAGGTGGGCGTCGCCGGAGATGCGCAGCCGGGACACGTCCACGCCGCGCTCGGCGAGGCCGTCGATCTCGGTCAGCAGCACCTTCGGGTCGACCACGACACCGTTGCCGATGATGATCATCGCGCTCGGCGAGAGCGCGCCCGACGGCATCAGGTGCAGCGCGTACTTCTGCCCGTCCGGGGTGATCACCGTGTGGCCGGCGTTGTTGCCGCCGGAGTAGCGCACGACGTAGTCGACCCGCTCACCCAGCAGGTCGGTAACCTTGCCCTTGCCCTCGTCGCCCCACTGAGCGCCGATGAGCACGATCGCTGGCATCTTCTCCGCCTCCAGAAGGCTCGGGTGCCAGGTGGCGACCGGTAAGCGAGCCCGGGGTGTCAGGCTAACAAGAGGTCACGGCGGGACCGGCAGGGGTTCGTCGAGAGGCAGGAGGCTCCTTCGTGTACGACGTGGTGCTGCTCACCCTCGGCTCGGAGCGGGACGCTCCCGGCGGGGCCTGCGGCAGCGGCGCCTGCTGCGGCGGCGACGGCACGAGCGGTGCGGCCGCCACCGGTGACGAGGGTCACGCGCCGGCCGAACAGCGGTGCGAGACTCCCCGGGTGCCGGTGCTGGCCTGCGCGGACGCCCTGACCGCCCGGGGCGCCCGGGTGGAGGCGGTCACCGCCCGCTCGGACGCGGAGATCGACGAGGTGCTCTCCCGACTCGACGGTCCGCCCCGCCCCGACGGGCTCGCCTGGCCCGACCCTGACTCGAAGACCCGGCTCGTCGTCGCCACGGCCAGCGACGGTCAGTTGCGCGCCGTCGTGCGCCGGCTCGTCCGGCGGTACGCCCCACCGCCCAGCCGCCGCCCGGCCGACCTGCCCGGCAACCGTACGGTGCCGGACCTGCCGCCGGTGGGCGTACTCCCGCTCGATCCGGCCCGGGCCGGCGGGCAGCGCGACCTGGCCGCGCAGCTCGGCCTGCCGCGCGACCCGGCGGCGGTGGCCGCCGCGGTGCTGAACGGCGCCGTGCGGCGGCTGGACCTGCTGCGCAACGACGGCGGCTCGGTGACCCTGGACGGCGCGCTGATCGGCGCCGCCGACGACGCCGGCCGGCCGCTGCACTGGCGGGGGCGCGTCGAGGTGGACGACGCCGTGCTCTCGGCCGGCGACGACCCGTTGCTGGCGTGCGCGATCGGCAATGCGGCCGGGTACGCCCGGCTCGACGAGCTGCCGCTGCTCACCGCCGGCGACCCGACGGACGGGCTGGTCGAGGTGGCGGTGGCCGTTCCCGTGGTGACCCGCTCGACGTTGGGTAGGAAACGGGTGCGGTTCGAGGTGCGCCGCGCGCGGGGGCGCGCGGTGGCCGTCGTGCCGCGTGACGAGCGGGTGCCGTACCTCGACGACGGGGTCGAGGGCGAGCTGAGCCGGAAGCGGTCCTGGTGGGTCGAGCCCGCGGCCTGGGCGGTCTACGCGGCCTGACCCGGCGCGCCTGCGGGTCGGCCGTCGCCAGCCGGGGGAATGCCGGCGGAGACCTGCGTCGATCCCGGCGGGCTCGGCTCCGGGGCCTATCCTCGGCAGGAGGAATTGGGAGGAACCGCGTGGACGACAACGCCGACCGGGTCCACGTGCCCGGCCAGCAGCCGGTGCCGGAGCGGGACATCGAACCGCTCTGGCCGCCGGAAGCGACCGATCCCGGCCGGGGCGGCTCCGCCCCGGCGTGGGCCACGACAGCCGCGGCGGGTCCCGTGCCGTACCAGGAGGACGCCGAGCCGCCGTTCGTCGCCTCCGACGCCTACCCGTCGCTGGGAGCCGCGCCGAGCGCCTACGCGCCCTACCAGGCGGCGGCCGGGCCGCAGGACGAAGGGTCCGCGGCGACGGGCCCGGAGCGGGACGGGCCGGGGTCGGACACCTGGGCCGCGCACGACGCGGGCGGGCCCGCGCCCTGGGCGGCCCACACCACGGGCGGGCCCGATGCCTGGGCGGCGCACGACACGGGAGGGCCCGACGCCTGGGCCGCGCACGACGCGGGAGGGCCTGCGCCGGTGCCGGCGGAGACCGCCTGGGCGCCGCCGGCCGTGGGCGGGGTGCCGGCTCCCCGGGCTGGGCAGCCGGCCCCCGGGCCGGTCGACCTGCACCTGCCCTTCACCCTGGACCCGCAGGCGTCGCCCGGCCCGCTCCCGGGCGACGGGGGCGGGGACGGGTTGCCGGGCGACGCGACGGCTTCGGAGCAGCCGACGACCGCCGGGCCGCACCGGGCCGCCGACTCGGGCCAGCGCGATCAGGGCCGATGGGCCGAGACGGCCGCCGCCGGGCCGGTCCCGGTGGCACCGGGCGTCACGGCGGTCGGGTCATTGGTGACACCGGGCGTGGCAGCGGCCGAGGTCAGCGGCACGAGCAGCAACGGCACGGCCGGCCACGCGGAGGGGCCGGGCGGCGCCGACGGGCCGGGCGGCGCGGGCGGATCGGCTGCCACGCCGTCGAGCAGCACGTCGAACGGCGGCTCGGCCGTCACGGCGTCGAACGGCGGGGGGCGGGTGGCCGAATCGCCGTGGGCGCTGCCGCCGCAGCGACCCGCGCCGCCGCAGCCGGCCGAGACGGCGGCACGGATCGTGCCGCCGCAGCCGACCGAGACCGCAGCACGGGCCGCGTCACCGCAGCCGACCGAGACCGCAGCACGGACCGCGCCACCGCAGCCCGCCGAGACCGCAGCACGGACGGTGCCGCCGCAGGTCGACGGGGCGCCGCGATCGGCCGAGTCAGCGCCGCCGCCGCAGCCGCCGGGGCCGTTCCCGCCGGTGATGAACCCGCCCGGGCCGCTGCCCCCCAGCCCGTACCCGCCGGCCGTCGCCGGGCAGGCCGCCGGGCCGGTCGACCCGTACGCGGGGAGCCATCCGGCCACGGCGGGCGAGGCAACGACGGGGTGGGTTCCCGGACCGCCGCAGCCGCCCGGCCCGGTCCGCCCCGACGCGCCCCCGCCCGGCCCGAGGCATCCCGAGCAGGGCCAGCCCGAGCAGGCTCACCCGGTTGCGGGGCAACCCGGGCCCGGGCAGCCGGCCGCGCCGGGGTGGTACCCCCCGGGCTGGCCGCCGCAGCCCCCGCGCCCCGTGGCGCCACACCCGGTGGCCCAGCAGCCGGTGGCACCGGTGCCGCAGCCGCCGTACCGGGAGGCCGACGGGGTGACCCGGGTGCCGCCGGGATACCCGGAACCGGCGTGGACGCCGGAGACGGGAATCGCCCCGACCGCCGAGGACTTCGCCCGCCGCCGGCAGGTGCGCCCGGCCGACCCGGTCGCCACGATGGGCGTACGGGCCGTGGTGAACAAGACGGGGCTGATCAAGCTCCCGCCGGGGCGGCACGAGCAGGAGATGCGCCGCGACATCGAGATGGTGCGCCGCAACTTCGGCGGGCTGCGCCAGGTGACCGTGGTCAACCCGAAGGGCGGCGCGGGCAAGACCGTGGCCATCCTGCTGCTCGCCATGACCTTCGGCCAGAAGCGCGGCGGATACGTGCTGGCCTGGGACAACAACGAGACCCAGGGCACCCTTGGGATGCGCGCCCAGCAGGACTTCCACTCCCGTACGGTGCGCGACATGCTGCGCGACCTCGGCCAGTTCCAGGGCGCGCACGGGCGGGTCGGCGACCTGTCGCAGTACGTCCGCTCGCAGGGCGAGGGAATGTTCGACGTGCTCGCCTCGGACGAGTCGGCGACCGGCGGGGAGATGCTCACCGCGTCGGCGTTCGCCGAGATCCGGGAGGTGGTCAGCCGGTTCTACAAGCTGATCTTCGTAGACACCGGCAACAACGTCCGGGCGCAGAACTGGCAGGCCGCGATGGACGCCACCGACCAGCTCGTGGTGACCATGTCGGCCCGTAACGACTCGGCGGAGACGGCCGCCCGGATGCTCGACCACCTGGAGCAGAGCGGTAGGCACCGGCTGGTCCGGCAGGCGGTGACGGTGGTGTCCATGCCGCCGTCGCGCAAGGAGATCGACCTGCCCGCCATCCAGGAGCACTTCGCGGCCCGCACCCGGGCCGTGCTGCTCGCCCCCTACGAGCGGTTGATCGACACCGGCGAGCCGATCCGGTACGGGCAGCTCTCGTCGGCCACCCGCGACGCCTGGCTGAAGATCGCCGCATCGGTGGCCGAGGGGCTCTGACCGGCACCGGGCTCTGCCCGGCGCAGGGCCCTGACCAACGCGGCGGCCGGTCCGACATCCGTCGGGCCGGCCGCCACACCTGCTCGGGAGGGTTCAGGCGCTGGCCAGGGCGTCCCCGGCGGCCGGGTCGCAGTCGCGCAGGAACTGGGCGCAGCGGGCGGCCTCGTCCGCCTCGCCGATCTCGCCGGCGGCCCGGGAGAGCACGTAGAGGCAGCGCAGGAAGCCCCGGTTCGGCGCGTGCGACCAGGGCACGGGGCCGTGCCCCTTCCAGCCGCTGCGGCGCAGCTGGTCCAGGCCCCGGTGGTATCCGGTCCGGGCGTAGGCGTACGCGGGGACGACCTGGCCGTCGGCCAGGGCCCGGCTCGCGAGCGCACCCCAGCCCGCGCTGTAGGTCGGGAAACGGGCCGCGACCTCGGCGTACGCCTCGTCGGTGCCGGCCTCCCCGGCGGCGGCCAGGGCGGCGTCGGCCTCGTCGTGGGCCGGCAGGAGGGTGGCCGGCGGCTCAGGCAACAGGTTCTGCATCGTCCCATTCAACCCGCTTCGCTCTGCGCCGCGCGAGGGGGTCCGCAGACCCGGCCACCTGAACGGTTGAGGCTTTCGTCACGCCTGCGGTCGCGCCGCCGGACCTGCGGTCCACGATGGCCGGACCTGCGGTCCGCCACGGCCGGACCTGCGGCTCCCGGGGCCGGACCTGCGGCCCATGCCGATGGGTGATGTTTTCCACTACAACTATTGGTCCGGAGCCTCCCCAGGACCCGGTTGGAGCAGGAGCCCGGTGGCCTCGCCGCCGGGCTCCTGTGCGTACGGGATGGTTTGCGGGGTTGACCCGGGCGGGCAGGATGACGTCGTGCCGACCCCACCTCCCGCGGACGTGCTCTCCCCGCACGACGCCAGCGCCACCGAGATCGAGACCCGCAGCGCGTTCGAACAGCGGCTGACCAGCGGAAGCCTGGCCGGGCTGACCGTGCAGGGCCTGCGCCTCGACGTGGACCCGGTCCCCGACCTGAGCGGTACGGAGGTGACGGGCACCCTCTTCGTCGGCTGCCGCTTCGCCTCCCGCGAGGTGGGCGCCGACCTCGTCCGGCGCGGCGCGAACGTGGTGCCGCCCTTCTCCGGGCTGCCGTACCCGACCCAGCCGTCGCACCTCTACACGCCCGAGGATCTGGCCGCCGGGTTCGCCGAGGGCGGCTTCGCCGGCATGTACGACACCCGGGTGTACGAGCACTTCCGGGCGCACGGCGGTGCGCTGCCGGAGGTGAAGGAGGCGCTCGGCCAGCGGCTGCACGACCACGGCGTGGACAACGCGCTGGTCGACGCCACCCGCGCCTGGCTGGCCGCGCACGGGCCGCAGTCCGTGGTGGGCGTGATGGGCGGGCACGCGGTGCGCCGGGGCAGCGTGCCGTACCGGATGGCGGCGGTGCTGGGCTGGGAGCTGGCGCGGGCCGACCGGCTGGTGGTGACCGGCGGCGGGCCGGGCGTGATGGAGGCGGCCAACCTGGGCGCGTACCTCTCGGCCCGGCCGGCCGAGGAGCTGACGGCGGCGATCGACCTGCTCGCGACCGCGCCGGACTTCACCGACCACGACCGGTACACGTCCGCCGCCCTGGAGGTCCGGGTGCGGTACGCCCCGGCGGCGCCCCGCCAGCGCGACCCGGATCTCAACCTGGACCTGGGCTGGGCGCGGGCCGGCGGGCTGGCCATCCCCACCTGGCTGTACGGGCACGAGCCGGCGAACCTGTTCGCGGGGCGGATCGCGAAGTACTTCTCGAACGCCATCCGGGAGGACACGATCCTGCGGCTGGCCCGGGGCGGGATCGTCTTCGCGCCCGGCCGGGCGGGCACGGTGCAGGAGGTGTTCCAGGCGGCGACGAAGACGTACTACGGCACGGACGGGGCGAGCGGCGCGTACGTCTTCCTGGACCGGGCGTACTGGACGACGGAGCTGCCGGTGGAGTCGCTGCTGCGCCCGCTGCTGGCCGCCTCGCCGTTCGGCGACCTGTCGGGCACGGTGCACCTCACCGACGACGTGCGCGAGGCGGTCCGCGTCCTGACGGCGGGCTAGGCGCAAGGAAGGGCCCCTTGTTATCGCCTGGGCGATAACAAGGGGCCCTTCCTTGCGTTTACTTGAGCTTGGTGCCGGTGGAGCGCAGGTGCTCGCATGCCTCGACGACGCGGGCGGCGAGCCCGGCCTCGGCGAGCTTGCCCCAGGTGCGCGGGTCGTACTGCTTCTTGTTGCCGACCTCGCCGTCGATCTTCAGCACGCCGTCGTAGTTGCGGAACATGTGGTCGGCGACGGGCCGGGTGAAGGCGTACTGGGTGTCGGTGTCGATGTTCATCTTCACCACGCCGTAGTCCAGCGCCTCGCGGATCTCGGACAGCAGCGAGCCGGAGCCGCCGTGGAAGACCAGGCTGAGCGGCTTCTCCTTGCCGTACTTGGCGGCGACGGCCTCCTGGATGTTGTTCAGGATCTCCGGGCGGAGCTTCACGTTGCCCGGCTTGTAGACGCCGTGCACGTTGCCGAAGGTCAGCGCCGCCATGTAACGGCCCTTCTCGCCCAGGCCGAGCGCCTCGACCATGGCCAGGCCGTCCTCGACGGTGGTGTAGAGCTTGTCGTTGATGGCGTTCTCGACGCCGTCCTCCTCGCCGCCGACGACGCCGACCTCGATCTCCAGGACGATCTTCGCCTCGGCGGCCCGGTCGAGCAGTTCGGCGGCGATCTCCAGGTTCTCCGCCACGGGCACGGCGGAGCCGTCCCACATGTGCGACTGGAACAGCGGCTCCTGGCCGGCGGCGACCCGCTCCTTGGAGATCTGCATCAGGGGCCGGACGAACTTGTCCAGCTTGTCCTTCGGGCAGTGGTCGGTGTGCAGCGCGACGTTGACCGGGTACTTCTTGGCGACCTCGTGCGCGTACGCGGCGAACGCCACCGCGCCGGTGACCATGTCCTTCACGGACGGACCGGAGAGGTACTCCGCGCCGCCGGTGGAGACCTGGATGATGCCGTCGCTCTCCGCGTCGGCGAAGCCCTTGAGCGCCGCGTTCAGCGTCTGCGAGGACGTCACGTTGATCGCGGGGTACGCGTACCGGCCCGCCTTGGCGCGATCCAGCATCTCCGCGTAGACCTCGGGGGAAGCGATGGGCATGTCGAACGCTCCTTACTTACCGCTGTCGGCCGTCACCGGCCGCTGTCTTCCGTGGGTGCGCCGGACCGCGCTGTCCTCCGCCGGAAGTATCCCGCAGGAGGTGGCCACGGACGAAACCGGGCCATGGCCGACCCGCCGCGTGGGCCGCCGGCACGGCCCGGGACAACCGGTCGGAGCCTCACCGGTCCGCCAGGCTGTCCGGCACGGCGACGCTGATCAGCCAGGTCACCACCGCCATCACGATGGCCCCCCAGAAGGCGGGCCAGAAACCCTCCACCCGAAACGGCAGGTCCAACTGGCGGGCGATCCAGTCGGTCAACAGGAACAGCAGCGCGTTGACCACCAGCGCGAACAGCCCCAGGGTCAGCAGGTAGAAGACGCAGCCCACCACCTTGATCACCGGCTTGAGCACGGCGTTGACCACGCCGAAGATCAACGCCACCGCCAGCAGGGTCAGCGCGGTGTTGCCGCCGGTGCGACCACCCACGTCGACGCCGGGCACGATCAGCGTGGTGATCCACAACGCGATCGCGGTGATCGCCAGCCGGATCAGGAAGCCCACGGCACCATCCTGGCACCGCCGGCCGGGTCCGGAGGAGGGAATCCACGGACTCGGCCCCCCGCCGCCGAGCGGCAACCCCGACCAGCCCGTACGGTGTGGGTAGCTTTCCGCCGATTCAGGGAGGGACGATGGGTCAGCCCGACGAGGACTTCACCCCGAGCGACCATCTCGCGCCGGAGGAGCGTGACCCGGAGGCCCCGGCGGCCGACGCCGTGGAGCAGGCCGCCTCCACCGACCCGGCCGACAGCGAGGGCGAGCCGAGCCGGGGTCTGGAGGTCGGCGACTGGGACGCCATGGAGCAGGCCCGGATCGTCGCGGCCGACGAGGACGACTACCGCTGATCGGGCCCGCCGCTCGGGACGCCGGCCGCCGGACGTTGCGGCAGACCTGGTCAGCCGTTCGGCCCGTTCGGCAAAAGATCGACGGAACGGGTTGACCTGCTGCCTTAAGGAATATTTAAGATCCACGGGCTCCACCTGCACCCTCACGGGGAGGAACCCTTCATGCTCAAGCACTCGACCCGGCGCTGGCTGGCCGGGCTCGGGGTCGCGGGCGCGCTCGTCGCCGCTGCCGCCCCCGCCGCCGCCGCTCCCACGGCCGACATCGAGCTCTACTTCCAGGACACCACCCTGGCGGCGGACTCGCCGGGCAAGTCGCAGTTCCTGCGGCTGTTCGCCGACCAGCCGGCCGTGCTCCCCGACGTGACGGTGCGGTACGACTACCGCTCCCTCGCCGGAAAGGTCACCCTGGCCGACGACGGGAACGCGCAGTGCACCACCCCGGAGGCGGGCGTGCTGGTCTGCGCCGAGACCTTCGAGGTGCCCCTCGACGAGGTCTACGGCGGGCAGACCGAACCGGTGCTCATCGCGCCCACCGACACGGCTGAGCCCGGCGACTCCGGCGATCTCAAGATCAGCCTCCAGGTGGCCGGCAAGCAGCGCGCCAGCTACACGTCCCGGATCCGCATCGGCGAGGGCGTCGACCTGGCGGGCGGCCCGGACAGCAAGCTGACCGCCGCGCCGGGCGGCTCGTTCGAGGCCCCGCTGACCGTGGTCAACGTCGGCGACAAGAGCGTCAAGGGCGTGGTCGCCTTCTTCGACCTCGACTACTCGATCCGCACCAAGGAGCGGTTCAGCAACTGCCTCTACGTCGAGGACCACCTGCTCGCCTGCCAGTTCGACGAGGAGATCCCGGCCGGCGAGGGGCGCACCACGACGCTGAACTACCAGCTCGGCAAGGACACCTACGCCCCGGGCCGCCAGTACGGCAACGCCGAGTTCATGACGAACGCGGACTTCGAGGACCTGTTCGGGCTGCGCGAGGACGCGGGCGCCCGGGCCGCCGCGCACGGCACCGGTTCGTCGAAGCTGACCCTGCGCGACGCCCCGAAGAAGTTGCGGGCGGCAGCCGCCCAGACCGACACCGACCGGGGCAACAACTACACCTCGTGGAACATCACGGTCACCGGCAAGAACGGCACCGACCTGGAGGCGATCGGCGACACGGTCGAGGGCGCGGCCGGCAAGGTGGTCACCGCGACCGTTGGCTTCCGCAACAACGGCCCGGCGACGCTCAACTACATCCGCGGCGACATGTCCGTCACCTACCTGGACGTCGACGTGCCGGCCGGCACCACCGCCGTCGAGGTGCCCGCCGAGTGCGCCCCGCGCAACGGCAACGGCACCGACTGGCGCGACCTCGGCAAGCCGGGGGCCCGCGCGTACCGCTGCCTCGCCGACACGATCTCCGTGGCCGGCGAGACGTCGACCGGCGACTTCCGGCTGCGCATCGACAAGGTCGTGCCGAACGCCCAGGGCGCGGTGCTGGTCAACGCGAAGTGCGAGTGCGAGGGCGGCTTCCGGGACGACCTGAAGCCGGCCAACGACCGGGCCCTGCTCGTGGTCAACGCCGACAGCAGCGGCGGCGGGGGCGGCACGCTGCCGATCACCGGCGCCTCCACCGGGCTGATCGCCGGCATCGGCGGCCTGCTCCTCGTGGCCGGCGTCGGCGGCTACCTGGTGGCCAAGCGCCGCCGCACCCACTTCGTCGCCTGACAACCGACGCCGAGAAGGGTTTCCGGGGAGCCCCGCCCGCGCAGGGATCAAGCCTGACCGCCCGGAGCGGGTGGGGCTCCCCGGAAACCCCCACCGCAACCAAGCACCACAACCAAGCACGCAAGCCAAAACCCGCGCCTGTGAGGCGGGTCCGGGGTGGTCGCCGCGCGCCTGTGCGGGCGACGGCCGCCCCGGTCGGGGCGGCGGGGGACGCGGCCGGTTCCGGGTTCGGTACCCTGTGTGGCCGTGGACACAGCAGAGAAGGCACGGGCGGTCTCCGAGACCGTCGCCCTGAACCCGCTCGATCCCAAGGATCTGCTCCAGACCTTCGGGCTGATCGGCGTCTGGGTGATCCTGTTCGCCGAGACCGGGCTGCTCGTCGGCTTCTTCTTCCCGGGCGACTCGCTGCTGTTCCTGGCCGGCGTCGCCGCCTCGCCGGTGGCGGACGCGATCTTCGGCGACGGCACCCGGCTCTCCCTGGCCGGCCTCCTGATCGGGGGCCCGATCTGCGCGATCGTCGGTGCGCAGCTCGGGCACTGGCTCGGCGCGCGGTACGGACGGCGCATGTTCGAGCGCCCCAACTCGCGGCTGTTCAAGCGGGAGTACGTGGAGAAGGCCGAGCACTACTTCCGTAAGTTCGGCCCGGCCAAGGCCGTGGTGCTGGCCCGGTTCATCCCGATCGTCCGCACGTTCCTCAACCCGGTGGCCGGGGTGCTCGGCATGCCGGCGAAGCAGTTCTTCCTGTGGAACGTCGTCGGGGCGATCCTGTGGGTGGACGGCATCCTGCTGATCGGCTACCTGCTCGCCGAGCAGATCTACAACGCGATCGGCGACAAGATCGACCGGTACATCCTGCCGGTGGTCGCGCTGATCATCCTGATCTCGGTGCTGCCGATCTTCTTCGAGTTCCTCCGCGACCGGCGGGCCCGCAAGCGGGGTGAGGTCATGACGGTGATCGCGACCGCCAGCGCGGCCGGCGCGGTGGACGCCGTCCGGGACGCGGTGGAGCACCACCACGACCACCACGGCCGGGCCCCGCACGGCGAGCAGGGGCAGGGGCAGCAGCAGCCGCAGCAGGGCGGCGGTCGATGGCCGGAGCACGGCGCGGGCCGCTGACGGAGAGGGCGTACGCCGATGGCCGGTCCCGTCGGGACGGGACCGGCCATCGTTTCGAGCCGCAATGAAGTAACGAGGCGACTGCCGGTGACCCGGGCAGGCGTCACCGTCCGGTGGTGGCGCCACCCCTGGCACGCCACCCGATGCCGTCCTGAGGCGGGACGGCCCGGAACGGAAACCTCGTCAGCGGGCCTTCTTGGTGGCCCGCTTGCGCGGCGGGGTCAGCAGATCCGCGATCGTGGCGATCGCGGTCGGCACCAACCGGTAGTACGCCCAGACCCCGCGCTTCTCCCGCTCCAGCAAGCCGGCCTCGGTGAGGATACGCAGGTGGTGGCTGACCGTCGGCTGGGAGAGGCCGAGCGGCGCGGTCAGGTCGCACACGCACGCTTCGCCCTCGGGGGCCGACTGGATCAGGCTGAGCAGCCGCAGCCGGGCGGGGTCGGCAAGGGCCTTGAGGACCCCCGCCAGCCGCTCGGCGTCGGCGCGTTCGATCGGCTCGCCGGCAAGCGGCGAGATCTGAGGCATGGTCATTTCAGCCAACGCAGTTCCCACGTATTCCATCCTTCCACCAGCAGCATCGATCCGCCTGCATATCAGCAGATCCGAATCGGCAAACTTTTAGGCCACAAGGCCGAGGTCAGCCAACGTATAGGCCGCCCGATACGGCAGTCCGGCGGCTTCCACCGCGTCGCCGGCGCCACGATCAACAATAACCGCCACACCCACTACTTCGGCCCCGGCCTCGCGCAGCGCCTCTACTGCGGTCAGCACGCTGCCACCGGTCGTCGACGTGTCTTCGACCGCCAGTACCCGCCGTCCGGCCACGTCCGGCCCTTCGATGCGGCGTTGCAGACCATGAGCCTTACCCGCCTTACGGACGACGAAAGCATCGAGCGACCGGTCGGTCGCCGACGCGGCGTGCAACATGGAGAGCGCCACCGGATCGGCGCCCAGGGTCAGGCCACCGACGGCGTCGTACTCCCAGTCGGCGGTCAGGTCGAGCAGCACCCGACCGACCAACGGTGCGGCCTGGTGATGGAGCGTGACACGTCGCAGATCGACGTACCAGTCCGCCTCCCGGCCCGAGGAGAGCACCACCCGCCCGTGGACCACAGCCAGGTCGATGATGAATTTACGCAGGTCGTCGTGGTCCCCCATGGCGATAGAGGGTACTGCGCAAGTCTGGGAGGCGTGTGTGGGGTCCACCCCGGTCAGCCCCACGGGCGACCGATGGATGGCGATATTCCGCTACTCTGTGCGATCGATCCGCCGGGCCGGTCGGCCGAACCGCCGCCGGGGCCGCCCGCCGACGCTGCGCCGCAGGTCAGCCGGGGTGGCGGTCGTCGCGGCCCCGGGTGTCGCGGGTGAACCGGCGCAGCAGCCCGCGTGGGGCGTGCCGCACCGCCGCGACGGCCAGCTTGTAGCGCCGTGACGGGACGCTGACCGAACGCCCTTTCCGCAGGTCACGCAGGGCTTCGTCGACGACCTGCTCGGCGCGCAGCCACATCAGGCGGGGCGTGCCGGACATGTCGATCCCGGCCCGCTCGTGCGCGCCGGTGCGGGTGTAACCAGGGCAGAGGGCCATCACGCGCACCCCACGCGGGCGGGTCGTCAGGTCGACGGACTCGCTGAAGGCCGTCACCCACGCCTTGCTCGCCGGATACGTCGATCCCGGCATCACGGGGCCGAAGCCGGCGACCGAAGAGACATTTATCACTGCCCCGTCGCCCCGCCGGATCATCGGGCCGACCGCCGCGCGGGTCAGCCGCAGCACCGCGTGCACGTTCAGCCGCAGCAGGCGGGACTCGTCGTCCGCCGAGGACCGCAGGAACGGCTGGTTGAGGCTGATCCCGGCGTTGTTGACGAGCAGGTCGACCTGCTCGTCGCCGGCCAGCCGCCGTTCGACTTCGGCGCAGCCGTCGTCGGTGGACAGATCCGCCGGGATCACCTCGACGGGGTGGCCGTGCTGGGCCGTCAGCTCGGCGGCCTTCTCCGCCAGCCGGGTCGCGTCGCGCGCCACCAGCACCAGGGCCCAGCCGTCGGCGGCGAGCCGGCGGGCGAACTCCGCGCCGATGCCGGCCGTCGCGCCGGTGACCAGCGCCCGGCGCACGGCGGGGACCTGCTCTGACGTCACGGACGATCCTCAGCGGGGCGGGGGTGCGGGGTGGCGGTCGGTGCCGGCGCGGGGTGCCGCCGACGGAACCAGGCGCTGGCGCTCGGCGAGACCAGCAACACGGCTACCACAAGGTAACCGAGCGCCTGGCCCACCGAAAGTGCGGCGTTGGCCCCGAGCCAGGTTCCCGGATACGCCTCGCCGACGAGGCCGAGCAGCTCGGCGGCGGACCGGTCGCCCGTGGACAGCCGCAGCGGCACGGCCCGCTGGCCGACCAGCGCGCCCACCGCGCAGCAGCCGAACAGCGCGCCCAGCCCGCAGACCGCCCAGGTCGCCACCCGGGCCCCGGGCCGGCCGGCGAGCAGCCCGGCCGCCAGGCCGACCAGCACGACGCCCACCAGCACCGTCACCACCGCCGACGCGATCGTCGCGCCCCGCAGCAGGAGGACCACGTCGTCGACCTCCGCCGCATCGGCCGACGTGCCGGCCGCCGCCGACCGGAACCGCTCGACGGTGCCGCCGAGGACGAGCAGCGCGGCGACCGCCGAGGCCACGGCGCCGACGGCCATCAGCACCAGCACCGCCGCCGCCAGCCCGACGGCCGCGGGGCGACGGGCCGGCTTATCGGGGTACGACACGACGAGGTCCCTCCGGTAGGCGTCCGGTTGGAACCTACTCGGAGGGACCGTCGGTGTCGCCGTTATCCGGCGCGGCCCCGCCCGGCGGTCGCGGGCGGGGCGGCGTCGACGTTCAGTCCGACGACGAGGAGGACGACGAACCCGAGTCCGACGAGCCGCCGGACGAGGAGCCGGAGTCCGACGAACCGCCGGACGACCAGCCCGAATCCGACGAACCGCCGGACGACGACGGCCCGGAGTCGCCCCACTGCCCCTGACCGGGAGAGTCCGGGCGATCGGACGCGGACGGCCCCGGCTGGTCCGGGTAGGGCGGCTGGTCCGGGGTGGACGAGCCATGGGTGCCGTGCGGATGGGTCGGGTGGCCGGGCTGGTAGCCGGGGGCGCCCGGGTAGCCCGGGGCCGGCGGGTAGCCGGGCTGCTGCGGATAGCCCGGCTGCTGCGGGTACGCCGGGTAGGCGGCACCCGGGACCGGCGGCTCCCAGCCCTGCTTCGGCTTGCGGAAGAACTCGTTCGTCTTCGGCAGGGCCAGCAGGATCAGCGCGGCCAGCACGGCGAGCAGGCCCGCGACCCCGAGCAGCAGGCTGACCGGGGTGTACCAGGAGGGCAGCGCCGCGGTCAGGCTGCGCTCGATCTCCTCGGCGCTCGGCGCGTCGCCGCCGGCCGACGGCCCGCCCATCGAGCCGGCCGCGCCGTTGATCATGCTGCCGCCGACGCAGCAGAGCAGGATGCCGCCGAGCACCCAGGTGGTGATGCGGCTGCCGTTGCTGCCCCGGTTGTTGAAGATCGCCAGTACGACGAGGACCAGGGCGAGGACCAGCATCAGCACGGCGCTGCCGATGGCGAAGCCGACGACGAAGGTGCCCAGCCCCTCGGCCCCGCTCGTGGTGCCCTCGAACGCGTCCTCGAAGCCCTGCCGGAGCTTGCCGGCCACGGCGATCGTCGTGACGAGGTTGAGGAGCTGGAGCAGAGCGAAGAGCATGAGCAGGTAACTGGAGATCGTCACGATGCCCGGACGGGCCCGCGACGGCGTGCTGTGGGTATCGACCATGACTTCTCCCTTCTAGATCACGACGTCACGGTATCGTCCGGAGTCCCGTGCCGCCCGTCGGTGAACCGCGCCGGGCCGCCCGTCGCGTCGGACGGGCCGCCCGGCCCGGCGCGGTGGGCGTCAGCATCAGCCGGCCCGGGACAGCCGGCGGTGCTCGGCCGTCACCACGGCGAGCAGGAACAGGTCGAAGGCCAACGCGGCGACCGCCCCGAACTGGTTGACGGTGAAGTTGAAGATCTGCCCGAACAGCAGGTCGACCAGGATCGCCAGCTTGAACAGCCGGAACGCGCCGATCCGGTCCCGCCGCAGCCGGACCGCCGCCGTGATGCTGAGCACCGCCGTGGCCAGCGCGGACGCCGAGACGCCGAGCACCGCGCCCCACTCCCGCTGCTCGTCCAGCGCCCCGGTGACGCCGTCGACCGCCACCCCGACCACGGTCAGCGCCGGCTCCGCCACCAGGTAGAGCACCACGAAGCGGACCACCCACCGCTGGTCGGTCAGCCCGACGGCGACCCGGCGGACGCGGGCCAGCCAGGGCTGCCAGAACCTGGGCGGCGGCGGTTCCCGGCGGGGCACCGCGTCGAGCAGGGCGGCCACGGCGGCCTCGGTCTCCGCGCCGGAGCCCCGGGCCAGCCGCAGCACCTGCGCCCGCCGCCGGTCCGTGAGCCCGTCGATCAGGCCGCCGGCCACGGCGTCCAGGGCGTTCGCGGTCCGCTCGGCCGGGATCAGCCGGGTCCGCTCCCGGACCGCCTGGGTGATGACCACGAGCGCCGCGAAGACGGCGTAGATGATGCCGGCGGCGGGGGCGTAGAAGTAGTCGGTGTGGGCCGTGACGAACTTGCCCACCTCGTCGATGAACAGCCCGAACCCGATCCCGCCGAGGATCGCGCCGGTCATCCGGGCCGCGCCGCCGAGGAAGACGAGCGCCACGCCGAGGCCGGCGGCCAGCAGCAGGCCGCCCCAGAGCACGTGCGCGATGTGCAGGCCGCCGCCGCCGAGCTACGGGTAGCCGGTGGCCCGCAGGATCGCCCGGGTGAGCAGCACGGCGGCCACCCCGGACAGCACGAACGCCTGGAGGTACGCCGCCGCGGCCAGCGCCCGGGGCGGCATCCAGTGACGACGCGACGGTCCGCGCAGCATGGTCCCGACGCTAGTAGCCGCGCCACTCGACGCGGGCGTACTCCAGCACCCTTGGCCGCAGCAGCGTGGAGGCGGGCACGTCGAGCCGGCCCCGGTCGGCGGGGAAGTTCGCGGCCGACGCCAGCGTGCCGGGGGTGAGGAAGCGCAGCCGGGGCGCGTCGGCGGGCAGCGCCAGCGCGGGCGGGGCGGCACCCGGGGCGGCGAGCAGGAAGCCCCAGTCGCCGAAGCTGGGCACGTCGACGTGGTACGGCACGGTGGCGAAGCCGGCCTCCCGCACCGACGCCTCGATCGACCAGTACGACCGGGGCGCGAAGTACGGCGAGCCGGACTGCACGACGAGCCGCCCGCCGTCGGCGAGCACCGCCCGGACCAGCGCGTAGAACTCGACGGTGTAGAGCTTTGCGGTGGCCGTCTCGTCGGGGTCGGGCAGGTCGGCCACGACCACGTCGAACCGCTCGGCGGCGGCGCGCAGCCAGGCGAACGCGTCGACGTTGACCACCCGCACCCGGGGGTCGGCGAACGCGTCGCCGTTCAGCTCGCGTAGCTGCGGCTCGCTGCGGGCCAGCGCCACCACCGCCGGGTCGAGGTCGACCACGGTCACCCGCCGCACGTCGGGGTAGCGCAGGATCTCCCGCACCGCGAGCCCGTCGCCGGCGCCCAGCACCAGCACCTCCCCGCGCGGGCCGTTCAGCGCCGGATGCACCAGCGCCTCGTGGTAGCGGTACTCGTCGATCGAGCTGAACTGGAGGTCGCCGTTGAGGAACAGCCGCAGGTCGGTGTCGGCGTGGCCGACCTCCCGCACCGAGCGGGTCAGCACGATCTCCTGGTAGCGGCTGCGCTCGGCGTGCACCACCGGGTCGCGGTAGAGCTGCTGGCGGGCGGTCACCTCGAAGTCGGCGGCGGTGATCCAGGCGTACCCCAGGCAGAGCGCGACCACAACGGAGCCCGCGCCGACGGCGACGCGCGCCCGGCGGCTCAGCTCCGCCCGGAACACGGTGCAGACCAGCGCCACGCCGGCCACCGCGTTCACCGCGCCGACCACCAGCGCGCCCTTGAGCTGCCCGAAGACCGGGATCAGCAGGAACGGGAAGGCCAGCCCGCCGAGCAGCGCGCCGACGTAGTCGGCGGCGAAGAGGTCGGCCACGGCGCTCCCGGCGGACTGCTCCCGGATGCGTTGCAGCATGACCATCAGCAGCGGGATCTCCGCGCCGATGAGCAGCCCGAGCACGAACGCGGTGCCGACCAGCGCCGGGCCGTACAGGTCGAGCCAGGCGAACGCGGCGTAGAGGCCGAGCACCGACAGCCCGCCGAGCAGGGCGAGGATCAGCTCGACCACGGCGAACGCGGCGGCGGCCCGGGACTGCAACGGCTTCGCGGCGAGCGCGCCGACGCCCATCGCGAAGACCATCACGCCGAGCACGATCGACGCCTGCCCGACGGTGTCGCCGATCAGGTAGCTGCCGAGCGCGACCAGGGCCAGCTCGTAGACCAGGCCGCAGGCGGCGCAGACGAAGACCGCGACCAGCACCGCCGAGCGGGCCAGCCGCCAACGCGGCCGGCCGGCGGCGGGGGCGTCGCCGTCGACCGCCGCCGGCGTCTCGGTGGTCACGCCTTCCCCGAGGTACGTCCGGCGGGCGTCGCCGCCCGCTGCCGGCCCCGCTGCACGAAGCCGACGGTGAACAGCAGCGCGGTGACCAGCAGCAGCCCGCCGGTGGCGAGGAGCCAACCCCAGCGGTCCCGCCAGAAGTCGCTGCCGGCGTCGGGCAGCGGGGCGGCGGTCGCGCCGGGCTGCGCGCTGGGGGCGGCGGCGGGCCGCACCACGCCGGTCTCGGCGAGCAGCAGCGGCAACGCGACGGCGGCCCGGCAGACCGCCCAGCCGGGGTCGTCGACGAACACGTCGGAGTCGAGGCCGAAGCGGGCGAGGCCGGTCTCGACGGCGTACAGGTCTGCGCGGTCGATGTCGGGCGAACCGGTCACGTCGACGACCGCCGAGTCGCTGCTCTCGCTGCTCTCCGACGTGTAGCGGACCTCGGCGGTCACCTCGACCCAGCGCGGGCAGGCGGGGTCGTCGACCACGGGGACCCCGTCGCCGAGGTTGGAGCCGACGCTGACCGGGTCGGAGCCGCCGTACCAGCTCTCCAGTCGCCAGCCATAGCAGATGCCCTGGCTGTCGGCGGCCTGGGCGAGGATCGGCACGGTGTCGGCCCGCTCGTCGACCGCCGGGGCGGAGACGGTGGTGCCGCCGGAGTCGCCGTTGGCCACGCCGATGCCGATGCAGCCGCCGACACCGACGACGGTCACCAGCGCGATGACCCAGCCGCCGGCGGCGGACGACTTCTTCGCCGTCGCCGGCTGGCCGGGCCGCCCGCCGCCCGGGTGCTTGCCGGCGGCCATCAGCTGATCGCGGCGGCGATGATCGCGCCGGTGGCGAGGTGCACGACGGCGGACACCCACACGGCGGGGTGCGGCTCCGGGTCGACCAGCAGCTCACCGAGCCGCCCCGGGGTCACGGCGTCGAGCAGCAGGAACGCGGCGGCCATGATGACCAGGCCGACGATCCCGTACGCCGCCGCGCCGACGAGGCCGAGCACGAAGTCGTCCTCGCTGGCGACGATCGCGGCGACCACGATGGTGCCGACGCCGAGCAGGTTGGACGACAGCAGCAGGGCGGCGTTGCGGTTGCGCTCGGTCCAGATCAGCTCGTGCAGCTTGCCGGGGGTGGCCACGTCCACCAGCCCGTAGCCGACGCCCATCAGGACGACGCCGACCACGCCGTAGGCGAGGGTGACCAGCAGATCGGTGACGAGGTTCTGCAAGGGGGACACTCCAGGGTGAGGGGCGTTCGTCGGGCTACTTGCCGGCGCCGGGGCCGCCGCCCCGGACGGTGCTGCCGCGTCCCCAGCCCCAGTGCGACCCGACGGTCGAGTGGTAACGGGGGTAGGCGGTGGTGAGGCGTTCGAGCAGGATCACCGAGCCGGCGGCGATCGGCAGGATCACCACCGAGTCGTCGTCGTAGCGCAGGTAGACGCCGCTGCCGTCGACGTACTGGTCGGCCGGCTGCCAGGCGTCGGTGACCTCCTTGGCGACCTGGCTGGGCGTCTTCGTCGACGTGTACGCCACGGCGTCCCTGCCGATGTCGCGGCTGGTCGCCCGGTGGTACCGGTCCTGCACGTACCCGCGCGGGGAGAAGTTGCCGTAGAAGATCGCGAAGGCGGCGAGCAGCGCGCCGACCACGGCGACCGCCGTTCCCACCACGAACCAGCGTCGGTACGTCATAGGGACACCACCGTCTCGGTCAGGACCAGCTCGTTGGTCTGGGGGTACGCGTGCCAGGTGCGCCAGCCGACCGCCCCGTCCGGCGGGTCGGTGCGCACGGCGAGGGCCGTCACCGCGTCGGCGTCGCCGGGAAACACCCCGACCAGCGCGTACGGGTCGCCGGCCAGCTCGGCGCGGAGCGCGGCGACCCGGGTGCTCAGCTCCGCCCCGGCCGGGCGCATCACGGTGGCGGTGAACCGGTAGCCGTTCGCCTCGTCCAGCCGGGTGGCGGGCAGCTCGGGCGGGCGGCCGGGCAGGCAGGCGACGGTCTCGGTCAGCTCGGTGCCGGGCGCGCGCAGCACCACCTGGTGGGACGCGCCGAGCAGCCGCAGCCGCAGCCGGATCCCGCCGGGCAGGTCGAGGTCGAGCACGTGCAGCGCGGGTCGTTCGCCGTCGCCGAGGGCGAGGCTGAGGTCGGCGGCGCTGGTGTCGACGTACGGGGCGTCGAGGGTGACCAGCACGGGTCAGCTCACCTTCCCGGTGCCGGCCTGCGGGTAGATCATCACGTCGGAGCGGTGCAGCTCGTCGCCCCGGGCCACCTCCCAGGCGGCGTTGCCGTACGCCTCGAAGGAGAGCCGCAGCCTCCCCGGGCCCCGGTAGTCGTGGTAGCGCATCGCGCCGGACGGGTCGAGGCCGGTGCTGCCGGTGGCGGTGAACCGCGCGTGCCCGGCCTCCTTGCTGACGTACCGGTGGCCGTCGAGGTCGATGCTCGGCGCGCCCGGGGTGATGGTGAGCGCCGGATCGGTCGTCCAGAGCACCATGATCACGTCCGGGTCCTCCTCGACGGAGAGCCAGAGCTGGCCGCCGGCCGCGTCGTCGAGCAGGTGCTCCGACCAGGTCCAGCTGCCCTCCTTGAGCAGCACCGAGCCGCGCACCCCGTACGACGTGCCGCGGATCTCGACGATGTCGCCGGGGCTCAGCCGGCGCGGGTCGCCCCGCAGCGCGTCGGCGTCGCGGTCCCGGAACGGGTCCACCGGGCCGGGCCGCCCACCCGTGCGCCTGCGGGAGCGCTGCATCGCCACCACGGCGATGACGACACCGGCCACCGCGATGAGGCAGCCCGCCGCCGTCACCAGATACGCCACCGAACCGTTCAACCCGATCGCCTCCCCAGTCGCGTCGGCGGAGACGGTAACAACCCCGCGCACGTGGGGAAACCCGAGCGGAGTTGAGTGATGGCTCAGTTACGTACCGTCCTCGGGCCGGTTGAGCTGCGTGTTCGCGTACTCGCCGAGTTTGGTCCGGCCCATGATGCAGCCGGCGAAGGTGACGAGCTCGGCGTCGGAGCCGCGCAGCGCCTCCCAGGCGGCACGGGCGGCGGCCGGGTCGACCCGCCCCAGCAGGGTCGCCGCGTACGCCCGGCCGGCGGGCGAGCCGTGCGCCAGCAGCCAGTCGACCTTCCGCCGGGCCTGTTCCGGGTGCGCGTCGAGCTGCCGCTCGACCTCGAAGTACGCCTCGGTCTCCGGCAGCACCGTGCCGGCGAAGCCGACCCCGCCGAAGGCGAGCGTGTCGGCGCCCGCCAACTCCCGCACGGCCGCGTCGAGCGGTTCGCCCATCCCTAACCCCCTAGAAGGAAGGGCCCCCTGTTAACGCAAAACGTTGTGCAGGGGGCCCCTATTAACATTCACGCCAGCGGGTCAGGCCGCGGCGACCGTCAGCCCGTCCTTGCCGTCGGCCAGGTCGACCTGGACCGTGTCGCCGTCGCGGATCGCGCCGGAGAGCAGCGCCCGGGCGAGCTGGTCGCCGATGGCGGACTGCACCAGCCGGCGCAGCGGGCGGGCGCCGTAGATCGGGTCGTACCCGTGCTCGGCGAGCCACCCCCGCGCGGCCTCGCTGACGTCCAGCGTCAGCCGACGGTCGGCGAGTCGCTTCCGCATCCGCATCAGCTGAATGTCGACGATGGCCCGCAGGTCGTCGCCGAGCAGCGCGGCGAAGACCACGATGTCGTCGAGCCGGTTGAGGAACTCCGGCTTGAAGTGCGACCGGACCACCGCGAGGACGCCCTCCCGGCGCTGCTCCTCGGTCAGCGTCAGGTCGCTGATCACCGACGACCCGAGGTTGGAGGTGAGGATCAGGATCGCGTTGCGGAAGTCCACCGTGCGGCCCTGGCCGTCGGTGAGCCGGCCGTCGTCGAGCACCTGGAGCAGCACGTCGAAGACGTCGGGGTGGGCCTTCTCGACCTCGTCGAGCAGGATCACCGAGTACGGCCGGCGGCGCACCGCCTCGGTGAGCTGGCCGCCCTCCTCGTAGCCGACGTAGCCGGGCGGGGCGCCGACCAGGCGGGCGACGGAGTGCTTCTCGCCGTACTCGCTCATGTCGATGCGGACCATGGCCCGCTCGTCGTCGAAGAGGAACTCGGCGAGCGCCTTGGCCAGCTCGGTCTTGCCGACGCCGGTCGGGCCGAGGAAGAGGAAGCTGCCGGTGGGGCGGTCCGGGTCGGCGACGCCGGCCCGGGCGCGGCGCACCGCGTCGGAGACGGCCGAGACGGCCTCGGCCTGGCCGACCACGCGCGCGCCCAGCGACTCCTCCATCCGCAGCAGCTTGGCGGTCTCGCCTTCGAGGAGCCGGCCGGCGGGGATGCCCGTCCAGGAGGCGACCACGGCGGCGATGTCGTCCGCGCCGACCTCCTCCTTGAGCATCGCGCCGTCGGCCTGGAGCCGGGCCAGCTCCTCCTCGGCCTTCGCCAGGTCGGCCTTGAGGGCGGGGATGCGGCCGTAACGCAGCTCGGCGGCCCGCTCCAGCTCGCCGTCGCGCTCGGCCCGCTCGGCCTCGCCGCCGAGCCGCTCCAGCTCCTCCTTGGCCGTGGAGAGCTTGGTGATGTGGCTCTTCTCCGTCTGCCAGCGCTCGGACAGGGCGGTGAGCTGCTCGCGCTTGTCGGCCAGCTCCTTGCGTAGCCGGTCGAGCCGCTCGGCGGAGGCGGCGTCGGGCTCCTTGGCCAGCGCCATCTCCTCGATCTCCAGGCGGCGCACGGCCCGCTCGATCTCGTCCACCTCGACCGGCCGGGAGTCGATTTCCATGCGCAGCCGGGACGCCGACTCGTCGACCAGGTCGATCGCCTTGTCGGGCAGGAACCGGTCGGTGATGTAGCGGTCGGAGAGGGCTGCGGCGGCGACCAGGGCGGCGTCGGTGATGCGTACGCCGTGGTGCACCTCGTAGCGCTCCTTGAGCCCGCGCAGGATGCCGATGGTGTCCTCGATCGTCGGCTCGCCGACCAGCACCGGCTGGAAGCGGCGCTCCAGGGCCGGGTCCTTCTCGATGTGCTCGCGGTATTCGTCGAGGGTGGTCGCGCCGACCATTCGCAGCTCGCCGCGCGCGAGCATCGGCTTGAGCATGTTGCCGGCGTCCATCGAGCCCTCGCCCTTGCCCGCGCCGACGACGGTGTGCAGTTCGTCGAGGAACGTGATGACCTGGCCGTCGGAGTTCTTGATCTCCTCCAGCACGGACTTGAGGCGCTCCTCGAACTGGCCCCGGTATTGCGCGCCGGCCACCATCGCGCCGAGGTCGAGCGAGACCAGCTTCTTGTCGCGCAGCGACTCGGGCACGTCGCCGGCCACGATCCGCTGCGCCAGGCCCTCGACGATCGCCGTCTTGCCGACGCCGGGCTCGCCGATCAGCACCGGGTTGTTCTTGGTACGCCGGGACAGCACCTGGATGACCCGCCGGATCTCGGAGTCCCGGCCGATCACGGGGTCGATCTTGCCGTCGCGGGCGCTGGAGGTGAGGTCGACGCCGTACTTGGCCAGGGCCTGGTAGGTCTGCTCCGGGTCGGCGGTGGTGACGCGGCGGTCCCCGCCCCGGACGGTCGGGAACGCGGCGACCAGGCTCTCCTCGGTCGCGCCGGCGCTGCGCAGCGCGGTGGCGACCGCGCCGCCCACCCGGGCCAGGCCGGCGAGCAGGTGCTCGGTCGAGGTGTACTCGTCGCCGAGCGGCCGGGCGATCTGCTCGGCGGCGCCGATGGCGTTGACGAACTCGCGGGCCAGCGTGGGCTCGGCGATGCTGGAGCCCCGGGCGGCCGGCAGGGCGTCGACGGCGCGCTGGGCGGCCCGGCGCAACTCGGCGGGGTCGGCCCCGGCGGCGCGCAGCAGGCCGGCGGCGGTCGACCCCTGGGTGTTCAGCAGCGACAGCAGCAGGTGCCAGGGCTCCACGGTGGCGTGACCGCGCTGGTTCGCCAGCGCGACGGCACCGGTGATGGTCTCGCGGCTCTTGGTGGTGAGACGTTCCGTGTTCATGGGCTCCCCCGGATCGGCGTGTCCACTAGGAAGGACACAACCAGAGTTGAGCCTATTCCGCTCAACCTTGCCCGTGTGACCTGAGTCACTTCAGCCCGGGGCGGCCGAGACGGCGGGGCGGCACCTGGTCGGTGCGACCGCTAGGGAGCTGAGTCACCAACGCCATCACGCGGGCCGCCCAGCCTGGCCCGCACGCCCGGCCGGCCTCTCGGGCGGCGGGCGAGGGGCGGCGGGCGGCGAAGGCGCGCAAGATCAGGCTCGATCGCGGAACGAGTGGCGTCGCGCCGGCTCCGAGGCCACTCGTTCCGCGATCGAGGCCACTCGTTCCCTCATCGAGGGCGGCCTGGCCAGCGGGCCTGATAGCACAAACGACTCAGCTCCCTAGGCGCGGCAACGAGTCCCACCCCCAGCCCCAGGCGAGGTGGCGGCACGGCACGGGCCGCCCGGCCCGCGGGCGCGCGGCATGCCCGGTCAGGCCGGGGCCAGCACCACACGCGCCCAGCGGCGGTCGCCGACCGGCCCGGCGGCCAGCAGCACCTCGTCGGCGGCGCGTCCCACCAGCGTGCCGTCGGCCAGCAGGGTCAGGTGGTGCTCGGGGGTGACCGGCCAGTCGAGCGGGCCGTACCGGCCGTCGGCCACCACGCCCACGCCGTCCGGGCCGTTGACGGCGAACCGGCCGGTGGTCAGGGGCACCACCGAGCTCGCCCGCGCGGGATGCCCCGTGGCGAGCACCGGCACCCACCGGCCCAGGTAGCGCCAGAGGAAGGGAAACGCCGTACGGTCCGGCGGCCAGCCGACCAGGCGCGCCTCGCCGTCCGGCCCGACCGTCGGCCGCAGCACCCCGACCTCGCCGCCGGGCGTCGGCACCGGGGTCCGCTGCCAGGTGCGCCCCCGGTCCGCCGAGACCGCGGCGTACGGCTTGCCGCCGTCGACGCCGGCCACCACCAGCAGGCCACGGGCCTCGACGACGCCGTGCGGATCCCGCACGGACGGCTGGGCGGGCAGGGGCGTCGCCCGCCGGCCCTCCCAGCGGGCCACCCGGCCGGTGGCCTCGTCGATCTGGAACCGGCCCTGGGCGGCCCGCCACGCGACGGGCTCCTGCGCGGTGTGCGCGAAGGTGTGCCCGCCGTCGGTGGAGGTGTACCAGCCGTGCGGCTCGGCGAGCAGCGCCAGCACCCCCGGGGCGGCGTAGAGCTGCGGGTGCTCGGCAACGACGCGGGGAAGGACGAGCCGCCGCCAGGACCGGCCGCCGTCGACCGTGGCGTAGAGCACCGCCGGGCAGTCCCGCGCCGCCGGCCGGGCCGGGCAGCCGGAGAAGAGGGCGTACGCCTGCTCGGCGGTGACGAACTCGACGTACGGGAAGTCGTACCCCTTGCCGACCGGGACCCGGACCTCGCGCAACTCGACGGCGGTGGCCGGGGGCGACGGCGTCGGTGGGATCGCGGGCGACCGGGGCGGCGGGACGGCGCGGTCCGGCGGCGGGCGACGGACGTCGCCGATCGAGCAGCCGGTCAGCAGGGCCGCGAGCAGCAGCGCGACCGTCCTACGGCCGAACCGACGAGTCATCGGCCTACCCCCCAACCGGTAGCCTGACGCCGTGCGAGTACGTGTCGAACAGACTGCCCTACCCGGGATCGGAATGCGTCACGACCTGATGACGGAATCCGGGCGCCGGCTTGGTGTGGTTTCCCACCGCAATGGCCGCCGGGACCTTGTCCTCTACGACCCCGATGATCCCGATTCCTGCCAGCACGACATACCGCTGACAGACGACGAGGCGGAGGCGCTGGCCGACATCCTCGGCGCGTCGTTGATGCTCGGCCAGCTCTCCGGGCTGCGCGAGCAGGCAGCCGGGCTGCTCACCGAGCAGATCGCCCTCCCCGCCGGCTCCAAGTACGTCAACAGGCGGCTCGGCGACACGAAGGCCCGCACCCGGACCAGCGCCTCGATCGTCGCGGTGCTGCGCCAGGGCGAGGTGATCGTCTCGCCCGACCCGGCCTTCCGATTCGACGCCGGTGACGTGGTGGTCGTGGTCGGCACCCGCAAGGGGCTCGACGGCGTGACCGCCATCCTCGCCGACAGCGACCCGGACGGCTGAGGCGCGGATGCACGAGACCACAACGCTGCTCATCGAGGTCGGTGCGCTGCTGTTCCTGCTCGGGCTGCTGGGGCGGCTCGGGCGGCGGATCGGCCTCTCCCCCATTCCCCTCTACCTGCTCGCCGGGCTCGTCTTCGGCCACGGCGGCGTGCTGCCGCTGACCGCCAGCGAGGAGTTCTTCGCCGTCGGCGCCGAGATCGGCGTGATCCTGCTGCTGGTCATGCTCGGCCTGGAATACTCGGCCGGCGAACTCGTCGGCAACCTGCGCTCGGCGGCGCCCGCCGGCGTGATCGACGGGGTGTTCAACGCGCTGCCCGGCGCGGCCTTCGCCTTCCTGCTCGGCTGGGACTGGGTGGCCGCGATCGTGCTGGCCGGCATCACCTGGGTCTCCTCCTCGGGCGTGATCGCCAAGGTGCTGGCCGACCTGGGTCGGCTCGGTAACCGGGAGACGCCGGTGGTGCTGTCGGTGCTGGTCATCGAGGACCTGGCGATGGCGCTCTACCTGCCGCTGCTCACCGCCGTACTGGCCGGCACCGGCCTGCTCGGCGGCGGCATCGCGCTGGGCGTCGCCGTCGGCACCGTCGTGCTGGTGCTCGTGGTGGCGATCCGGTACGGCCACCTGATCTCCTCCGCCATGTCGGCGAAGGACCCAGAGGCGCTGTTGCTCGGCGTGCTCGGGCTCACCCTGCTGGTCGCCGGCGTCGCGGCGAAGCTCCAGGTGTCGGCGGCGGTCGGCGCGTTCCTCGTCGGCATCGCCCTGTCCGGCCCCGTGGCGCACCACGCCACCGAGATGCTCTCCCCGCTGCGGGACCTGTTCGCGGCGGTGTTCTTCGTCTTCTTCGGCCTGGTCACCGACCCCCGGGACATCCCGCCCGTGCTGCTGCCGGCGCTCGCGCTGGCCGTGGTGACGATGGGGACGAAGACGCTGACCGGGTACCTGGCCGCCCGGCGGGTGGGGATCAAGGAACCCGGCCGGTGGCGGGCCGGGCTGGCCCTGGTGCCGCGCGGCGAGTTCTCCATCGTCATCGCCGGGCTCGCCGTGGCCGCCGGCAGCGTCGAGCCGAAGCTGGCGGCGCTGGCCACCGCGTACGTGCTGATCACCGTGGTGACCGGGCCGATGCTGGCGCGGCTGCCCGACTTCGCCTGGTTCAAGGTGTGGCTGCGGCAGCGGGCCGTCGCCCAGCGCGCCGAGCCGCTGGTCACCACCGACTGAGTCGACACTCAGTCTCGTCCCGCCGGGGGCGGGGTCGGCCGTACGGCCGGCCCCGCCCCGCGTCCATCGGATGCCGAATTGTGCTGGGAGCCCCTTCCCCCTGGTCGACGGGCCGGGTTACCGTTCGCCCCAGCAGCAAGGGTCCGCGGGAGGCCGGTCGGCCGGCCGCCCTCGGGCGGGAGCGGAAGGTTGGCCGGTGAGCGTGCAGGACTCGACGTTCCACGGCTTCGCCAACCCCGTCGACCCGTCCCCGGCGGAGTTGCGGGCGTGGGCGTACCACCCCGACTCGGTGCCGTTGACGTCGATGCCGCCGGACTGGGACCTGCTGGTCTCCGGGGACCACCTGGTGCAGACCCTCTTCGAGCTGGCGATGGACCCGGCCTGCCCGGCCCGCCGGTTCGCGCTGCACTGCCTCTACATCTACGCCGCCGACGGCATCCGGACGAACTTCCGCGCCCATCCGAAGCGGCGCTTCCGCAAGCTGGTCGAGCAGTCGGAGCGGACCGGCGACGAGCTGATGCGGACGTGGGCGCACAACAGCCGCGTGCTGCTGGCGCGCCCGCACCTGTTCGTCTACCGGGACTGGTGCGAGGGCGGCCTGGTCCGGGAGAACCGCCGCATCGGCTGACGCCGGGGCGTCCTCAGGCGGCCGATCCGCCCCGCTGCTCGCCCCACGCGCCCTGCTCCGAGCGCCGGTCAGCCCGCCCCCGGTCGGCATCGTCGCCCCGCTCGGCGAACCGGCCCTCCCGCACCTTGTCGGTGAACCGCCCCCCGGTGATCTTGTCGAACTGCTGCCGGGCGGCCTTGGCGACCCGGTCGAGCCGCTCCTCCGCCTGCTGCGCGACCTCCCTGGCCTGCTCCGACATGGCTCCCCCTCGCCAGCGCGGCAGCCCCGGATCGATCGGGCCGGCCCTGATTCGCAGGTTAGTGGAGCCGGCCCGGCCCGCGCCGGGGTTCCGGGAAGCGGACCGGGCCGGTGGGGCTCCGACGGGGTGATCGGTGGGTCAGCGGTCGCGCCGGGGACGCCAGACCACCAGGGCGGTGGAGGTGCGGTTGGTCGGCACCAGGTCGCTGCCCGGGAACCGGGCGAGGGACTCCAGCTCCGCCACCCGCCGGTACGCGGCGTCCAGCTCGGCCTCCAGCCGCGCGATCCGCTGCTGGGCCTGCTCCAGCAGGCGTTCCAGGCCGATGATCCGCTTGACGCCGGCGAGGTTGACGCCCTCGTCCTGGCTGAGCCGCTGCACCTCGCGCAGCAGCACCACGTCCCGGACGCTGTAGCGACGCCCGCCGCCGGCCGCCCGGCCGGCCTGCACCAGGCCGAGCCGGTCGTACTGGCGCAGGGTCTGGGGGTGCATCCCCGCCATCCGCGCCGCGACCGAGATCATCAGCACCTTGGCCTCGTAGGCAGGGTCACCCGAGCCGACGTGCTCTCCCGCCATCCCCGCTCACCTCCGCACACACTCCAGCAGGCTCAACTGAACCGACGCACCCGGGCGTCGAGATGTTCCCGGGCGGCCGGCGGGGTCTGCTCGGCGAACGCCTCCAGCGCCGCCCGCGCCTCGTCGGACACCCCCGCCGGCACCACCACGTCGAGGGTGACCAGGAGGTCACCGGCCTTTCCGTCGCGGCGCACGACGCCCTTGCCCCGGGCGCGCAGCACCCGGCCGCTCGGCGTGCCCGGCGGGACCCGCAGGGTCACCGTGCCGTCGAGCGTGGGCACCCGCAGGTCCGTGCCGAGCACGGCCTCCGGGAAGGTGATCGGCACGGTCAGGGTCAGGTCGTCCCCGGTACGCCCGAACAGCTCGTCCGGCCGCACCTTGACGTGCACGTACAGGTCGCCGGCCGGGCCGCCGCGCTCGCCCGGCTCGCCGCGCCCGTTCAGCCGGATCCGCTGGCCGTCGGCCACCCCGGCGGGGAAGCGGACGTTCAGCGTGCGGGTCTTGGTGACCCCGCCGGTGCCGTGGCACTCCGGGCACTTCTCCTCGACGACCGTCCCCACGCCCTGGCAGTTGCGGCACGGCTCGGAGAAGCTGAACGACCCCTGGTTGCGGTTGGTCACCCCGGCGCCGTGGCAGACCTGGCAGGTCACCGGCGAGGTGCCCGGCTTCGCCCCGCTGCCGGCGCACGTGTCGCAGATCCCGGGCGCGCGCAGGGTCAGCGGGAGGGTGACCCCGCGTACCGCGTCGCCGAAGTCGAGCGCCACCTCGGTCTCGATGTCCCGGCCCTTCGCCGGGCCGCGGGCGCGGGCCGGGCCGCCGGCGCCGCCGCCGGAGAAGATCGAGCTGAACAGGTCCTGGAAGCCGGCCCCGCCGAAGCGCCGGTCACCGCCGCCCGCCGCGCCGCCGAACAGGTCGGACACGTCGAACGGCTGCCCGCCGGGCCCGCCGGGACCCCGGGCGTTGCGCCGGAACTGACCCGAGCCGAACAGCGAGCGCATCTCGTCGTACTCTCGGCGCTTGGCCTCGTCGCCGAGCACCGCGTACGCCTCGGACACGGCCTTGAACCGCTCCTCGGCCCCGGTGTCGCCCGGGTTGTGGTCCGGGTGCGACTCCCGGGCCAGTTTCCGGTACGACTTCTTGATCTCGTCCGAGGAGGCGGACTTCTGCACGCCCAGCGTGGCGTAGTAGTCCTTCTCGATCCAGTCCTTGGTACTCACCGGTCCACCCCCTTCCACGGGACGTACCCCGGACGTCCCGCCCGCCCGGTGCGGGCGGGCGGGACGACACGGGTCGGCACTACTCCGGGTCGGCGACCGCGACCATGGCCGGCCGCAGCAGCCGCTCGCCGAGCTGGTAGCCCCGGCGCATGACCTGCACGCAGGTCGGCTCGGTCACGTCGGCAGAGGTTTGGTGGGCCACCGCCTCGTGCCGGGTCGGGTCGAACGGGTCGCCCTGCTCGCCGAACGCCGACAGGCCGAACTTGCCCAGCGCGGTGGTGAGCTGCTCGGCGACGGTGCCGAACGGGCCCACCAGGTCGCCGTGCTCGCGGGCGCGGTCCAGGTCGTCGAGGATCGGCAGCAGCGCGGCGAGCACCGAGCCGGTCGCCTGCTCCTGGACGAGGCTGCGGTCCCGGTCCACCCGCTTGCGGTAGTTGGCGTACTCCGCCGTCACCCGTTGCAGGTCGCGGGTCCGCTCGTCCAGCTCGGCCCGCAGCGCCTCCAGCTCGGCCCCGAGCGGGGCCGCGGTGGGCGGCGCGCCGCCCTCGACCGGCTCGGCCGGGGCGTCGACGACGGGCGGCCCGTCCACCGAGGCGGCCTCGACCTCGATCTCGTCGACCACGATCTCGGCGTCCTCGACCAGGCCCTCCGCCGGGGTGTCGGCCCCGGCGTCGGCTGCGGCGGGCACCTCGGACTTGCTGATCTTGCGATTGTCACGGATGACGACCCGCGGCTGCTCACCGGCGGACTGCCCGGCGGTCGCGGAGCCACCCGGCGTCGACCCGGACTCCACCGGGTCGGCGGCTCGTGGCTTCTCCGTCATGCGGTTACCTCATCCCTTGGCCGTCGATACGTGTCCGAGGCGGATCGTCACTTCTTGTCCTCGTCCACGATCTCCGCGTCGACCACGTCGTCGGCGCCGCCGGCCTTGGCACCGCCGGTCGCGCCGGCACCCGGGCCCGCCGCCCCCGGCTGCTCGCCCTGCTCGGCCTGCTGCGACGCGTAGAGCAGCGAGCCGGCCTGCTGGGAGACCTGCGCGAGCTTCTCGTGGGCCGCCTTGATCTTGTCGATGTCCTGGCCGCCGAGCGCGCCGCGCAGCTCGCCGAGCGCCTCGTTGAGCTGCTCCCGGTTCTCTCCCGGCAGCTTGTCGCCGCTCTCGGCGAGGAACTTCTCGGTCTGCCACTGGAGCGCCTCGGCGAGGTTGCGGGTCTCCGCCTCCTCGCGGCGACGCTTGTCGTCCTCGGCGTGCTCCTCGGCGTCGCGGCGCATCCGCTCGATGTCGTCCTTCGGCAGCGAGGAGCCGCCGGTGATCGTCATCTTCTGCTCCTTGCCGGTGCCCAGGTCCTTCGCGTGCACGTTCACGATGCCGTTGGCGTCGATGTCGAACGTGACCTCGATCTGCGGCACGCCGCGCGGCGCGGGCGGGAGGCCGGTCAGCTCGAAGGTGCCGAGCTTCTTGTTGTAGGCCGCGATCTCCCGCTCGCCCTGGAACACCTGGATCAGCACCGACGGCTGGTTGTCGTCTGCCGTGGTGAAGACCTCGGAGCGCTTGGTCGGGATGGTGGTGTTGCGCTCGATGAGCTTGGTGAAGATGCCGCCCTTGGTCTCGATGCCCAGGCTCAGCGGGGTCACGTCGAGCAGCAGGACGTCCTTGACCTCGCCCTTGAGCACGCCGGCCTGGAGGGCCGCGCCGACGGCGACGACCTCGTCGGGGTTGACGCCCTTGTTGGGCTCCTTGCCGGTGAGCTGCTTGACCAGGTCGGTGACGGCCGGCATCCGGGTGGAGCCGCCGACGAGGATGACGTGGTCGACGTCGGCGACCTTGATCCCGGCGTCCTTGACGGCCTGCTCGAACGGGCCCTTGCAGCGGTCCAGCAGGTCCTGCGTCATCCGCTGGAACTCGGCGCGGCTGAGCGTCACGTCCAGGTGCAGCGGGCCGGCGGAGCCGGCCGTGATGTACGGCAGGTTGATGTTGGTGGTGGTGGCCGCCGACAGCTCGATCTTGGCCTTCTCGGCCGCCTCGCGCAGCCGCTGGAGGGCCATCTTGTCCTGGGCCAGGTCGATGCCGTGCTCGCCCCGGAAGGTCTTCACCAGGTGGTCGATGATCCGCTGGTCCCAGTCGTCGCCGCCGAGCTGGTTGTCGCCGCTGGTCGACTTGACCTCGACGACGCCCTCGGCCAGCTCCAGCAGCGACACGTCGAAGGTGCCGCCGCCGAGGTCGAAGACCAGGACGGTCTGCTCCTTGGAGCCCTTGTCCAGCCCGTACGCCAGGGCCGCCGCGGTCGGCTCGTTGACGATCCGCAGCACGTTGAAGCCGGCGATCTCGCCGGCCTCCTTGGTGGCCTGCCGCTGGCCGTCGTTGAAGTAGGCCGGGACGGTGATCACCGCGTCGGTGATCTGCTCGCCCAGGTACGCCTCGGCGTCCCGCTTGAGCTTCATCAGCGTCCGGGCCGAGATCTCCTGCGGGGTGTACTTCTTGCCGTCGATGTCGACGGTCCAGTTGGTGCCGATCTCCCGCTTGACCGACCGGATGGTCCGGTCCGGGTTCGTCACCGCCTGGCGCTTGGCGACCTCGCCGACGAGGACCTCCCCGTTGCGGGCGAACGCGACGATCGACGGGGTCGTCCGCGAGCCCTCAGCGTTCGCGATGACGGTGGGCTCACCGCCCTCGAGAACGCTGACGCAGGAGTTCGTCGTGCCGAGGTCGATACCGACCGCACGTGCCATCTTCGCTTCCTCGCTTCTTACGTTGGAGGCTTCTCGCGTCGGAGCAGGTGACGGGGGCTGTCCCGCCGCTCGCTCGCCACAAGTTGAGTGAACTTGACTCAATAGTGCCACGCGTACGGCGATCGTCAAGTCGAGTTGAGCCGACCCGACGCAACCTCGCGTTCGGGGGAGCCCGGTTGTCTTACCTTGCGTTGGTCGGGCACGCTTTAGCGGTGACGACGCACGGCGATCCCGCCATCGGAACCGGTTCGCCCGCCGTCGCCGCCCGTACCGGCACGGGGGATGCCGGGGAGGACCCGCCCGGCCCTCCCGGGGACGGCCTGCCCGCCGCGCTCACCGCCCTGCGGGCCGCGATCGGCGCGGCCCGCTTCCCGCTCGCCCTGCCCTCGGCCGAGGCCGCCCGACAGGTCGGCGCGAGCCTCACCGCGCAGCTCGACGACTATCTCCTGCCCCGGCTCGCCCGGCTCGACGCGCCGCTGCTCGTGGTCGTCGGCGGCTCCACCGGCGCCGGCAAGTCGACGCTGGTCAACAGCCTCGTCCAGGCCCGGGTCAGCGCCGCCGGGGTGCTCCGGCCGACCACCCGCTCGCCGGTGCTCGTCTGCAACCCCGCCGACTCCGGCTGGTTCCGCCAGGGCGAGCTGCTGCCCGGCCTCACCCGCACCAACGAGCCGAGCGAGGACCCGGGCACCCTCCAGCTCGTCACCGCCCCGGCGCTCCCCGCCGGGCTGGCGTTCCTCGACGCCCCCGACATCGACTCCGTGGTCGACGCCAACCGCGCGCTCGCCGGCCAGCTCCTCGCCGCCGCCGACCTCTGGCTCTTCGTCACCACCGCCGCCCGGTACGCCGACGCGGTCCCCTGGGAGCTGCTGCACACCGCCCGCGCCCGGGGGGTGGTGATCGCCATGGTGCTCGACCGGGTGCCCGTGGAGGCCACCGACGAGGTCGCCGCCCACCTGGCCGAGATGCTCGCCGAACAGGGCCTCGGCGCGGCGCCCCTGTTCGTCCTCCCCGAGACCTGGGTCGACGGCCAGGGCCTGCTGCCCGACAAGGTCACCGAACCGCTGAACGGCTGGTTCTCCCGGCTCGCCGCCGACGCCGGGGCGCGCGCCGCCGTCGTCCGGCAGACCCTCGACGGCGCGCTGGGCGCGCTCGTCCCGGCGGTCGCGGGCCTGGCCGACGCCGCCGACGAGCAGGGGGATGCCGCCGACGCCCTCGACGAGCGGGTCGTGGCCGCCTACCAGGGGGCCGAGCGCGCCGTGGAGCAGGGGCTGCGCGACGGCCGGCTGCTGCGCGGCGAGGTGCTCGCCCGCTGGCAGGAGTTCGTCGGCACCGGCGAGTTCTTCCGCACCCTGGAGGCGCGCATCGGCCGGCTGCGGGACCGGCTGCTGGCGGCGGTGACCGGCCGGCCCGCGCCCGCCGCCGAGCTACGCGACGCCATCGAGTCGCAGCTCGTCACGCTGCTGCGCGGGGTCGCCGCCGAGGCGGCCGAGAACGCGTACACGGGGTGGCGGGCGCACCCCGCCGGGGCGGCCCTGCTCGAACCGCCGCTGGCCCACCCCGGCGCCGACTTCCCCGAGCGCGCCGAACGGCTGGTCCGCGACTGGCAACGCGGGGTGCTGGAGCTGGTCCGGTCCGAGGGGGCCGACCGGCGGTTCGTCGCCCGCACCGCCGCATACGCGGTCAACGCCACCGGGCTCGCCGTGATGATCGCCGTGTTCGCCTCGACCGCGTTCATCCCGACCGGGCTGGAGGTCGCCACGGGGGCCGGCACGACGGTCGCCGGGCAGGCCGTGCTCCAGGCGATCTTCGGCGACCAGGCCGTGCGTACGCTGGCCGCGAAGGCCCGGGGCGACCTGCTGGCGCGGGTCCGCGAGCTGCTCGACGCCGAGGCCACCCGGTTCCTGTCCCGCACCGCGACGGCCCGGCCGGCGGCCGACGCCGGAGACGCCCTGCGGGCGGCGGCCGAGCGGGTCGAGCAGGCCCGGCGCCGCAGCGGCCTCGCGGCGGCCGGCGCGGCGGCCCTGCCCTCGGCCCTGGCCCCGGAGGGTGGGGCGCGGTGAGCCCGAACATCGTCGGCCGGGTGCGCGAGGCGCTGCGCGGCGACCAGCGGGTCGACCCGGACGCGCTGATCGCCCGCCTCGCGGCCGTCCGGCGGTTCCTCGAAGCGGCCGACGGCCAGCTCCCGGACACCCAGCTCGTGCCCGCGCACACCCTCGTCGAACGGGCCGGCACCCGGCTCGCGCTCTCCCGCGACCACACCGTCGTCGCCCTCGCCGGCGCCACCGGCAGCGGCAAGTCGAGCCTGTTTAACGCGCTCGCCCGGTTCGAGTTGTCCCCGGTCGGGGTGCGCCGCCCCACCACCGGCGTGGCGCACGCCTGCGTCTGGGGTCCGCTTGACGGCGCGACCCGGCTGCTCGACTGGACCGGCGTGCTGCCCCGGCACCGGTTCGTCCGGGAGAGCGCGCTCGACGGCGACGACGAGTCGGCCCTGCACGGGCTGGTCCTGCTCGACCTGCCCGACTTCGACTCGGTGCAGCGGTCGCACCGGCTGGAGGTCGACCGGCTGCTCGGCCTGGTCGACCTGGTGATCTGGGTCGTCGACCCGCAGAAGTACGCCGACCGGGTCGTCCACACCAGCTACCTGCGCGAGTTCCACCGGCACCGGGACGTGACGCTGGTCGTGCTCAACCAGGCCGACCGGCTGCCCCCGGCCGAGCTGCCCCGCGTCCTGGCCGACCTGCGCCGGCTGCTCGACGCCGACGGGCTGGGCGGGGTGCCGCTGCTGGCCACCGCCGCCGTCGACCCGGGCGGGATCGCCGAGCTGCGGGCCACTCTTGAGCGCACGGTCGCCGAGCGGGAGGCCGCCCTGCGCCGCCTCGCCGGCGACGTCGACACGGTCGTCGCCGGGCTGGCGGAGCTGGTCGCCGCCGAGCCCCCGACCGACGTGCCGGACGCCGGGCCCGCCTCGGGGCTGACCCGGGCGCTGGCCGGCACGGCCGGGGTGCCGGCGGTGGCGGAGGCGGTCGAGGGGGCATACCGGCACCGGGCCGCCGCGAGCACCGGCTGGCCGCTGGTGCGGGGTTGGCGGCGGCTGCGCCCCGACCCGCTGCGCCGGCTGCACCTGCCCGGCCCACCCACCGGCGGCGACGCCGGGGACCCGGCGGAGAGCCTGGTCGCCGCGACCTCCGTACCCGATCCGACCGCCGCGCAGCGCTCGGCGCTGGGGCTGGCCGTGCGGGCGGTGGCCGACCGCGCCGGCGCCGAACTGCCCGACCCGTGGGCGACCGCCGTGACCACCGCCGCCCGCTCCCGGCTCGGCGACCTGCCGGACGCCCTGGACCGCGCGGTGGCGCAGACCGACCTCGGGCTGGACCGCCGGCCCACCTGGTGGCGGCTCGTCGGCGGGGTGCAGTGGCTGGTCACCCTCGCGGCTGCGGCCGGCCTCGGCTGGCTCGCGCTCGGCTACGCGCTACGCGCGCTCGGCCTGCCCGCCCTGGACTATCCCCGGGTCGGCGAGGCGCCGCTGCCCACCGTGCTGCTGCTCGGCGGCCTGCTCGCCGGGCTGCTGGTGGCGGCGTCCACCAGGCCCGTGGTGCGGTGGGCGGCCCGCCGGGCACGCGGCCGGGCCGAGAAGCGGCTGACCCTCGCCGTCGGCGCGGTCGGGCAGGAGCACGTGGTGGAGCCGGTGCGGGCGGTGCTGGCCCGCCACGGGCAGGCGTGGCAGGCGCTGCACGAGGCCGCCCGCCGCTGACGACCGCGGTCTTTCTTCGCTGTTCGGGGACCGCCGGCGGGCGTAGGGTCGACGCATGGCCACGCCTCAAACCCCCTACGACGCGGTGCTGCACGCCGCACGCGACGTGACCAGGCTCGACACCGCCCTCGATGCCGAGATGCTCGGCGCGGCGCTGCTCGGCAGCGTCTACTCGGTCGCGGAGACCGACCGGGAGGCGGCCGTCCGGGAGTTCGTCACGGGCTTCCTCGCCGCCACCTCCCGCCGCCGCACGGCCGCGGCGAGGACCATCCGCTCCGTCTTCGCCGCCCTGGTGCCCGACGCCGAGGGCGCGGCGAAGGTCAACCCCGGCACCCAGGCCCCCGCCTGGGCCGCGCACCTCGGGCGGGTGCGCCTCACCGGCACCTGGAGCTACGGCGACGTGTACGGCGACCAGACCTCCTACCTCGCCACGTTCGCCTACGACGACGCGGCCGGCGGGCCCGAGCACGCGCTGGTGGCCCTGGTCGACCACAACATCGGCATCACGAAGGACGTCTTCGTGGGCGGCCCTGCGGGACGCATCGTCGAGCAGGTCCGGGAGATGGTCGACGGCGACGAGCTGACGTGGTTCCGGGAGGAGGACCCGGCCCGAATGCACGGTGAGGTCGGCCGGCACCTGGCCATCACCGACGACCTGGGCGAGCTGCCCGCCGAGGGGTCTCTCGCCACGGACCGGGCGCTGGCCGGTGCCCGGCTGGCGCTGCTGCCTCCGCCGACCGCCGGATCCACCCGGGACGCCGAGCCCCTCTCGGGCGACCAGCGCACGGAGCTGGTCCGGGCGTTCCTCGCCTCGCCCGAGGCAGCCCGCTACGACCTCGACCCGTCCGACGACGCGGGGCTGGCCTCGCTGCACTTCTGCCTCAGCCTGCTGCTCGACCACGCGGCGAGCTTCTCCGACGCCGACGCGCTGCGCTGGAGCCCCACGGTCGCCGAGCTGTTCCTGCTGGACTGGGTGCACCGGCGGGCCGTGCTCGACATGGACGACGCCGCCATGCTGCCCCGGGTGCTGCGCGGCTGGGCGGCGTACGCGGCCCGGCGCAAGGGGCTGCCGCAGGCGGCGGCGGAGCGCACCGACACGGCCATCGAGGAGATGATTCCCGAGTTCGCCCGGCTCTACTCCACCGGTGAGCGCCGCAGCCCCGCCACGGCGGCGGTGGCCCAGCTGATGGCCGACGGGGTGGACCCGGACGACCCGGCCGCGCTCGATGCCTGGATCGAGGCGAACCGGCACCGCCTCGCCGACGACGGGGCCTGACCCGACGCGACGCGGCCCCGGCCAAAGCGCCTGACGGGGCCTGACCCGACGCGGCCCGGCCGCAGCGCCTGACCGGGCCCGGCCGCAGCCTGACGCGGCCCGGCCCTGCCGCACCGCCCGCCCCCGGCCCGGCCCTGGTCGTAGGACTCGGCCGGGCCGGGGGCGGGCGCTCGGGTCAGCGCGCCCCGGGCCGGGGGGCGGGCGCTCAGGTCAACGCGCCGTAGACGGCTCCCGCCACCAGCCCGCCGACCGCCCCACCGACCAGCACCTGGGGCAGGGTGTGGGCCCGCAGCCGCACCCGGGACCAGCCGGCCAGCGCCGGCACCGGCGCGGCGGCCAGCAGCAGCGGGCCGAAGGTGAGCACCAGCACCACCACCGCGCCGGTGGCCACGGCCGTGTGGATCGACATCTTCCACCAGTGGCTCACGGTCACCGCCACCACCAGCCCCACCACGCCGGCCGCCACCAGAGCCAGCAACGGGCGGGGGGCACCGAACGCGGCGAGCAGGGCCCAGCCGACCGCCGCCGAGGCGAGCCCGAACAGCAGCGGCGTCCGGCGCTGTTCGCGTACGCCGACGTGGTGGTCGGTGAGACGCCCACGGCGCACCCCGCCGACGATGTACGCGAACGGGATCCCGCTGGCGAAGACGGTGGCGAGCACCCCCCAGGCCAGCCCGTGCGCGCCGCCGTTCCCGCCGAACCAGCCGACCAGCATGGTCAGCAGGGTCACCAGGACGGCGGGCGCGGTCAGCTCGGTGGCCAGGCGGGCGGCGCGCAGGCCCGGGCCCGGCGGGACGGCCGTGGCGTGGAAGGGCTCCCCTCCCGCTGGGGGGCGATGCGGTCCGCTCAGCCCCGTCGCTCCCTGCCGTGCGGTCGCTTCCCACCGTGCGGTTTCGACCGGAGCTTCCCGCGGTGCGGTCCCGACCGGAGCTTCCCGCCGTGCTGTCCCCGCCGAGGGCCCTGGCCATGATCACGCTCGATCCGGGAAGCAGTGGCATCCGTCCCGCCGCGAGGCCACTCCTTCCCCGATCGAGCGTGATCCTGATGAGGGCCGGGACGGCCGGCGGTGACGGGCCTCACCGGGTGACGGGCGGGCGGTCGTCACCCGCGGCGGGCTCGACGGGAAAGGCGGTGGTGGCAGGCCGGGGCGGGACGGCCGGAGCCTGCGGTGCCGGGCTGGGGTGACCGGTCGGGGCGGCCACCCGAAGGCGGTGCGCGGGCGGGCTGGGCACCACCTCGGGCACGGCCGGGGACACCCGGGGAGCCGCCGGGGGCGCCGAAGGAGCTGCCCGACGCACGGTGGGAGCCGCCGATGGCGCCGTGGGCACGGCGGACGGGGGCGTGCGTGACGCCGGCGGCCCGGGGAACGCGGACGACCCGGCAGCGGGTGTCGCGCGGGCGACCGGCCCGTCGGAAGGCGGGGCGGGTTCGGCGCTCACCGTTGGCCCGGGACCCGGGGCGGGTTCCCCGGTCGCCGTCGGGCCGGGGCCGCCGGTCGGCTCCGCGCTCGCGGTCGGCTCGGCACCCGACGACGGGGTCGGCACCTGGGCCGAGGCGGAGAGGGTCGCCGTCGGCTCGGTCGGAGGCGTCGGCTCGGTCGGAGGCACCGGTTCCCCGGTCGGCGCCGGGGCCGGGGAGGGGTGCGGCGTCGGGGTGGGGGCCGGGGTCACGGTGGGCGGCGGGGGCAGCGTCGGCACCCGGGGCGGCGGGCGGTGCACCGCCTCGGGGTCCGACCGGTCGGAGGCGGCCGGCACGATCGGCGCGGGCGCGGGCGGCGGGAGCCCCGGACCGGGCAGCCCGGTCTGCGGGACCGCGGTCGTGCCCGCCGGGGTGGAGGGGCCGACCGCCGGTTGGCCGGTCGCCGGCACGATCACCGGCCCGACGGAGCGCGTGGGGATGAACGGGGTGCTGCTGTCGGGGAGCGCGGTGCTGCCCACCGTGGCCGACCCGGTGCTGATGGCGGCGAGGATCGGCATCGAGGCGGTGCCGGCGAGCAGGGCGACCGTGAAGAGGTATCCCCGCCCGGGTCCACCGGAGCCGGGGGCACGGTGCGCCCCGACGACCCGGCGGTAGCTGCCCCCGGCCGCATGGTGCCGGCCGAGCAGCGGCACGGTGGGACCCTCGCCTGGCTGGGACACGCGCACTCCTCGTCCGTCGTCGACCATCGATGCGGGCCGGGCGACCCACAAGGGCAAAAACGGGCATAAGCCCATGAAACGACCGCCCGGTTCCATCAGCTTGACTCAGTGACGGCCAGTTCACCAGGAGCCACCGCGTGTCGACACACAAATTGTCCGGCCCGCCCCGGCGACTCACGATCCTCCCAGGGCAGCCGCCCCCACCAGCCACAAACCCGACAGCCCCCGGAATCCGGGGCGGGCGTACTGTGGGCGCGCTCACCTCCTCTGCCATCATTTGTGGCACGACGGCAACGCAGCCACGACCTCCGCGCACCCTGCGGCAGGCGCGGTACGACGCCGGCGCTCCCGAACCGGGTTCGCACGGAATCCGGCTCACGCCGCGCGGCAACCCTCACCGGGGCTAGGCGCGGCCGCCAGGAACCAGTCCGGCACCAGCCGGGCGGGTGCACGCACTGCGCGGAGCGGGTCACCCCCGGTGCCGGCGCAGACCACGACAGGGAGAGACGGATGGCAAAGGGCGACCCCGGGGTCACCACCACCCGCGGCCGGCGAGCCGCACCCCGTGCCAAGCGAACGGCCGCGACGGCTGGCGGCGACCCGGAACTCGTGCAGCTGCTCACGCCCGCCGGAGAGCGCGTCGAGAGCGCGTTCGGGCCGGACGGCACGGAGTACCGCGTCGACTTCACCGACGAGGAGTACCGCGGGCTCTACCGCGACCTCGTGCTGGTCCGCAAGCTCGACGCCGAGGCCACCGCGTTGCAGCGGCAGGGCGAGCTGGGGCTGTGGGCCAGCCTGCTCGGCCAGGAGGCGGCGCAGGTCGGCTCCGGGCGGGCGCTGCGCAGCCAGGACATGGCCTTCCCGACCTACCGCGAGCACGGCGTGCTCTATTGCCGGGGCATCGACCCGATCATGCCGCTCGGCCTGTTCCGGGGCGTCGACCAGGGCGGCTGGGACCCGAACGAGTTCAAGTTCAACATGTACACGATCGTGATCGGGGCACAGACCCTGCACGCGACCGGGTACGCGATGGGCGTCCACATGGACGGCAAGACCGGCGGCGACGACGGCGAGGCGGTGATCGCCTACTTCGGCGACGGCGCGACCAGCCAGGGCGACGTGAACGAGGCGTTCGTCTGGGCCAGCGTCTTCAACGCCCCGCTGGTGTTCTTCTGCCAGAACAACCAGTACGCCATCTCCGAGCCCCTGGAGCGGCAGACCCGCGTCCCGCTCTACCAGCGGGCGCGCGGCTTCGGCTTCCCCGGCGTACGGGTGGACGGAAACGACGTGCTCGCCTCGTACGCGGTGACCCGGCACGCGCTGGACAACGCGCGGCACGGCCAGGGCCCGAGCCTGATCGAGGCGTACACCTACCGGATGGGGGCGCACACCACCTCCGACGACCCGACCCGCTACCGGATCGCCAGCGAGGTCGAGGCCTGGCAGGCCAAGGACCCGATCGCCCGGATGAAGGCGTTCCTGGAGAAGCAGAAGATCGCCGACGAGTCGTTCTTCGCCGAGGTCGACGAGCAGGCCCGCGCCGAGTCGGTGCACCTGCGCGAGCGGGTGCTCGCCATGCCCAACCCCGAGCCGGTGACGATGTTCGACCACGTCTATCCCCACGGCTCACCGGAGCTCGACGAGCAGCGGGCGCAGTTCAGCCGCTACCTGGAGTCGTTCGAAGGGAGCGCCCACTGATGGCCACGGAGACGCTCACCCTCGGCAAGGCCCTCAACACCGGCCTGCGCCGGGCCCTGGAGCACGACCAGAAGGTCGTCATCATGGGCGAGGACGTCGGCAAGCTCGGCGGCGTGTTCCGGATCACCGACGGCCTCCAGAAGGACTTCGGCGACCAGCGGGTGATCGACACCCCGCTGGCCGAGTCTGGCATCATCGGCACTGCGGTCGGCCTGGCCATCCGCGGCTTCCGCCCGGTCTGCGAGATCCAGTTCGACGGCTTCGTCTACCCCGCGTACGACCAGATCGTGTCGCAGGTGGCGAAGATGCACTACCGCTCGCAGGGCAAGGTGCGCATCCCGATGGTCATCCGCATCCCGTACGGGGGCGGCATCGGCGCGGTCGAGCACCACTCGGAGTCGCCGGAGGCGTACTTCGCGCACACCGCCGGCCTGAAGGTCGTGACCTGCGCCAACCCGCAGGACGCATACTGGATGATCCAGCAGGCGGTCGCCTCGGACGACCCAATCGTCTTCCTGGAGCCGAAGCGGCGCTACTGGGAGAAGGGCCCGGTCGACCTCGACGCCCCGCTGTCGGCGGCGTACCCGCTGCACTCGGCCCGGGTGGTGCGGGCCGGGACGGACGCCACCGTCCTGGCGTACGGGCCGATGGTGCGGACCTGCCTGGACGCGGCAGCCGCCGCGGCCGAGGACGGCCGGGAGTTGGAGGTCGTCGACCTGCGCACGCTCTCCCCGCTGGACCTGACCGCCGTGTACGAGTCGGTGCGGCGCACCGGCCGGTGCGTGGTGGTGCACGAGGCCCCGGGCAACCTGGGTCTGGGCGCGGAGATCGCCGCCCGGGTCACCGAGGAGTGCTTCTACTCCCTGGAGGCCCCGGTACTGCGGGTGACCGGCTTCGACACCCCCTACCCGGCGTCCCGGGTGGAGGAGGAATACCTGCCCGACCTGGACCGGGTGCTCGACGCCGTCGACCGCGCCTTCGGGTGGTGAGCGGGGTGTCGCGGATCAAGGAGTTCAACCTGCCCGACCTGGGCGAGGGGCTGACCGAGGGCGAGATCCTCGCCTGGCTGGTCAAAGAGGGCGACACGATCGAGCTGAACCAGCCGATCGTGGAGGTGGAGACGGCGAAGGCGGCCGTCGAGATCCCCGCCAAGTGGGCCGGCCAGGTGCGGTCGATCTTCCACCCGGAGGGGAGCACGGTCGAGGTCGGCACGCCGATCATCGCGATCGACACCGACCCGGGCGCGGGCCCGGTCGAGGCGTCGACGACGGGCGCGCCGTCCGCCGACCTGCCGACCCCGTCGGCGGCCTCCCTGGCCGCCGTCGAGATCGCGCCCGAGGAGGGCATGGTCGAGCCGGGGCTGATCGGCGGCGTGGCGCCGGGCGGGCGCACCGCCGTGCTGGTCGGCTACGGCCCGCGCAACGCGCCGGCCAAGCGCCGCCCGCGCAAGGGCGCGTCCCCGGGCCGGGCCGCCACCGCCCCGGCCGCGCCCGTTCCGCCCGCGCCCGTCGCGGCGGCGCCGCCCACCCCGGCGGCACCTGTCGCGACGTCGACACCTGCCGCCTCGGCGGCGGCGACCGCGAACGGCCACGGGCGGCCCGGCGGGCTGGTGCTGGCCAAGCCGCCGGTGCGCAAGCTCGCCAAGGACCTCGGCGTCGACCTCGGCTCGCTGACCGGGTCGGGGCCGCTGGGCTCGATCACCCGGGAGGACGTACAGCGGGCGGCGAGCGGCACCGCGACGGCGGCCGAGCCGTCGACGGTCGCGGCGCCGGCCACGTCGGCCGCGGCGTTCGGCGCGGACCGCGAGCGGCGCATCCCCGTCAAGGGGGTACGCCGGCTCACCGCCGAGAACATGTCCCGCTCGGCCTTCACCGCGCCGCACGTGACGGAGTTCCTGACCGTCGACGTGACCCGGGCGATGAAGGCCCTGGACCGGCTGCGGGGCCGGCGGGAGTGGCGCGACGTCCGGGTCTCGCCGCTGCTGCTGGTCGCCAAGGCGGTGCTGCTGGCGGTGCGGCGGCACCCGATGGTCAACTCGACGTGGGCCGGCGACGAGATCGTCGTCAAGGAGTACGTCAACCTGGGCATCGCGGCGGCCACGGAGCGCGGCCTGATCGTGCCGAACATCAAGGACGCCGGCCGGCTCACGCTGCGTGAGCTGGCGGACGCGCTGACCGACCTGGTGCAGACGGCGAAGGCCGGCCGGACCTCGCCGGCCGACATGTCCGGCGGCACGCTGACGATCACCAACGTCGGGGTATTCGGGGTGGACACCGGCACGCCGATCCTGCCCCCCGGTGAGTCGGCGATCCTGGCCTTCGGCGCGGTCCGCGAGCTGCCCTGGGTGCACAAGGGCAAGGTCCGCCCACGCCAGGTGACCACGCTGGGGCTCTCCTTCGATCACCGGATCATCGACGGCGAGCTCGGCTCGAAGTTCCTCCGCGACATCGGGGACTTCCTGGCCGACCCGGAGGCGGCGCTGCTCGCCTGGACCTGACGGGCACACGACACCAGCCACGGCCGGTGTGCCAAGGGTGAACACCCGGCACACCGGCCGTGGCCGTTGGAAGAAGAAAGCGCCGCCAGCTCGCCCCGTTGACCTACGATCCTTAGGCAGGTGTCTCAGCTCACCTAATAATCGTTGGAAGTTCCGACCCGGATGCGGTTCAATTGAGTCATCAAGGGGTCGACAACCGAATAGCCAGGAGGAGAACCCAGATGAGCATGATCGAGCGAATCCGCAACCGCCGCGACGCCAACCGCCGGGCCCGTGCCATCGAGCACGCCCTGCGGTCCGCCAACTCGCCCGCGGTCCGCGAGGAGCTCCTCGCCATCGCCCAGCGTCACATGAGCTGACGCCCCACACTTCTTCCACCCTCCTCCAGTTCGACGACCCGCCCGGTTCGCCCGGGCGGGTCGTCGGCGTTTCGGGCCTATTGACACCGGGATTCCGCCTCGCCGCACCGCCCGGTACGGTGGGGCTCGGTCGTCAACCGCCCGCCCGGACCCCGTCGCGCCGATAGAAGCTGCTCGACACCGTCCGGCGACGCGGAGTGACGGCCGGTGCTCCCCGGATGCCGCGGGCGGCCACCGGATACGGTGCGGGGAGTCCCCACGGCCGGCACCGCCGGCCACACCGGCACCCACGCCGACGCGCCGTCGGCATCGGCGGCCGACATGTGATGGAGGAGGCGCACCGATGACGTCCGAGGGCCCGCACCACCCCGGCCAGGAGCCGGACGAGGTGTCGCCGGGCGCCGGCGCACCGGCGCCGTACGGCGTCGCCAACCCTGACCTGGGCTGGGCGCCCCCGCCCCCCGCGGCCCGGCCGCACCCGCCCGCTCCCGCCTGGGCGACCCAGAACGACCAGCAGCCGGCCCCCGCCTGGGGCCAGCCCCCGCAGAGCGACCAGCAGCCGACCGCCCCCTGGGGCCAGCCCCCGCAGAGCGACCAGCCACCGACCGCCGCCTGGGGCGTCGGGCCGCAAGGCGACCAGCCACCGACCCCCAACTGGGGCGCGGCACCGGGTGACCAGCCACCGACCGCCCCCTGGGGCCAGGCTCCGCAGGGTGACCAGCCGCCGACCGCCGCCTGGGGTGCCGCCCAGGTGCCAGCACCGCAGCCGGAGCCGAACCGCCCGGCTGCCTGGGACCCGCCGCCCGCCGCAGCGCAGCCCGCCTGGGAGCAGAACGAGCAGGCCGGGCCGGGCTGGCAGCAGAACGAGCAGGCCGGCCCCGACTGGGCCGCCGCCCCGGCCGCGAGCGCGCTGAACGGAGAGCCGGCCCCGCCTGCCTGGGCGACGCAGCCCGAGCAGCCGGCCCCGACCTGGGGGGCCGGCCCGGGCGAGCAGCAGCCGCCGGCGTCGTGGGGCCAGGCCGAGCCCGGTGCCCGGGGTGCCGCCCGCGTTCCCGGCCAGGCGACGCCGCCCCCCGACTGGACGACCGCACCGGACGACGCCTCCCGCTCCGGCGGCTGGAACGCCGGCCAACAGGCCGACGGCCCCGCGGGTTCCGAGGGCTGGAACGCCTCGCCGCAGCAGCCCGACGCCGCCGCCGGTTCCCCTGGCTGGCCCCGGAGCGAGCAGTCCGAGACGCCCGGCCAGGCAGGTCAGGCCGCCCGGGGTGCCGCCCGCGTTCCCGGCCAGGCGACGCCGCCCCCCGACTGGACGACCGCACCGGACGACGCCTCCCGCTCCGGCGGCTGGACGGCCGGCTCCCCGGTCTCCGCCCAGGAGGATCCCGCCCGTTCCGGCGGATGGGCCCCCACGGCGGTCCGCGCCGACGAGCAGCCGAAGCCGAACGCCTGGCCCGCCCCCGACGAGTCGGGGCAGCCCGGCGCGTGGGGCGCGGCAGCGGTGCCGCAGCGGCAGGACGACCGGCCGGAGGTTCCCGACTGGGCTGCGGCCGAGCCGACCTCCGTACCACCGGCGCGGGCCGCCGCCTCCGTCGGCACGGACGGGCCGCCCGCCTGGGGTGCGCCCGGCGAGAGCCCGCAGCAGCGGCCCGGCGCCGACCGGTCCGAGCGACCCGCAATGCCGGACGTCGAGCCGTGGGCACCCGGCGAGGCGTGGGGGCGCACCGAGGCCGAGACCGCCGCGCCGCAGCAGGCCGGCAACGGCTGGGAGCCCGAGCGGTCCGAGGACCGTCCGCTGTACCAGCCGGCCCCCGGGCCGGGGATCTCGCCGGCCAACGCCGTGCCGCTGCCGCCGCAGGAGCAGCGCGTGCCCGGTGCCAGCCTGGCCGCCCTCCCGCCCGCCGACTACGCACCACCGGCCGATTACGCACCGCCTCCCCAGTTCGCCCCGGCGACCGAGGCCCCGTCGGCCGGCGAGCCGTCCGGCCGCGAGGGCGCCCCGCCGCCGTACGGGCCCGAGGCGGGCGCCGGCTGGGGCCGTGCCGAGGAGCCACACCCGCAGGGCAGCCCGTTCGTGCCCGCGCCCCGGGTCTCGCCCGAGTCCGGGGTGGCCGCCCGGGCCGCCGTACCCTCGGCGGAGGCCGGGGAGGCCGCAGCCGGCGCGGTGGGCAGCGTCTCGGCGAGCGCGTCCGTGCCGATGGCCAGCCGGGTCATGCCACCGACCGACCAGGCGCTGCACCCTGGCGGCGCGCCCGCGCCGCAGCCCCGGGTGTACGGCCGGCCCGCCCAACCGGAGCCGGCCCACGAGCCGGAGCCGGCGGACGAGAGCCCGTTCCGCACCGAGCACAACCCGCCACCGTCCCGCTTCGACGAGCCGGCCCCGCAGGTCCGCTTCGACGAGCCGGGTGCCCAGGGTCGGTTCGACGAGCCGGGCCGGTTCGACGAGCCGGGCCCGCAGCGACGCTCCGAACACGACCACCCGGGCGGCTTCGACGGGCGCGACCAGCACCACGGCTTCGACGGGCGCGACCAGCACCGCGGCTTCGACGACGTCGGGCCGCAGCAGCGGTTCGACGACCGGGGGCCGCAGGGCGGGCCGCCGCGCTTCGACGGCCCGGACCGGCCGGCCGGCCAGCAGCACGGCTTCGGCGACGGCCCGGCGGCCGGGGTGGCTGGCGTGGCCGGGGTCGCCGGCGCCGCGCCCCCGCCGACCTTCCCGCCCGGGGTGCCGTCGTTCGTGGACCCGCCGGCCAGCAACCGGCCCGTCAACGGCGTCCGCCCGCACGAGGGCGACCGCCCGGGTGACCAGTTCGGCGGCCCGATGGGTGGGGCCACCGCCGTGCAGGGCGCGGTGCCCGGCCACGGTCCCGCCCCGTACGGCGAGCCGACGCAGGTCGGGTTCCCGGCGCAGGGGTCGCAGTCCGGCCCCGCCTGGGGTCCGGAGCCGGAAGAGCAGGGCCGGTTCGACGCGTTCAAGCCGGAGGCGGACGCGCCGAAGGCCGAGGCGCCTCCGCCGAAGGTCCGCAACGGCCGGGTGCTGGCCGCCGTGCTGGTGGCCGCCGTGCTGATCCTCGCGGTGCCGCTGGGGCTGCTCATGCTGCTCGGCAAGGTGGGCGGCGACAACGCGAAGGCGTTCGACCCGGCCGTCGGCTCCTGCGTCAAGCAGTCGGGCGGCAACGCGACGGCGGCCACCTGCGGCGAGGCCGGATCGTTCACGATCGTGTCCAAGGTCGAGGCCAAGGAGAAGTGCGCCGACCCGGCCCAGCCGCACGTCGTCCTCCGTGGCGACGTGCCGAAGAAGGTGCTCTGCCTCAAGCCGGCCGCCAAGTAACAACCTGGGGGGCGGGGCCGCGGACCACCGTGGCCCCCGCCCCCGTCGTACGCCCGGGGTGTGACCGGGGCCGCGCGGGGTGCCGGCCGGGCGGGGCCGCGCGGTCGGGCAGACTGGGGGTCATGAGCGCACGAGTACGGGCTCCCGAACTGCGCGGACGGGGCTGGTTGAACACCGGCGGGCGGGACCTGAAGCTGTCCGACCTGCGCGGCAAGATCATCATTGCCGACTTTTGGACCTTCTGCTGCATCAACTGCCTGCACGTGCTCGACGAGTTGCGCCCCCTGGAGGAGAAGTACGCCGACGTGCTGGTCGTCGTCGGCATCCACTCGCCGAAGTTCGAGCACGAGAAGGACCCGGCCGCCGTCGCTGCCGCCGTCGAGCGGTACGGCGTGCGCCACCCCGTCCTCGACGACCCTGAGCTGGACATGTGGCAGCAGTACGCGGCCCGCGCCTGGCCGACCCTCGCCGTGATCGACCCCGAGGGGTACGTGGTGGCCACGATGGCCGGCGAGGGCCACGCCGAAGGGCTGGCCCGACTGGTCGACGAGCTGATCGCCACCCACGAGGCGAAGGGCACCCTGCACCGGGGCGACGGCCCGTACGTGCCGCCCGCGCAGCCGGAGACGGCGCTGCGCTTCCCCGGCAAGGCCCTCGCGCTCGACGGCGGGCACCTGCTGGTGTCGGACTCGGCCCGGCACTCCCTGGTCGAGCTGGCCCCCGACGGCGAGACGCTGGTGCGTCGGATCGGCGCGGGCGTCCGGGGGCGGGCCGACGGGCCGGCGGGGGCCGCCACGTTCTCGGAGCCGCAGGGGCTGTGCCGGCTGCCGGAGCACGTGGCCGAGGTGGCCGGGTACGACGTCGTCGTCGCCGACACCGTCAACCACCTGCTGCGCGGGGTGCGGCTGGCCACCGGCGAGGTGGTGACCGTGGCCGGCACGGGTCGGCAGTGGCGTTCCACGGTGGACGACCACGCCCACGACTCGCTCTCGGTCGACCTCTCCTCCCCCTGGGACCTGGCCTGGTACGACGACCGGGTGATCGTCGCCATGGCCGGGATCCACCAGCTCTGGTGGTTCGACCCGATCCGCCGCACGGCGGGCATGTACGCCGGCACCACGGTCGAGGCGCTGCGGGACGGGCCGCTGGCCGAGGCGTGGCTGGCCCAGCCGTCCGGTCTCTCGGTCTCGGCCGACGGCGTCCGGCTCTGGGTCGCCGACAGCGAGACCAGCGCGATCCGGTACGTCGAGAACGGCGTCCTGGGCACCGCCGTCGGGCAGGGGCTGTTCGACTTCGGCCACGTCGACGGCCCGGCCGACCGGGCGCTGCTCCAGCACCCGCTGGGGGTGTGCGCGCTGCCGGACGGCTCGGTGCTGGTCGCCGACACGTACAACGGGGCGGTCCGCCGCGTCGACCCGGCCACCGGTCAGGTGTCGACGGTCGCCGACGGGCTCGCCGAGCCGAGCGACCTGGTACTGACCGCCGACGGCGGGGTGCTGGTCGTCGAGTCGGCGGCGCACCGGCTGACCCGGCTGGCCCCGGGCGCGCTGTCGGCCGTGGGGGCGAGAACGGTCGACGGGCCCCGGCACCGCACGGAGCGGAAGCCGATGGAGGTGGCGGCGGGCGAGGTGACGCTGGACGTCGTCTTCACCCCGGCGCCGGGGCAGAAGCTGGACGAGACGTACGGGCCGTCGACGCGGCTGGTCGTCTCGGCGTCGCCGCCGGAGCTGCTGGCGGATGGGGCGGGCACCGGGACGGAGCTGTCCCGCCGGTTGGTGGTCGACGGGTCGGTGCCCGGCGGGGTGCTCCAGGTGACCGCGCAGGCGGCGACGTGCGACGCCGACGTGGAGCACGCGGCCTGCCACCTGACCCGGCAGGACTGGGGGGTGCCGGTGCGGGTGGTCGAGGGCGGCCCGGCGCGGCTCCCGCTGGTCCTGCGCGGCCTGGACGCCTGACCGGGAGCCGGCCCGGCCGGTCGCGTGCCGCCGCCAGGTGCGGCGGTTAGGAAGGGGCCCTTCCTATACAGAAAGCGTTAACAAGGTGCCCCTCCTTTCACGCGAACGGAGTGAGCGCCACCCCCGCGTCGAGGAGCGCCGCCCGCACCAGCTCGGCGGACGCCACCGCGCCCGGCGTGTCGCCGTGCAGGCAGATGGAGTCGACGGGGCAGGGCACGACGGTGCCGTCGACGGCCACCACCGTCTGCTCGGTGGCCATCCGGACGGCGCGGGCGGCCACCTGCTCGGGGTCGGTGACGAGCGCGCCAAGGGCGGTGCGGGGCACCAGCGTGCCGTTGGGCAGGTAGCCCCGGTCGGCGAAGCCCTCGGCGACCACCCGCAGGCCGGCGCCGGTGGCGAGCTGGGCGAGCACCGAGCCGGGAGCGCAGAGCACCGGCAGGTCGCGGTCGTAGTCGTCGACGGCGGCGATCAGGGCGGCGGCCTGCGACTCGTCGACCGAGGCGGCGTGGTAGAGCGCCCCGTGCGGCTTGAGGTAGCGGACCCGGGTGCCGTACGGCCGGCAGAACGCGTCGAGCGCGCCGAGCTGGTAGGTGGTCTCGTCGCGCAGGTCCGCGAACGCGTACGTGATGTGCCGGCGGCCGAAGCCGGCGAGGTCGCGGTAGCCGACCTGTGCCCCGACGGCGACCCCGCGTTCGGCGGCGGCGGCGCAGACCCGGCGCATGGTGGACGGGTCGCCGCCGTGGAAGCCGCAGGCAACGTTGGCCGAGGTGATCAGGTCGAGCAGCGCCTCGTCGTCGCCGAGCCGCCAGATGCCGAATCCCTCGCCGAGGTCAGCGTTGAGGTCCATGGAACGTCACCGTAGTCCCCGGGCGGGCCTGCGCGAGCGGCGTCACGTCGTCCACCACCCCGACGACGGGGTAGCCGCCGGTGGTGGGATGGTCGGCGAGGAAGATCAGCGGCTGGCCGTCGGCGGGCACCTGCACCGCGCCGAGCACGAGGCCCTCGCTGGGCAGTTCCCCGGCGACCGCGCGGGGCAGCGGCGCGCCGGTGAGTCGCGCGCCGACCCGGTTGCTGACCGGGCTCACCGTGTACGTCGTGCCGAGCAGCCGGTCGAGCGCGGCCGGGGTGAACCAGTCGTCGCGGGGGCCGAGGCGCAGCCGGAGCCGCAGCGCGGCCGGGGCGGGCCGCCCGATGGTCACGTCGACGGGCGCGGGCTCGCCGCCCGGGTCGCCGAGGGGCAGGGTGTCGCCGTCGCGCAGCGGGGCAGGGCCGAGGCCGGAGAGGGTGTCGGTGGACCGGCTGCCGAGCACCGGCGGCACGGCGATGCCGCCTGCGACGGCGAGCCAGGTGCGCAGCCCGGAGCGGGCCGGGCCGATCCGCACGACCGCCCCGGCGGGCACGGCCAGGGGCCGGCCGACGTCCCCGGGCCGGTCGCCGGGGTGCAGGTCGGGGCGCGTGCCGGCCCGCCGCGCGTCGCCGAGCCGCGCGTCGCCGACCGGCCCGTCGCCGATCCACACGTCGGCGTCCGCGCCGGTGAGCGCGACCGTGCCGGCCCGGGTGAGGCGCAGCGCGCAGCCGGTGAGGGTGATCTCCAGGCCGGCGGCGTCCTCCGGGTTGCCGACGAGGCGGTTGGCCAGCCGCAGGGCCGCCGGGTCGAGCGCCCCCGACCGGGGCACGCCGAGGTGCGCCCAGCCGGGCCGGCCCTGGTCCTGCACGGTGGTGAGCGCCCCGGCCCGGAGCACCTCCAGCCGGCGCGCCGGGCCGGCGGCGGGTCGGCGGGTCACGCGGTCGCCGCCAGGCGTACCCGGGTGCCGGGGGTGAGCCGGGCCGGCGGGTCGGCGGCCACGTCGAACAGGGTCAGCCGGGTGCGCCCGACCAGCAGCCAGCCGCCGGGCGACGCGCCGGGGTAGATCCCGGCGTACGGTCCGGCGAGCGCGACCGAGCCGGCGGGGACCCGGGGGCGGGGGGTGGCGAGCCGGGGCACCGCCCACTCCGGCGGCAGCCCGGTCAGGTACGCGAACCCGGGCGCGAACCCGCAAAAGGCGACCCGGAACGGGGTGCCGGTGAGGCGGGCGACCACCTCGGGCACGTCCACGCCCCAGTGGCCGGCGACGACGGGCAGGTCCGCCCCGTCGTACGTGACGGGGACCTGGACCTCGGCGGGCGCGCCGCCGTCGGCGGGGACGCTTCCGTCGGCGGGCGTCGCCGCGGCGGCGGGTCGCGGGGTCCAGCCCGCGACGAGCGTGGCGGCCCGGTCGGGGTCGGGCACCCCGTCGAGCAGCACCGTACGGGCCGCCGGGACGATCTCGACGGCGGTCAGCTCGCCGACCGAGCGGCGGCGGGTCAGTTCGGCGCGCCACGCCTCCACCTGGTCGGGATCGTCGCAGTCGAGCAGCAGGGCGTGTGCGCCGACGGGCCGGATCCGCATCCCGCCATGATCCCCGACGGGCGGGCCCGACAGGGCCATCGGACCCCTCGATCCGGTGACGATCAGCACTACTTGACGGTAACCTACGGTGCCGTAACCTAGGTGCGTGACGACCTCCGCACCGCTTCGACTCAAGCCGGTCGACATCGGAAAGCCGCGGATGCGCGGCTGGCTGCACACCTACGCGTTCTTCGTCGCGCTCGTCTGCGGCATCGTGCTCTGCGCCATCGCCGCCAGCCGCCCCGGCTGGTCCCCGCTGGCGAGCTGCCTCGTCTACAGCCTGACGGTCTGCGGCCTCTTCGGCACCAGCGCGCTCTACCACCGTCGGGTGTGGTCCGCGCGCGGCTACCAGATCATGCGCCGAATGGACCACTCGATGATCTTCGTGTTCATCGCCGGCACGTACACGCCGTTCTGCCTCCTGCTGCTGGACGCCCGGCACGCGACCACCATGCTCGCCCTGGTCTGGGGCGGCGCGCTGGGCGGGGTGGCCCTGAAACTGGTGTGGCCGCACGCGCCGCGCTGGGTCTCCGCCCCGCTCTACCTGGCGCTCGGCTGGGTGTCGGTGGTGATGCTGCCGCAGATCCTGCACTCCGGCGGCGTGACCGCGCTGGTGTTGCTCGCCGTCGGCGGCGCGATCTACAGCGTCGGCGCCGTCTGCTACGCGCTGCGCCGGCCCAACCCGTGGCCCACCGTCTTCGGCCACCACGAGTTCTTCCACGCCTGCACGCTGGTGGCGGCGGTCTGCCACCACATCGCGATCTACTTCGCCCTGTTCGCCTGAGCCCTGCCCCCTGCCCCGGGCACGCGCCGGGGGCCCCGCGCCGTTGCGGGGCCCCCGGAGTCCTGGGCGTTCGCCGGGCCGGACCGGTCAGACCGTACGACCGGGGCGGCGCACCTCGCGGTACTCCTGGACCACGGGCTCGCCCTGCACCGGCACGACCCGGTCGGCGACCACGCGGTTCTCCCGCACCGGCGTGGCGACCACCGTGCGGCGGCCCCGGTTCCAGAAGTAGAGCGTGGTGAGCAGGCTGACGACGCCGGCGAGCATCAGCACCCAGCCGACGACGCTGAGGTTCAGCCACCCCAGGTCGGCCTGTACGGCGAACGCGAAGATCGCACCCAGCGCGATGAGGAAGATGCTGGCACCAATGCCCATTTTCGTCGCCTCCTTGGCTATCAGCTGGCGCTGCTACCCGCCGCGGCCATGGATGAGGTTGCGGCATCCATCGACATACCCAGGCGCTCCGATCGTCAATCGGGCAAGCTGTGCCCATGACGGACGCCGAAGGGACGGAACGGACGTTGGTGCTGCTGCGGCACGCCAAGGCGGAGGCACCGGGGAGCGGCCCGGACGTCCAGCGACCGCTCACCGCACGGGGGCACGCCGACTCGGCCGCCGCGGGAGCCTGGCTGGCCCGGCACGGCCTGCTCCCCGACGTGGTGCTCTGCTCGGCCGCCAGGCGCACAAGGCAGACCTGGCACGGCGTGCAACTGGGCATGACCGGCTCGCCGGACGAGGCCGGACCGGCCGGCCCCGCGCCGCAGGTGCGCTACGAGCCGGGCGCGTACGAGGCGAGCCCGGCGGAGTTGCTGGGGTTGGTACGGTCGGCCGCGGCGGAGGCGACGACGGTGCTGCTGGTCGCCCACAACCCGGGCATCTCGCTGCTCTCGGCGCTGCTCGACCCGGAACGCGCAGACCAGGAGGGGCTGCGCACCACCGACCTGGTGGTGCACCGCGCCCGGCTGCCCTGGGCCGAGCTGCGCCGCGCCGACATCGTCGCCCGCCACACCGCCCGCGCCTGAGGCGCAAGGAAGGGCCCCCTGTTAACGCATTCTGTTGCACAGGGGACCCCTGCTAACACCTGCCAACGCCTGCGAGCGCCCGCGGCGGCCGGCGCGAGCGGGCGGGCGAGCCCGTGGGCCCGTGGGCCGGCGGGCCGGCGGGCCTCAGGAGGGCGGCGCCGTGGGCGGAGGCGGGTCGGGCGGAGGCGGCATCATCGCGGTCGGATGCGACAGCCTGTTCTCCTCCACGATCAGGGTGCGCGCCCGCTTGCGCCGGTCCTGCCAGAACCAGAGCGTGGTGAGCAGCACGGCCAACCCGGCCAGGATGAAGACCCAGCCGACGGCGCGCAGATCCACCCACCAGACGTTGGCCCGGATGGCGAAGGTCAGGATCGCGCCGATGGCGATGAGGAAGATTCCACTACCAATGCCCATGTGCGCTGCACCCCCACGTGCGGTGGCTCTGGGCGTTCACTGACTACGTCCGGGCCTCGGTTACCCGCCCGCGCGGGCAAGTACCCGGGACGCGACCGGCGATAGGGGACACCCGCCGCCGTTCCGGCACGGGCCGGCGAAGCAGGCTGGGACGGCGGAGCGGAGTGCGACGACGAAGCGGGATGGGACGGCGGAGCGGGGTGGAACGGCGGAGCGGAGTGCGACGACGAAGCGGGATGGGACGGCGGAGCGGGGTGGAACGGCGGAGCGGGGTGGAACGGCGACGGCCGGCGAGTTGGGGGACTCGCCGGCCGTCCGGGGGCCGCTGTGGCGCGTCAGCGGCTCAGAACGCCTCCTCCGGGAGGTCCATCAGCTCCAGGTCGGTGTTCTCGATGATCCGCCGGTCGGCGCCGAGCCGGGGCAGCACCTCGCGGGCGAAGAACTTCGCGGCGGCCACCTTGCCGGTGTAGAACGCCCTGTCGGCGGCAGAGACCTCGCCGGCCAGCGCGCGCAGGGCGACGTCGGCCTGGCGCTGGAGCAGCCAGCCGACGACCAGGTCGCCGACCGCCAGCAGGAACCGCCGGCTGCTGAGGCCCACCTTGTAGAGCGCCTGGGCGTCTCCGCCCTGCGCCTCGCCCAGCCAGCCGGTCAGCACGCCGAGGATGGTCTGCACCTCGGCGAGCGCCTTGCCGAGCGCCTGCCGCTCCTGCTTGAGCTGGCCGTTGCCGCCCTCGGAGGTGATGAACTCCTGGATCTCGCCGGCGACCGTCATCAGGGCCTTGCCGTTGTCCCGGACGATCTTGCGGAAGATCAGGTCCAGGCTCTGGATCGCGGTGGTGCCCTCGTACAGGGTGTCGATCTTGGCGTCCCGGACGTACTGCTCCAGGGGGTAGTCCTGGAGGAAGCCGGAGCCGCCGAAGGTCTGCAGCGCCTCGTGGCCCAGCATCTCGTACGCCCGCTCGGAGCCCACGCCCTTGACCAGCGGCAGCAGCAGGTCGTTGACCCGCTTGGCGATCTTCGTCGCCTGCTCGTCGCCGGCCGCCTCGGCGATGGCGACCTGGTCCTGCCAGGAGGCGGTGTAGCAGACCAGGGCGCGCAGGCCCTCGGCGTACGACTTCTGGAGCATCAGCGAGCGGCGCACGTCCGGGTGGTGGGTGATGGTGACCCGGGGCGCGGTCTTGTCGGCCTGCCGGACGAGGTCTGCGCCCTGGACGCGGTTCTTGGCGTATTCGAGGGCGTTGAGGTAGCCGGTGGAGAGCGTGGCGATGGCCTTGGTGCCGACCATCATCCGGGCGTACTCGATGATCATGAACATCTGCCGGATGCCGTCGTGCTTGTCACCGAGCAGCCAGCCCTTCGCCGGCACGCCGTGCTCGCCGAAGGTCATCTCGCAGGTGTTGGAGACCTTGATCCCCATCTTGTGCTCGACGTTGGTGGCGTAGACGCCGTTGCGCTCGCCCAGCTCGCCGGTCTCCGGGTCGAAGTGGAACTTCGGCACGACGAAGAGCGACAGGCCCTTGGTGCCGGGGCCGCCGACGCCCTCGACGCCGACCGGGCGGGCCAGCACGTAGTGCACGATGTTGTCGCTCAGGTCGTGCTCGCCGGAGGTGATGAAGCGCTTCACGCCCTCGATGTGCCACGAGCCGTCCGGCTGCGGGATCGCCCGGGTGCGGCCGGCGCCCACGTCGGAGCCCGCGTCGGGCTCGGTGAGCACCATCGTGGAGCCCCACTGCCTGTCGATGAAGAGCCTGGCCCACCTCTTCTGCTGCTCGGTGCCCTCGACGTGCAGCACGTGCGCGAAGGACGGGCCGGAGGCGTACATCCAGACGGGGGCGTTCGCGCCGAGCACCAGCTCGGCGAGGGACCACCAGAGGGCACGGGGCGCATTGGTGCCGTCGAGCGCCGGCGGCAGGTCGAGCCGCCAGAACTCGGACTCCATGAACGCCCGGTACGACTTCTTGAACGACTCCGGCAGCGGGGCGGTGTGCGTGGCCGGGTCGAAGACCGGGGGGTTGCGGTCGCTGTCCGAGTAGCTTGCCGCGAGGTCCTCGCGGGCGAGGCGGTCCACCTCGGCGAGGAAGCTGCGCGCGGTGTCGACGTCGAGATCCGAGTACGGCTCCTGGCCGAACGCCCGGTCCGCCCCGAAGACCTCGAACAGGTTGAACTCAAGGTCCCGGAGGTTGCTCTTGTAGTGGGTCATGCTCGCTGGCCCCGCTTCCCGGACAGGTGTTACCGATCAGTAACCCAGACTGTATTACTCACGGGTAGGCAGCGACAAGCTCCACGCGGAAGTGACGGCGATTACACACCCGCGCTTCGGCCGTCCAGGGCCGGGACCGGGGCGGGGCCGGGGAGCCGGGGCGGGGAGCCGGGGCCGGGCCGGGGCGAGGGCGGGGCCGGGAGCGGGAGCGGCGAGGAGGCTGGCTCAGCCCTCGGCCGCGCCGACCTCCCAGCTCGGCACTGGGGCGGTCACCCCGCCGCTGTGGCCGGAGTATTCCATCAGGACCAGGGCGATGTCGTCGTCGAGCCGGCCGTGCACCCACTCGACCAGGGCGGTCTCCAGCGAGGCCAGCCCGTCGCCGACCGTGCCGTGGCCGAGCAGCCGCCAGGCCCGGTCGGCGGTCGGGAAGAACTCGCCGTCCCGGCGGGCCTCGCCGAGGCCGTCGGTGAACAGCAACAGCCGGTCGCCCGGCTCCAGGCGCTCGACCCGGGGCCGGACGACCGGCATGAAACCCAGCGGCGGCGCGGGCGCGGGCGGTTCGAGGGGGATCACCGCGCCCCGGCGCAGCAGCAGCGGCGACGGGTGGCCGCAGTTGACGATGGTGAGGGTGCCGCCCCGCTCCTCGACCAGGGCGGCGGTCACGAAGTCCTCGTCGCCGACGTTGCGGGCCACCGCCCGGTCCAGGTCGGCGACCACCGCCCGCAGGTCGGCCCGCTCGTAGGCGACGTGCCGGTACGAGCCCAGCACGATGCTGGCCAGCCGCACGGCGTCCAGCCCCTTGCCGCGCACGTCACCGATGATCATGCGGACGCCGTACGGGGTGTCGATCGCCTCGTACAGGTCGCCGCCGATCTCGGCGGTGGCGGTCGAGGAGATGTAGCGCCCCGCCACGGCCAGGGTCCCCACCTGCGGGCCGAGCGGACGCAGCACCGCCTGCTGGGCCACCGCCGCCAGCTTGGACAGCTCGGCGATCTGCTCGGCCTGCCGCTGCCGCACGGCGGCCACCGCCGCCGCGATGCCGGTGGCGAGCGCGATGCCGGCCACGTTGACGGCGGTGACCAGCGACGTCCGCGGCTCGGCGAGGGCGAAGGCGGACCCGATCGCGGTCGCGGCGCCCCCCACCCCGAGCACCACCCGCCAGGAGGCCAGCGCCGCGGCGAGGAACGGGGCGGCGACCATCAGCGCCACGTAGTGCGCCCACCGGCCGTCCGCCAACTCCACGCCGGAGATGATCGCGAGCAGGACGAGGGCCGCGCCGAGGCCGGCGCGGGATCCGGGGCTCAGCGGGCCACGGCCCGACTGGAAGGCATGCGTGCGTACGAGGGACAGCATGCCTGATGGACGTGAACCGGTGAATGAGCCTGGCCCGTCGGCCGAGGATGTTCTGCCCGGCCGGGTCTCCGGCGGCGGCCGGTCCGGCCCCGGTCGCACCGCCCCGCCCGAGGTCATCGGATCAGCCCAGGACCTCGTACTTCACGGTCAGGGCACCGACGTCGACGGAGGCGATGGCGGCGAACGCGGCCCGGGACAGGTCGAGGCAGCGGCCGTCGATGAAGGGGCCCCGGTCGTTGATCCGGACGGTGACCGACTTGCCGTTGGCCGGGTTGGTCACCCGGACCATGGTGTCGAACGGCAGGGTCTTGTGGGCGGCGGTCATGGCGCTCGGGTCGAAGTTCTCCCCGTTGGCGGTGAGCTGCCCCTCGTCGTAGAAGGACGCCCCGCACGAGCCGCTGTCGACGACGTTGCGGGTGGGCGCGGGCTTCTTGGTGGTGGCGGCCGGCTTCGGCGCGGCGGTGCGCGGCCTGCTCCGCGAGGCGGCCTGGCTCCGGGTGGCCTTCGGGCTGGCCGTGACCGTCGGCGACGGGCTGGCGCTGGGCGGGACGCTGGCGCTCGGGCTGGGCGACGCCGAGGGCACGGCCGCGCTGGTGGGGGCGCTCACCGGGACGTCGGCGACGGTCGGCTGCGGGGCCGCCTCGCCGGAGGTCAGGCTCACCGCGCCGACGGTGCCGCCGACGGCGAGCGCGACGCCGACCGCCGCGGTGGCCGCGATTCCGGCCGGCGAGGAGAACATTCGGGTACGGGAGTGCCTACCAACCACGGGCCCGGTCCTTTCGTCGTGGCGAACGAAGTCGTTGTTGAGGACGAAGTCCTGGAGAACAAACCGGCCCGGACCGTAACGAGAGAAGCACTTCCGAAGTCAACGTGATCATGGCGCTATGCCCGTATTTGCTCGCATACGTGTAGCCGATCATCCGAGGCGGCGTGGCCCGCTCGGCCCCGGGCGGGCCGGCACCCACCGCGGCGTCGGTCTGACGCAGGATGGGCGGCATGCCCCCTGAGCTGAGTGAACGCCTCGTCGAGCTGTTCCGGTGGATCGATCCCGGCCCGCAGAGCACCCACCTGGTCAGCGACGTCTCCGGCTGGTGGCGCGACCCGGCGGTGCTGGCAGGGCTCGGGCCGGCCCTGGCCGCGCCGTTCAGGAACGCCCGACCGACCGTGGTGCTCGCCCCCGCCGTGACCGGGCTGCTGCTCGGCCCGCTCGCCGCGACCGCCCTCGGGGTCGGCTTCGCGCCGGCGCACAAGGCGGGAGACGGTCGGCTGCCCGCCGGGGCGACGACCTGGGCGCAGAGCCCGCCGGACTTCCGGGGCCGTCGGGTCGACCTGGGCGTCCGGGACCGGCACCTCGGCCCCGGCGACCGGGTGCTGGTGGTCGACGACTGGGTGGCCACCGGCGCCCAGCTGCACGCCCTGTACGCGATCTGCGCCGCCCGGGGCGCCGAGGTCCTCGGCACCTCGGCCGTCGTGGTCGACTGCCCGCCCGCGCTCGCCGCCGAGCTGCGGATACACGGCCTAATCGAGGGCGGCCGACTGACCCCACCCGAGGCTTGACCTCAAGCAAGCTTCAAGTCGCACGATCGGCGGCATGGACGACGGAATCCTGGACGAGGCATACCGGCGGTTGCACCGCACCGGCCCGGAGTTCGAAGGCTGGCTCTCCAACCACGGCCCGATGGCGGTCGAGGCGCTGGTCCGGCACGGGCACGACGCCACGGTGCACCGCTGGCTGGACGACTACCTGCGGCGGCTCGACGAGCTGCCACGCGGCATCCGGCCGATCGACGACTGGCGGGCCGCCCTCGGCGACCCGAAGCGGGCCGGCGACTGGCTCGCCCACTTCGACCGGGAGCTGCGCGAACGGCCCTGGCGGGACATCCTCGGCACCTGGTGGCCCCGGCTCCTGCCGGGCATCGCCGCCGGGGCCACCCACGGCGTCATCCGGGTCGGGCACGCCGTGCGCGCGCTGCGTGCCGACGAGACCAGCCCGGACCGGCGCACCGAACTCGGCCAGGCCCTCGCCTACTGGGCCGCGCGCTGGCAGCCGGTCCCCGGCGCGCCCCGGCCGCCGGCACCTCCCGCCGGGGAGGCCGGGCAGGGCGGGGAGGCCGGGCAGGGCGGAGAGGCCGGGCAGGGCGGAGAGGCCGGGCAGGGCGGAGAGGCCGGGCAGGGCGGAGAGGCCGGGGAGGCTGGGGTGGCCGCCGCGCTGGCCGGGCTGCCCCGCATCGCCGACCGCAGCGGCGGCATCCGCGAGCGGCTGGGGCGACTGCCGGACGTACCCGAATGGGGGTCGTCGCTCGCGGCGCTGCGGCCCGCGCGGACCCCGGCCGAGGCGCAGCGGGGGCTCGCCGAGCTGGTGCACCGGGCGAGCCTCGACTACCTCCGGTACGGGCAGGCGGAACCCGTCATGCTGGTGCACGCGGTGACCGCGCCGACGGCGGTGCTGCGTACGCTGCCGGAGCTGGACCCCGGGCTCTGGGCGCCGAGCCTCGCCGCGGCCTGGTCCGCGACGGCGGCCGTGACCGCCGTGTACGCCTCCCCGGCCGGCGTCGCGCCACCGGCCGTCGCCACCGGCACCCCCGCGGAGGTCTTCGCCCGCGCGGCCCGGCACGGCGACGAGCATGTGGTGAAGCTCGCCGACGCGGTGCTGGACGCCCACGCGGCGACGGGCGACGAGCGGGTGCTCGCCGCGGCCGGCTACGCGGCGCAGCTCATCTGAACGGCGCGGCTCAGCCGCCCGTGCCCGCTCCGCCGAGGAACTCCTCCACGGCCGTGCAGACCATGCCCAGCACCTCCGCCGAGCGGGCCAGCGGGCCGGGCACCAGCAGCGAGTGGTCGGCACCGTCGACCTCCAGCACGTGCGGGCTGAGCCGGCGGGCCTGGGTGCCGTCCCACAGGGCGTCGCCGGTGCCGCCGACCAGCAGGAACGGCGCGGTCGCACGGGCCAGCGCCTCGGTCACGTCGGCGCGACGCAGCAGCGGGGTGAGCCACACCGCCGGCAGCCCCAGGTCGGCCGCGAACGGGGCGGCGAAGCTGCCCAGCGACTTGCCGACCAGCAGGTGCGCCGGCTCCGCCAGCGCCGGGGCGACCTGCTCGGCCACCCAGGCCCCCGCCCGGTCCAGATCCAGGTCCGCCGGTGGCCGCCAGCTGATCTCGTCGACGTCGAACCCGATCCGGCGCAGGGCCTCACCGCCGTACGCGAACAGTGGCCCCCGGGTGTCGTAGCCCTGCCCCGGAATCAGCACCGCACGCCGGTCCGCCATCACCCGATCCCTTCGCCAGCCTGACCTGCCCGCCACCGTAACGCCCCGGGCACGCTACGAAGCAGCGCCGCTCCGAGGGGTAAGGAAGGGCCCCCTGTTAACGCATACGGTCGAAAAGGGTCCCCTTCTCACCGGCTCTCACCGGGGCGCGGGCGTCAGGCGGCGCAGCTCCGGCAGGAGGCGGGTGGCCGCGTCCACCAGGACGGCCTCGTCCCCGGCGTACCAGCTGCTGGCCCGGGGCCAGTGCGTCACCACGTCGGTGAAGCCGAGCGCGGCGGCCCGCCCGACCTGCTCGGCGAAGAAGTCTGCGCTGCGCAGCGAGAACGCCGGGGCGGAGTCGAGCGACAGGTAGCGGTCCAGAGTGGCCGGGTCGCGGCCGGCCTCGACCAGCGCCCGGTCCATCCGGGCGGCGAGGTCGGCCACCGTCCCCCACCACTGCTCCACGTCGTCGCCGCCCGTGCCGGTGGTGACCCAGCCCTGCCCGAACCGGGCCACCAGCCGCATCGAGCGGGGGCCGTTGGCGGCCATCACGAACGGCACCCGGGGAGACTGCACGCAGCCCGGGTTGTTGCGGGCGTCCACGGCGGCGAACCAGTCGCCACGCCAGGTGGTGCCGTCCTCGCGCAGGATCAGGTCGAGCAGCTCGACGAACTCGGCGAGCCGGTCGACGCGCTGGCGGGGCGGCAGCGTCTCCCCGCCCAGCACGGCCGAGTCGAAACCGATGCCGCCCGCGCCGACGCCGAGCAGGAACCGGCCGCCGGAGACGTCGTCGAGGGCGGTGACCTGCCGGGCGAAGGCCGCCGGGTGCCGGAAGTTCGGCGAGGCCACGAGGGTGCCGAGCCCGATCCGGGCGGTCACGCCTGCGGCGGCGGTCAGCGTGGTCATCGAGTCGAACCAGGGCCCGTCGACCAGGTCCCGCCAGCCCAGGTGGTCGTACGTCCAAGCGTGGTCGAAGCCCCACTCCTCCGCCTGCCGCCAGCGACGCTGCGACTGCGACCAGCGCTGGTCCGGAAGGATCACGATGCCAATCCGCATGAACGCCAGCGTACGACCCGACCGGCCGCGGACGTCGCGCCCCGGCGCGGGCCTGCTGCCGACCGGGCGGCAGGCTGGCAGGCTCGACGGCATGACGACCGGGACCGACTGGCGGGCGTGGCACGAGCCGTACGCCGACGAGGACTCGCCGCTGTCCCGCCGGCTGCGGCTGGTGCGCGGGGCGATCACCTCTTGGCTGGACGAGCGCCCCGGCGAGCCGCTGAGGGTCGTCAGCGCCTGTGCGGGCCAGGGACACGACCTGGTCGGTGCGCTGGCTGGCCGGGCCGATGCGGCCCGCGTCCGCGCCACGCTCCTGGAGTACGAGCCGGGCAACGTCGCCGTCGCCCGGGCAGCCGCCGCCCGGGCCGGCCTCGCAAACGTCACCGTCCGGCGGGCGGACGCGGGCCGACTCTCGTCGTACGCAGACGCGGTGCCCGCCGACCTCGTGCTGATGGCGGGCGTCTTCGGAAACATCGACGACCATGACGTACGCCGAACCGTGGCCGCCCTGCCGCAGCTCTGCGCGGCCGGTGCCACGGTGATCTGGACGCGGACCCGGTGCGATCCCGACCTGACCCCGGCGCTGCGGGGCTGGCTGCGGGACTCCGGTTTCGCCGAGCGGGCGTTCCATGCGCCGGACGGGGTGCTCTTCTCGGTCGGCGTGCACCGGTTCACGGGCACGCCCCGACCGCTGACCGCCGCAGCGACGCTGTTCACGTTCGTCCGGTAACCATGATCGACTTCATGTCGGCGATGTGGCGGTGTCCCGGTGGCCCGGACACAGCGATGTCGCCGACATGAAGTCGATGTTGCCGCTCGGAACGTCGAAGGCCCCGGCTCGGGACTCGCGTCCTGACCAGGGCCTTCGTGCGTGGAGCGGGTGACGGGAATCGAACCCGCACTGTCAGCTTGGGAATTGACGATGGGCGGCAGGTCGTGGGGCCGGCGGCCTGGTCACGGCGGTCCCGGGTGGCCTGGGTTGACCCCGGCTGTCCTGCCTTAATGGCACGCTAATGGCACGGGCTACCCGTCCTCGAACGGCTCGTCATGCCAACGGAACCCGGCCTCGTCGTCTTCGATGCTCAGCAGGAACTCGGCCACCGGACGGCCGTCCGGGTGGGTCATCGTGAGGGCAGCCCGGATCTCGTCGTCAATCCGGATCATGGCCTCGTCGTCGTCCGCGTCGAGGGCGGCGCTCCGGGCGACGAAGAGCGGGCGTAGTGGCTCGAACCCCGGCAGGGGACGGAACTGGCCGTACGTCCACGGGAAGTCGTGACTCTGCTCGTCGATCTCGCCGACCAGCTCGCCCCGGTGGTACAGCCACCACACTCTGCCCGCGTCCACGGCGACAGCGTAGGGCGGACCCGGTGTGGTCGGCTCCGGCGCGGCGTGGGTGACCAAGGAACGCCGAGGGCAAGCCGGCGAAGCCGGCGCGGCAGCCGATCGCCAGAAGCTCGACGGGGGCCAACCACGCTGGCGATCGTCACGGCCTGGGCGTGGTCGTCAGTCTCTGCCTGTGATGCGGGCGCGGCAGCCCGTCGGCTGTCGGCGGCTTCCCGCCCCGGCGTCGCAGACGACCGGGGCGGCTTGCCGCCGGACGGGGCCACCGCGCTCGCACCGCGCGCAGCGCGGTGCCTTGGTCGATTGCGCGGGGGCATTCTTCTAGTTGTGACCTCCCTTTATGCACGCCAGCCCCTCACTCCGGAGTTCGTTGCACAGATCGTCCAGCATCCTATGCATACGGCCCAGGGCTGGATACCTAGCAAGGAGATCGCTCCACAAGGGGTTCCTCGGAGGGAGTATGTTCTCTACCGAACGAAACACTACTCAGTGGTGGGCGCGGTTCTAGACATTCGCCCTGGGTCTAGCGCTCACAAAAAAGAAATTGAGCGCTGGGCGACGGAGTGCCTCCGCCATCATCGAAAGGTCGGGGATAAACCGCTACTGAATCAGCCCCCCAGCTATCCAGACGAAGGGTCGTTCTGGATAATGGATGGATTATCCGCGAAGATGTTCGTCGTCGTTCCGGCCAGCGACGGATGGCGAGTTGTCGAGTCATATTCAAGGTATGGCGGTCAGATCCCAGAAGGCGAAGTCTTCGGCTGGGCGAACTCGGTTATGCGGGTCAAGAGTCCACACCGCACAAGTGCCGACTGGAAAGCGGGCCCGCCAGTGCCGGGTGGCAGCATTTGGCTCTTTCAGGGAAGCGCCACCTAGGTCATGAGCTGGATTATTGCTGCTTCTTTGGGGCTTCTAGGTGCCTTTGCATCGGATTCCGCCTTAGCGGCCCAGAAGATGAAGTCTGCAAACTCTTGGCCATGGAAATCAAAGAAGCAACGGAACCCCTACGTCGCGGCCATCGCTTTGCGAATGACTAGCGGCGCCATCGTCGCTGGCACTCTTGCTGCCAGCGGATTAGTGCAGTCTCCTATAGTGGCATTATTCGTGGGCTTTGCTTCCCCTGAACTTCTACAGCGGGTTGCTTTCGTTGTTACCGCGACACTCTTTAGCCATCAGGTGGTTCCCTCGGTGGCAGGCGAGCCAGGCGCATCGCCACCCCAGTCAGCACCTGGACAAATTCCACCGAGTAGCCAACCTTCCACGGTTCAACCAGCGCCAGTAGACCGAGGATCAAGCGGGGTGAACAGTGTTTGAATGGATCGTAATTGCTGTTCTTCTCGGGATCATGCTGACCGCACAAGGACTGGCCGCTAAAGAGCATTCGAATCAATCGGATGTCGACACGCGCGCGGGTTCGACCTCCATGCATTTCTTTCGCAGCCTCATAAAGCCTACCTTCGACCCAAGCGGGGTCGCATCCGATAGAATTGTCTCTACCAGCGACAGCTTTGGACTCCGCTTGCTGGCTTCGGTGGCGGGGATGGATATAGCAGATCCAACCGACGTGTCATCTGCGGAAAAGGCGTTGATCCATGGCACAGAAACGTCAACCGACATTGGGGATAGCAGTTTCGATGCTCGCGTTTTAGCGGTCAATGTTAAAACTGAATACGGAGGCGTTGAACTTCAGAAAAATTTCGCCGGGGCCAATCTCTCAGGCACCGACCTGACGGGGAGAGATTTGTCTGGTGCAACATTCGCGGGTGCAGACCTCCGGCGCGCTGATCTGAGTAGGGCCAACTTGTCAGGTGCCGTCCTCAGCGGCGCTTCTCTTGAGGGTGCTAACCTGAGCCGGGTAGCAGCCATGAGCGCCCTGTTCGTGGGCTGCGACATGAGAGAAGCAGATCTATCTTGGTCAAACGTTTCAAGTGCAGACCTAACCGATGTGATTCTAGACAGTGCTCGACTAGACGGGGTGACCTGGACTCTTCAGACCATCTGGCCTAGTGAGCACGTTGACGAAGTGTGGCGTCGTTCTGTCCAGGTTGGCCCCGAACGTTGGCAGATCCTTCCCGTAGACGTTGGTACCATCGCCAAAAGCAAGGTGCTGGCGTGAGCTAGAAACTCAGTTACCGCGTTAGCCCGGAGGAATCCTGTACTCGCGGGTCAATGAGTATGCTATGCCGTGTCGACGCAGGATGGTCTGCTTCTCGACCAACAGTGATCCGGTTTCTATGCCGAGCACTCTGGCAATTTCAGCAGAGGCCGGAACCGTGCGCAGGCTTGTCTTCTTCTCGACTGCGTCACCACTCTTGGCTGAATCGAGATGTGACAGCGCGTACGTTCCACGTCCTTGTTCGGTTGCTGCGAAGCCCTCGTCTCTCAGCGTGGCAATAGCCTTGCGAATCGTGCCGCGGGCTGCGCGAAACTCGGCGGTGAGGGTGCTTTCGGCCGGCAGAAGGGCACCCGGCGGAATGACGCCATTCTCAATGCGTCTCCTCAGCTCGTCGGCGATGGCGCGGTAGCGGGGCTGTCCGTAGTGCGGGGTGGGCACCTGCTCACCGTACCTGGCACTTGTCTTACCAAGTGTCAACCAAGAGACCCGTTTCGACGTGTAGACAACTCGTCCAGTTGTAGGTACGTTTCCATCTGTGCGGCCAGGGTGATGGCTCGTGTCAGGGGTGGTCGGGTCGGCCCTGGTCGCACTTGAAGCGCGGCGTCCTGTCGGACCGGTTGCGGTAGCCGCGCGCAAGTTGGCTCGGCGATACCCGACCCGTCTGTGTCGGACGGTGCGCCGTGCCTTCATCCGGGCCGGTGGCTGGCCAACCCTCCGAGGCTGGCCACCGGCCCCTCCTACCTCTGGAGGTGCGATGTCCGGCTCTCACCGTCGGCGCGGCTGGTTCTCGTCCTGGTGGCCACGAACGCGAACGCCGATCCGGCCCGCCAGCAGTAACAACCCGTCGCGTCTGCGCCCGGCCTCGGTTCCGCCGTCGCCTTGGTGGTCGGTGGGTCCGACGCGGGAGGTACCTGTACTGCCGTATGCGCCGCTGATGACCCTGGCGCAGGCGACGCGGGGCAACGGCGGGCGGTGTCCCCGATGAGGCACACGATCAGGCCCGCCGGGGTCACGGGGCACCCAGAGTGGTGTGCGCCGGACCGCTGCGGCTACCTGGTGCCGCCGGTGATGGCGCACATGGCCCGCCGCCATCGCGGCCCGATGCACCGCGTCGGCGACTCCCGCGCGTCCGGGGTCGTCGCCACCTACCTCATCGCTGCGGATGGGCTCGGGCCGATGGTGGGGGTTCACGCGACGTGCCGGGCGGGCAACACCTGGGCGGAGTTGACGTTGCCGCAGGCGGCCGACCTGGTCGAGCACCTGCGCGGGTTGCTGGAGCAGGCCGCAGGCGACCAGGGGGCCGACGATGAGTGAGGCCGTACCCGTGACGGATGCCCTGCCGTCGTCGGCTGCGCCGGTGGTGTGCCCGGGGTGGTGTCGGGGCTGCGGGCCGAACGACCCGATGCATCGAGGGCTTCTCGCAACGATCGGGCGGGAGCGGACCGGCTGGGTCAGCGTGCAACTGCTCGTCGACCGGTTCGCGCGTCGGGACCTGGCCGTCAAGCTCGACGCGACCCGCTACGGCGCGACTCAGACCGTGCTGCTGACGGCCGCCCAGGTGGACCGGCTCATCGAGGAACTGACGCACGCGCGGCAGGCGATGCGGGCGGCGACCGACACGCGCGGGCAGGCGGGGGAGACGCGGTGAACGCCAGCAGCCGTCGGGGCGTACCTGTTCCTCGGACTCCGGGTCCGCGTCGGACGCTGTCGTCGCGGACGGCGGTGTCGGTCCCTCCGGTCCCTGAGCGGCCGGCTGGGGGGACCACCTGGCAGACGTTGGAACGTCTAGGGGGTACGGTGACCGGTGTGCATGGTCGGGACTGGCGCCCTCGCTACCTGCAACTCGCCGAAGAGTTGCGGGCGAAGATCGTGAGCGGTGAACTGGCCCCCGGCACGCTGATGCCCAGCGAGACCGAGTTGGCCGACACCTCCGGGCTGTCCCGCACGAGCGTGCGCAACGCCATCCGGCAGCTTCGGGAGTGGGGCCTGGTCCGGGCCGAGCAGGGGCGCGGCACCTACGTGCGGGCACCCCGCCAACGGGTACGCCGCCGCAACACCGAGCGGTACCAGTGGGAGAAGGATCGGGTCCTGCTCGACGAGGCCGAGCGGTTGAAGACCGGCGCGACCGAGCACGACACCGGCCTGACCGTCGACGACCTCAAGTTCCACGCCGAGTACACCCGCGTCGACGCCGATGCCGACATGGCGGCGGCCCTCCAGGTCGAGGCGGGCACGCCGCTGCTGCGCCGCGTCTACTGGACGTCCTCGCGGCACGAGAACGCGCCGCTGACCGTGTCGTACTCCTACCTGCCGTACGACCTGGTCGCCGGAAACCCCGACCTGCTCGACGCCAGCAAGGAACCGTGGCCGGGCGGTACGCAACACCAGCTCTACACCCTCGGCATCGAGCTGGACCGCATCGACGACGAGATCCGCGCCCGCCCGCCGTCGCCGGACGAGGCCGAGTTGCTGGACATCGACCCGGGCGTCTCCGTGCTCACCGTGCGCAAGACCTCCATCGACACCACCGGCCGCATCGTCGAAGTGGCCGACGTGGTGATGCCGGGCGACCGGACCGAGCTTGTCTACTCCCACAAACTCCAGCGGTGGAGAACGTGACGCAGCTCGTCTCGGTCATCACCCCGGTCCACGCGCCCAGCATCGAGTACCTTACGGGCGCGTACGCGTCGCTGGCCAAGCAGGACATGCCCCCGGGGTGGGACTGGCAATGGCTCGTCCAGGAAGACGGGCAGACCGGCGCCCTCGTCGACGTGCTGCCCGATGACCCCCGGATCAGTCTTGGCACGGGGCGTCCCGGTGGGCCTGGCGTCGCCCGTACTCTTGCGCTGTCCCGGGTTGCTGGGCAGCTCATCAAGGTCTTGGACGCCGACGACCAGTTGACCCCCGGGGCACTGGCCCGGGATATCGCGGCGTTCGACGCGCATCCACAGATCGGTTGGACGACCTCGCGGGTACTCGACCTGCTGCCCGACGGGTCAACCGCCGGATGGGACAAGGACCCGGCCGGCGGGATGATCGACCGCGGTGGGGTTCTGTCGTTCTGGCAGGCCAACGACTACCGGGCCTCGGTACATCCGGCGACGTTGTGCCTGCGCCGGGATCTCGTCTTCGCCCTCGGTGGCTGGATGGCCCTGCCGGCGTCCGAGGACACCGGCCTTCTCCTTGCCGCCAACGCGGTCAGCGAGGGCTACTTCACCCGGGAATACGGCCTGCTCTACCGCAAGTGGCCCGGCCAGGTCACCAGCCAGGCCGCACACCGCGAACCCGCCGAGTACCAGGCACGCATGAGGATCATCGAGGCCAGAGCCCACGCCCTGGCCTCGATGGTCCCCAACGGCTTCGACTTCGAGGGCGGCGCTACGGCGTAGCCTCGTGCCCCGGCATCCCGTGGGTACGCCGACGCTCCTTCATCTCTGCCTCGTAGATGTGCCGCCGACCACCGGCCAACTTCTCCCGCGCGTCCCGCTCGATCTCCTGGAACGCCGCGTAGTAGCCGTCGTCGAACTCCTCCACGATCTGGAACGTCCACCGACCAGGCAGCACGTTGCGCCCCAACAACTCGTGCTCAACCCGGTCGGCCACCTCGTCATGCCCAGCCTCGCGGAGCAGCTTCACCACCCGGTCAAGGGTGAGATCCGCACCGCCAACGAGCTGGTGCGCGGAGTACAGGTGACCGCGCACCCGATGGATGGTCTCCAACGCCTTACTCAACTCGCCCAACGCTTCGATGGTCGTATCGTCGACTCCGGGTGGGCGCGAATGATCTTGATCGACCGAGTGCTTCTGCTTCTCTCCCATAAGTCACCCATACCCCTCGCTTATTAGCCTGAACAATTGCCCGCCAAGGCTGTATCAGCAGATCACATCCGCCCTACAATGGAATTCGGCGACTGTCAAGCTCGACACGAGGCTGTGGAACACGCGTCAGTACCTATGCCCTGAGCCCTTGCGGTGGGTGAACTTCCATTGCCACCCCCGCTCGGTTATGCTTCTCGCGAGTCGAACTCGACCCAACCACACGACGCACTCTTTTATCGCCTTCACTGTCGGTGGAGGTGCTTCTTCGCGCCGTGGTTTGGAAGGTGGAGGATGGCTCGAAAGAGAAGGCCGAAGCGTCGCAAGGCGCAAGGTCAACCTCGCAAGGGCGGCGTCCTGCGTCGTCCGTCAGGTGCCCTGAGCTGGCTTCGCAGCCTCATGGCACCTATCGCAGCACACCTGATCCTGTCCTTGTTCAAGGACTGGTTCGGTGGCTGGGGTGCCGGGGGTGACTCACCTCGATAGGTGAGCCAACCCCCAGCAGCGGGCCTCCACCTTCGCTTCCGACGGCACGGGTGGGGGCTCGTTTGCGTGCCGACCATGCTGCCACTACGGCTGATCGGCATGCTTCTGGCGGAAGGTGCGCTAACCGGTTAGCGCACCTTGGCGGGGCCATAGTTGATTCTATGGCACCCAGGACTGCACTGTACCGTGTCACCCTTGCAGTATCTACCTGAGTAATAAGAGGAAGAACCTCGCCTTTGGCGGATGCCAGTAGTCCGCTGAAGCCCGCCGTAAAGGCCAACCCAAACTGGTCGACACTCGCGTGAGCTTTGGGGTGGCCTCTCGCCGCGTTGAGTGTCTTCGTCTCCAAGGGCGATCGCGCAGCCTCTCAAGCAAGCCATCAGATGCGCCACCGCCGGAGGGGGCGTCCCGCTCCAACCCCTCCAGGTTATTGACTTGTCTGCCAAGTGCCGTCTACCTTGGAGTCTCCACTTGGCAGACATGCCAACAACCTGGAGGTTGAGCGATGGCTCTGCGTGGCGGTGCGAGGTTCGCCGTGCGTTGTGAGGACGTGTTCCCGGCGGGGTGCGCCCTGGTTCCCGAGTCCCTGGGTGAGGTCGAGGACTACGACGAGAAGACGGGTCGGCGTAGCCCGGCGAAGGACAAGCTGACCGGCCAGCGGGTGTGGCAGGTGCGCGTGATGGACCTGGACCCGGAGCTTGGCAAGCGCTCTAGGGAGACGACGGTGAAGATCTCGGCGGATCACCAGCCGGTGCCGCCGACGGGTGCGCCGTTCGAGGCGGTGGAGTTCGAGGGCATGACGGTGACGCCGTACGTGTCGAACACCGGTCGGATGGCGTACTCGCTGCGGGCGACCGGGATGCGTGCCCCGGCGGGTGTGGCCGGCAAGCAGAAGGCGGCGGCGTAGCCGTATCGGGTGGGGGCGGGGCTGTCAGGTCTTGGCGGACGGCAGCCCCGCCCCCTGTGTCTCTTTCCCCTGCTCTGTTGAGAGAGGTAGTGACGTGTCCAAGCGTAGGCGTTCGCCTGCCCCCGTTCAGCCTCGGTGCGGCGTGTGTCAGTCCCGGTTCGACCCGGCCACGGGTGCCGACGGTCGGTGTGCCGGTTGCGTCGGGCAGCTCGTTCTTCCGTTCCCTCCGGTCCGGGATGCGTCGGGCCGGTTCGTGTCCCTGCGGGGTGCGCGGTGATGCGCCGGCCGCGCGGTGAGGTGATTATGACGTCGGGCGGGGATCTGCTGGTGATCCGGCCGAAGCGGTTCGTCCTGCCGATGTGGTTGGTCGTGCTTGGCGTGGTGCTGCGCTGGCTGGCCCGGTTCTGCTGGTGGTGTCTCCGTCACCCGGTCACCGTGGGCCTGGCCGTGCTCGCGGTCGTCCTCTACGCGGAGCATGGCTTGCCGGGCGTGGTCGTGCCGCTGGTGCTGTCCTCGGCGGTGTCGGCGCTGTGGCGGTGGCGCGATGAGGCGTCCTGGTGGCGGTGGTGCGCGGGCCCGTTGCTCGGCCGGTTCCGCCACGTGTTCGTGTACCGGCGGGCGTGGCACGAGGCAATGACCCTGTGCGGCCTTGCCGAGTCTTACGACCATCGGCCGGTCCTGCCCAAGCTGCTGCGGGTGCGCTCGGATCAGGCATTGGACGTGCTGACCGTGCGCATGGTGCGGGGGCAGACCCCGGCCGACTTCCAGAAGGTGACGGCGAACCTCGCGTACGCCTTCGGCCGGCGGCACGCCCGGGTCTACTCCGAGCGGCCCGACGCCCCGCCGACCCGTGAGGGCTACTGGGCGTTGCTGCTGGGCTGGGTGGACCGGGTGCGGTTCCGGGACCGGCCGAGCGTGGTGTACCTGGTGCTCGTCCGCACCGACGCGCTGCGGCCGGTGGTGCCGCCGTTCGACGCCCCGCCCGTCCCGGACCTGACCGCGCTGCCCCTTGCACGGCGGGAGGACCTGGGCACCTGGTCGCTGCGCCTGCTCGCCACGCACGTCCTCATCGGCGGGGCCACCCGCTCCGGCAAGGGCTCGGTGTTGTGGTCGCTGGTGCGGGCGCTGGCCGGCGGCATTACCTCCGGTTTGGTCCGGCTGTGGGTGATCGATCCCAAGGGCGGGATGGAGTTCGCCATGGGCCGGCCGCTGTTCGCCCGGTTCGCCGGCACCTCGTTCGAGGCCATGGCCGACCTCCTCGACGAGGCCGTGGCGGTGATGCGGGAGCGTCAGACCCGGCTCGCCGGAACCGTCCGGGTCCACACCCCGACCGAAGCCGACCCCCTGGTCGTGGTCGTCATCGACGAAATGGCCGCCCTCACCGCGTACCTGCAAGATGTCGACCTGCGTAGGCGGATCGCGTCGTCGCTGGGGCTGCTGCTGTCGCAGGGGGCCGGGGTCGGCGTCCTGGTCGTGGCCGCGTTGCAGGACCCGCGCAAGGAGGTGCTGCCGTTCCGGGACCTGTTCCCGACCCGCATCGCGCTTGGCCTGACTGAGGCGGCGCAGGTGGACATGGTCCTCGGCGACGGTGCCCGCAACCGGGGTGCCCTGGCCGATCAGATGCCGCGATGGGCCAAGGGCGTCGGGTACGTGATCCTCGACGGCACCCCCGAACCCCTGCGGGTCCGTTTCTCCTACGTCAGCGACGACGACATCCGCGACCTCGCCCGCCGGTATCCGGCCCCGTCTGACGCGGCGGACATCCTCGCCCAGGTCGGCCGGGAGTCGACCCCGGAACCGGTGCGCCCTCCGCTGCCCCGCAAGCCGTCCGGGCCGCTGCTGCCCGACGCGCTGCGCAACCTCCTCGACCCCGACGGCGGGAGTGATCCGCGGTGACCGCCACGCCGAACGGACGCCGGTTCTACCGGCTGCGCACCCCCGAACCGACTACCGCCGTGTCCGTCCGGGTCGACCCGGAACGGCCCAACCCGTACCCGGTCCACCTGGCCGTCGGTGCGGGCCGGCGACGGATGTCCCTGACCCCGGACGAGGCGTGGGCGCTGTGGCGCTGCCTCTCCGAAGCCGTCGCCACCCTCGGCACCCCACCCGACTACATCCGCACTGACATCCGACCGGCCCGGAGGTAACCGCCATGACCACCCTCGCCCGCATCGTCAACCGGCTCCGGCGTCCCCTGCGCATCCGCCTCGTCGGCCCCGCCGACCAGACCGCCGCCGCCCTGCATGGCCTGGCACACATGGTCAGCCGCCGCCCCGACATGGCCGACCGGCGCATCCGCATCGACCTCACCATCCGCGAGAAGCCCTTGCAGGAGTGGCGATGACCGAGCGCACCGAAACCGCCGTACGCCTGGTCATCCTGCTCGCCATCGGCACCATGGCCGGCGCAGCCGCCTTCACCCACGTCCACGACCTGTCCGTCACCCACGGCCAACCCGACTGGATCGGCTGGGCCAACGCCGTAGCCGTCGAACTCATGGCCATCTACCTCGGCCTCGAACTCCGCGCCCGCCGCCGCGCACACCGCCCGGTCGGCCTGGTCGCCTCACTGCTCGTCGCGTTCGCGCTGCTGTCCCTCGCCGCCCAGGTCGCCGAAGCCGAACCCTCCGTGTGGGGCTGGACCGTCGCCGCCGTGCCATCCCTGGCGTTCCTCGCCCTGGTCAAGGTCGTCCTGTCCAACACCCCCGCCCTACCGCCGGCCCCGGAACCCGACCAACTCCCGATCGACTGGGACGAGGCACCCGAGCAGACCACCACCGACCCCGAACCGGAGCGTTCGGCCGACGCCGTGCCGCCGGCCGTCCCGGCCCCGGCCGCCGTCTCTGCCCCGGCGGTGATCCTGCCCCCGCGCGGCGTCGTCCAGTCGAACCGGCCGCACGTCGTCGGGATCATCCGATGACGGCTCCGACCCTGCCCGGCCTCGAACCCGCCCCGACCCCGGCTGCCGCTCCCCGCCCGGGGTCGCGGGCGGCCCGCATGGCGCTACCCCGCTCCGTCGACGTGCTCAAGCAGATCGCCATCGAGTACGGCGTCTGCGTGCGCCCCCTCGCCATGCGCCGCACCGACCTCGACACCGGCCTGACCGAAGTCATCGACCTGCCCTGCGGCGCGACCCGCGAAGACAAGTGCCCACCGTGCGCGAAGAAGAACCGCCGGCTGCGACAGGCCCAGATCCGCGAAGGCTGGCACCGCGACGACGAACCCCTACCCGGCCCGCAACCCGCCACCGAAGCGCAGAAGTCCCTGATCCTGTTCCGCGCACACCTGGAGTTCTCCCGCGACGAGGCATCACGCGCCGCCCAGTGGGACCAGGTCGCCGACCTCGACGAGGCCATCCGCGAAGTAGAGGAAGCCATCACCGCCGAAGGATTGCGCGGGCGCGTCGGCCCACCCCACACCAGCACCGACGACGACCACGGCGACGACGACAACGGCCGCCGCCGCAAGCGCTCCACGAAACGGCGGCAGGACGCACCCGACCTGCCCCGGCGCAAGGTCGAAGCCCGCACCGTCGGCCGCACCTACACCGCCCCCGACGGCTCCACCTACCGGCCCTCGATGTGGCTCACGCTCACCCTCGACTCCTACGGGCCGGTCCGCCCCGACGGCACACCCGTCAACCCCGACCGGTACGACTACCGCCGCGCCGCCTGGGACGCCGTCCACTTCCCCCGCCTGCTCGACCGGTTCTGGCAGAACCTACGCCGCTGCGAGGGCTGGAACGTCCAGTACGCCGGCTGCGTCGAACCCCAACGCCGACTCGCCCCACACGCACACTTCGCCATCCGGGGCACCATCCCCCGCGACACCCTGCGCACCGTCGCCGCCGCCACCTACCACCAAGTCTGGTGGCCGCCCGTCGACGTCCAGCGGTACACCGCCGACCGACCCCCGATCTGGGACGAACAAGCCGCGGCGTGGGTCGACCCGGACACCCGCCACCCACTGACCACCTGGAACGAAGCCCTCGACGCCATCGACAACAACCCCGACGCCGAACCCGTCCACGTCGTCCGCTTCGGCACCCAGGTCGACGCCCGCGGCGTCATGCCCGGCACCGAAGACGCCGAACGAACCATCCGGTACGTCACGAAGTACATCACCAAGCACACCGGCGACTGCCACAAAGCAACCACCGACCGGCAACGCGCCCACCTCGACCGGCTCTGGCGCGCACTGCGCGTCACCCCCTGCACCGACCGGTGCGCCAACTGGCTGCTCTACGGCATCCAACCCCGCAAGGCGACTGCCAAGCTCAAGCCGGGCCGCTGCAAGGGCAAGGTCCACCAACGCGACACCCTCGGCATCGGCGGCCGACGCATCCTCATCTCCCGCGACTGGTCCGGCAAGACCCTCGCCGACCACAAACACGACGTACGCGCCTGGGTGCGCGCACTGCTCGGCGTCACCACCGACAGCACCACCGCAGACAGCACCGCCAGCAGCGGCACGGCCGGCGACCCCGGGCAGCTCGTCGACGACCAAGGCGCCACCGCCGAACGGGTCCGGCACGCCTGGGAACTCGCCCGACCCGACGACGCCGACGTCGGCCCACTGTCCTTTCGCCTCATGCGCTCGATCAGCGAACGCGCCCGCTGGCGCACCGAACTACTCGCCGCGAAGGACCGGGCCGAGCAGGGACCCGCAGACCTTTCGGCAACTCAGCACATCGCACCACAGCACGACGGGGAGGAAGATCAAATTGGACGAGGTCCTTACGATCGAGCAGGCAGCGGCCCGGATCAACATGAGTGAGCGCTACATGCGCCGCCTGGTCGCCGAACGGCGTATCCCGTTCCACAAGCTCGGGCGCAGCGTCCGAATCAAGGCCGCTGACCTCGCCGCGCACGTCGAGTCCGGGCGGGTGGAGCCGCTGACCGCCTCCGGGGTGTGGCGTGACCTTCAGCGGGTGGCCTGATGGCGAACAAGGAAGGGCACCGGCGGTTCGGCAACCTTCGCAAGCTGCCGTCCGGGCGATACCAGGCGCGGTACCCGGGGCCGGACGGTCGGATGCGGAACGCGCCGGAGACGTTCAGCCGGAAGTCGGACGCCGACCGGTACCTAACGCTCGTCGAGGCGCAGATGGTGCGGCGGGAATGGGTCGACCCGGACTTGGCCAAGGTGAAGCTCGACGACTACGCACGGCGGTGGATCGAACAGCGGCCGAACCTGCGGCCCCGGACCGTCCACCTGTACAGCTGGCTCCTGGAAAAGCACATCGTCCCGTACCTCGGTGGGACCGAGCTGGGCCGGCTGGACACGCCGATGGTCCGCGACTGGCGGGCGGAACTGCTCGGCAACGGCGTCTCGGTGAGCATGGCGGCCAAGGCGTATCGGCTTCTGCGCGCGGTGCTGATGACAGCGGTCAAGGAAGACCAGATCCTGACCCGCAACCCGTGCCAGATACCCGGTGCCGACCAGGAAAAGGCCGCGGAACGGCCGGTGCTCACGCTCGCCCAGGTCTTCAAGCTGGCCGACATCGTGCCGCCCCGGTACCGCGCCTTGGTCCTGGTGACCACCTTCGGGTGCCTGCGCTGGGGCGAGGTGTCCGCACTGCAACGGCAGGACATCGACATGGCGGCCGGCACGATCAGGATCAGGCAGGCGTACACCGAACAGCGCGGGGTCGGCCTGGTGCTCGGGCCGCCGAAATCCCGGGCTGGCCGACGCGCCGTGACCCTGCCCTCGGTGGTCGTCGAGGTCGTCCGTGACCACCTGGCGGCCGAGGTCGACGACACCCCGGATGCGTTCGTCTTCACCACCGAAAGTGGGCGCCCGATCTGGCGGGGCAACCTGAACAAGATCATCGCTTGGAAGGCGAGCGTGACACGAATCGGACAGCCGAACCTGCACTTCCACGATCTGCGCCACACCGGGAACACCCTCGCCGCCCGGACCGGGGCGAGCACCCGCGACCTGATGGCCCGGATGGGTCACGACTCGCCGCAGGCCGCGCTGATCTACCAGCACGCGACGGCCGAAGCTGACCGGGCCATCGCCGATGCTCTCCACCAAGCGGTCCGGGTCGCGCGGAAGCAGACAAAGAAAGCCGGAAAGACCAAGAAGAAAGCCAGAGACTTCGGCCGGTGAGAGTTCCCTCTACACCATGCGCCCCGGCACACCACCCCCGGTGCACTACTGCACCGGGGGTGGTGTACTATTGCACCAGGCCCGGCCTGGAGGCTGGTCAAGGCCCGACGACGAGTTGGGCACCAACGCCGCACGCGGCGTCAGATCTTTGACCGACCTCCAGGCCGGGCCTCAACCGGACCTATGTGGAGCCCAAGGGAGGGCGTAATGCGCGCCATAAGCCAAGTTCTGCCCAGAAGAGGCCAAGGAGTTCCATATGGTCAGTTCGGGACGCCACCCGAAGAAGGAGATCGCCCGCGCACTTCACCGGGCTGAGGAAGTGGGACTCCTCCTTACGGAGATTCACAGGAAACATCGATGGGGCGCGGTGCAATGCACTCCCTGCCAGGCGACGCGAGCGGTCTGGTCGTCCCCCCGCAACCCTGGGACCCACGCGAAGCAGCTCGACCGCTTCACGGAGATCCACACCCACCCCTCACCCTACGCGGGAACCTCCGCGACCATGTGAGGCGAAGGGAGGTAGGCCATGACAACGCACGTATTCACGTTGGTGCTCGATCGGCAGCCTACCGATGATGAACTGGACACTCTCTGTGCCGAAGGCTGCGATGACGCGGCCTTCGGCACAGAGAACGGCCTTCCGATCGCAGAGTTCGATCGAGAGGCCAGCACGATGGCGGACGCGATCACCTCCGCAGTCAAGACCCTCGACCACGCTGGCCTGACCGCGCTTCGTGTACTCGATCAAGATCTGGTGACGCTTGCCGACATCGCCGGTCGCATCGGGCAGAGCAGAGAGTCTGTGCGGCGATACGCCACGGGCGATCGAGGGCCGGGCACCTTCCCACCTCCGATCAACCCCGCCCGCGAGGGCACCATGTTCTACAGGTGGAGCGAGGTCAGGTCATGGATCCAAAAGAACCTGAAGGTTGAGATCCCAGACAGCGACCCATCGCTGGTGGTGGCGAACCTCATGCTTCAGGCAAGGCAGCACCGCGGACGCGTCGCGCACTGGGGAGTGCTGGTCGAGCTACTCGCCGCCCCAACTCCTAGCGACGGCCAACAGGGCTAATGGCACGCCAATGGCACGCCGCATGATCGTTGACCTTGAAACCTCGAAGGCCCTGGCTCGGGACTTGCGTCCTGACCAGGGCCTTCGTGCGTGGAGCGGGTGACGGGAATCGAACCCGCACTGTCAGCTTGGGAAGCTGATGTTCTGCCATTGAACTACACCCGCAGGCGGACCCACTGTACCCGACGCCGTCGCCGCCTGCACCCAGGCACCCCCTCACGTGCTCCACCATCCCGACCACGCCGACACCCCGGCGACCAAGATCCGCAGGCCATCGATGGTGCGTAGGATTTTCACCGCGGCAACATATGCCCATTCTCAAATCTCTCGATCGGTTGTAACGTCTCCCGCACGTTCAAGCCACGGCGCGACACACCCCCTGCCGCGCCGCCAGAAAGAGGTGGGCCCATGGGACTCCGTCCCAACCTGCTGACCCGGCGCACCGCCGGCGTCGCGTCGACGACCCTCGCGCTGCTGCTCAGCACCGCCGCCGTGGGTGTCGTCCCGGCCGCTTCGGCCTTCTCCGCCGCCCCGACCGAAGCGTGCGCCGAGCCGGCCGACGTCCACTCGGACGCCCGGGTGAAGGCCGGCGCGCACGCCAAGCACGAGCCGAACGAACTGACCGCGAAGGAGACCCGCGAGCGGGAGGCCGACCTCGCCGCCGCCCTGCGCGAGCGGGCAAACTTCCGGGTCGGCGCCGGCGCCGCGGCGCTCGCCACCGTGACCATCCCGGTCATCGTGCACGTCATCCAGGAGGACAGCACCCGCGCCGGTGGCAACATCCCCGACTCGATGATCAACTCGCAGATCAGCGTGTTGAACCAGTCCTACAGCGGTGCCACCGGCGGCGCGGCCACCGCCTTCAGCTTCCAGCTCCAGAAGATCAACCGGGTCACCAACCCGGCGTGGTACCCGATCGTGCAGGGCTCCTCGGCTGAGCGCTCGATGAAGAGCTCGCTGCGCGAGGGCGGCAAGAACACGCTGAACGTCTACCTCGGCGAGCTGAGCGACGACCTGCTCGGCTGGGCCACCTTCCCGAAGCGCCGGCTGGACAACATGGACGGCGTCGTCGTGCTGGGCGAGTCGCTGCCGGGCGGCACCGCCACCAACTACAACCAGGGCGACACCGGCACTCACGAGGTCGGCCACTGGCTGAACCTCTACCACACCTTCCAGGGCGGCTGCTCCGGCTCGGGCGACGGCGTGAGCGACACCCCGGCGGAGGCCTCGCCGGCGTACCAGTGCCCGACCGGCCGGGACACCTGCACCGCGGCCGGGCTGGACCCGATCACCAACTTCATGGACTACACCTACGACACGTGCATGTACCAGTTCACCGCCGGCCAGGCGGCCCGGATGCTGACCGCGTGGGACGCCTACCGCGCCCCCTGACGTACCACTGCTGTTGATCGCCCCGGTGCCGGCTCCGTCTCCCGACGGGCCGGCACCGGCGTCTGTGGGGGTCAGGCCGCCGCACGATGGGCACCGCGCCCGCCGAGGGCCGACCGCCGATCCGGTACGCCCACAGCGCCCCCGCCCGAGGCGGTGCCAGCGGCGTCGGCGGCCCCGGGGTCGAGCCAGACCTGCACGGCGGGCCGGTCGGTCGCCTCGCCGGGGCGAACGGTGCCGGCGTCGCCGCGCCGGGCCAGCATCGCCACGTCGACGGTGAACTCGAAGAGCCGCCAGTCCACCTGCGGCGCGGCCCGCCCGATCTCGGCGAGCCGGGCCACCCGGGCCTGGTCGGTCACCGGTCGGGCGTGCCCGGCCACGTACGCCTCGTCGTCGCTGTCCTCCGGCGGGAAGGAGTGCAGCGCGTAGCGGCCGTCGCGTTCGAGGTCGCGCCGCTTCGGCGAGTCGACGACGAAGCAGAAGAGCCCCTCGTCGGTGATCACCGGGGAGACCGGGTGCACCCGGGGCCCACCGTCGGCGCGGACGGTGGCCAGGTAGCCGAAGCCCGGCCCGTACTGCTGCATGAGGTGACGGATCCCGTCGGCGAGTCGTGGCTCGTCAGCGGCGAATTCGGACCAGGAAGCCATGCCGACATCCTATCGAACACCTGTACGACACGCGAAGCGCGACGCGCGGGTCGGGCACCCGATTCGCAGGCTCGCTCACCAGCCCCGCTGACCAGGCCCGCCGACCCACCTCGCTATGGTGTTGCGATGCTGCTCTCCGACCGCGACCTCGTCGCCGAGCTGAAGGCCGGCACGCTCGCGCTGGAGCCGTTCGAGCCGACCCTGGTGCAGCCGTCGAGCATCGACGTACGCCTCGACAAGCTCTTCCGGGTCTTCAACAACCACCTCTACACGCACATCGACCCGTCCGTGCAGCAGGACGACCTGACCTCCATGATCGAGGTGCCCGACGGCGAGCCGTTCGTGCTGCACCCCGGCGAGTTCGTGCTCGCCTCCACGCTGGAGGTGATCTCGCTCGGCGACCAGCTCGCGGGCCGGCTGGAGGGCAAGTCGAGCCTGGGCCGGCTGGGGCTGCTCACCCACTCCACGGCCGGCTTCATCGACCCGGGCTTCACCGGCCACGTCACGCTGGAGCTGTCCAACGTGGCGAACCTGCCGATCACGCTCTGGCCGGGCATGAAGATCGGCCAGTTGTGCATCTTCCGGCTGTCGTCGCCGGCCGAGCACCCGTACGGTTCGGCGGTCTACGGCTCGCGCTACCAGGGCCAGCGTGGCCCTACCCCGAGCCGCTCCTGGCAGAACTGGCGCACCTGGCCGCCCCGCTGACGCCGACCCGCTGACGCCGCCCCACTGACGCCGACCCGCTGACGCCCCGCTCCGCTGGACGCCCCGCTCCTCCTGGGGCGCGCTGCGCCGCCCTCCGCCACAGGGGTGTGAGAAGGGGCCCCTTCTCGACCGTATGCGTTAACAAGGGGCCCCTCCTTGCACCTCAGGAGGGGCGGCCGAAGCTGTGGATCGGGCCGTCGTCGACGCGCTTCATCTTCACCGGGACGCCGGCCCGGGAGGCGTGCACCACCCAGCCCCCGCCCACGTACATGCCGACGTGGTGCAGGTCGGAGTAGTAGAACACCAGGTCGCCGGGGCGCAGGTCGGCGCGGCTGACCCTGGCGGTCACCGACCGCTGCTGGGCCGCGTTGTGCGGCAGCGAGACGCCGGCCTTCGCCCAGGCGGCCAGCATCAGCCCCGAGCAGTCGTACGAGTTCGGGCCCTCCGCGCCCCAGACGTAGGGCTTGCCGATCTGGGCGCAGGCGAACTTCACCGCCGTCCCCGCGCCGCCACCCGGGTAGGACGCCGGGCAGGGGGCGGGCTTCAGCGGGCCGCCGCCACCGTTGCCGTACACCTTCAGCCGCAGCTTCTGCAGGCGGTCGATCTCGGCGTTGATCTGCTTCCGCTTCGCGGCGAGCTGGGCCTCGGTGCGGGCGAGCTGGGCGACCATCTCGTCGAGGGGCTGCTTCTTCGCGGCCAGCTCGTCGCGGAGGTCGACGACCGCCTGGACGTCGTGCTGCTGGCGCTGGGCGAACCGGTCGAGCAGCTCCAACTGCCCCATCATCTGGCTCGGCGTGCGGCTGCCGAGCAGGGCGTTGACCACCGAGATGTTGTCGCCCTTGTACGCCTCGACGGCGAGGCCGCCGACCTTCCTCATCGCCTCGTCCACCTGGCGCTGGAGCGGCCCGATCTGCGCGGCGAGCGCGTCGGCCTGCCTGCGCTTGGCGGCCAGGTCCTGGCGGGTGGCGTTGTGCCGCTCGATGAGCGGTTCGAGTTTGTTCCAGTCCTCGTCGATCTGCCGCTCGATCTCGGCGACCGAGGGGTCGGCGTGGGCCACGGTCGGTGCGCCGGTCAGGACGACGGCGACGCCGACCAGGGCGGCGAGGGCGGTGGTGCAGCGTGACCAGCGGGTACGCGGCGCAGCCGGCATCCGGTCGGCGTCGGCCGTCCGGCGTGACGGGCGCCGCGGGGCATGGTGTGCCACCGGGCTCCGTTCTCCTTCTTCCTCTACCGCCTACCGGGTTAGCTGACGGGTTCGGGCGGGAAGGGAGAGCGCCCTACCGCAGCGCCGCTGCGGATTCACCCCGGCGTACCTGGGTCCCCGGCTCGCCCGGAGGCGACTCGGCGGTGTCGCACCGTCACCGCCCGGCTGGGCGGTGCAGCTACCGGCCGACAATTGGCCAGAGTAGAGACGGGCGTCATCGCTTCGCAACCCGACGGGCCGTGACACACCGTACAGGCCCCTCGTCGGCTTCGATGCCCGCCGCACGCCGAAGGCCCCCGGTCGGGTGACCGGGGGCCTTCGGGCGGTGCTGCGCGGCGCGGCCTTCGCGGGGGCCGGTCCGGGTCAGCCGGGTCGGCGGAAGCCGGCCACCGGCATGGTGTTGATGCTGCTCACGTTGACCGGCTTGCCGGCCCGGGGCGCGTGCACCATCTTGTCGTTGCCGATGTAGAGGCCGACGTGGTGCAGGTCGCTGAAGAAGAACACCAGGTCACCGGGGCGGGCCTCGGAACGCGGGATGGCGCGTCCCTCGTTCCACTGGGCGCCGGTGAAGTGGGTCAGGTGGATCCCGGCGGCCTTGTAGGCGTACTGGGTCAGGCCCGAGCAGTCGAACGAGTTCGGGCCGGTGGCGCCCCAGACGTACGGGTCGCCGACCTGGGCGCAGGCGGTCCGGATGGCGGTGCGGGCGGCCGAGCTGACCACGCCGGTGACCGTCGGGCAGCCCTCGGTGGACACCACGGTCTTCGGCATCGACGCCTGGAGCCGCTTGATCTCGGCGTTGATCTTGGTCTTCTTCGCCGCCAGCTCCTTGGTCTGCTTCTCCTGGGAGGCGATGAGCGTGTCGAGCTTCTGCTTCTCGGTGTCGTACTTCGCCCGGACGGCGAGCACGCCCTCGACCTGCCTGCGCTCCTGCGCGGCGAGCCGGTCCAGAATGGTCAGCTGCTCGGCGAGGGTGCCCGGCTTGGTGCTGACCAGCAGCGCGCCGATGTCCTGCGACGGGCCCGAGATGTAGTAGCGGGAGGCGAGGTCGCCGACGCGGTTCATGGCCAGCTCTGTCTCGAGCGCCAGCGGCTCGATCTTCTTCTGCACCTCCGCCGCCTTCTCACGGTTCACCTTGAGCTGGGCGCGGACCTTGTTGTACTGCTCGATGGTGGGCTCAAGCTGCTCCCACTGCTTGTCGATCTGCGCCTCGATCTCGTCCACCGACGGCTCGGCGTACGCGGGCGCGGTCAGTGTCCCGGCGCCGACGGCGACCGCCGCGACCAGGGTGAGCAGGCGGCGTGCGAAACGGCGGGCACCACCCGGGCGAGCGGTTGACCGTTCCGGGGCATGACGATGAGGGGGCATGGTTGCCACCGGCACCGACTCCTTCGCAACCGACCGCCGGGCGCCTCGCGAGAGGGAAGATCGAGGCAGACGACCCACAGCGGTCAGCGCCTCACATTAGGGGAGTCCCGCGTGAGGAATCAAGGCGGGTCGGCACACCGTGACGCCTCGCAAACCGTTCCTGCACAACGGGTGTGGGCCGCCCGGCGAGGGGGGCGGGGCAGACGGGAGCGACCGCGGCGGGCCGTCAGCCGACGATGGCCGTCAGCACGTCGTCGAGGGTCACCACCCCGAGCGGGCGGCGACCGTCGCTCACCAGCACCATGTGCCGCCGCTCGCGGCGCATCGACAGCAGCAGATCGGCCAGCGTACGGTCCGGCGGCACCACGGCCAGCGGGTGGTAGACCCCGGCCGGCACGGGGGCGCGGCGCTCCGCCCCCGCGTACCCGAGGACGTCCTTGACGTGCACGAAGCCGAGCACCCGGCGGGTGGCCCGCTGCACCACCGGGAAGCGGGACCGGCCGGTGCGGGTGGCCAGCACCTCCAGCGAGGCCGGCGACACGTCCTCGGCCACCGTGGTCACCGTCGACCAGGGTTGCAGGGCGTCCGCCGCCGTGCGGGTGTGCAGCGCGAGCGCCCCGGTGATCCGCGCGTGTTCCTCGGCGTCGAGCAGGCCCTCCGTCCGGGCCTGCGACACGAGGCCCGCCAGCTCCTCGGCGGTGAACACCGTCTTGACCGCGTCCGTCGCCTCGACCCGCCAGATCCGCAGCACCTGCCGCGACGCCCACTTCATGGCCAGCAGCAGCGGCTTGGTCGCCGTGCAGAACGCCAGCATCGCCGGCCCCAGCCAGAGCGCCGACGGCTCCGGCCCGGCCAGGGTGATGTTCTTCGGCACCATCTCGCCGACCACGGTGTGCAGGAAGACCACCACGCCGAGGGCGATCAGGAACGCCACCGGATGCACGGCGCCGTCGGGCAGGCCGAGCGCGTGGAACAGCGGCTCGATCAGGTGGGCCAGCGCCGGTTCGGCGATCGCGCCGAGGCCCAGCGAGCAGATGGTGATGCCGAGCTGCGCCCCGGCGATCATCAGCGGGATCTGGTTCATCGCCGAGAGCGCCCAGCGGGCCCGCTTCGATCCGGCCGCCAGCGGTTCGATCACCGTCCGCCGGGAGGCGATCAGCGCGAACTCGCTGCCGACGAAGAAGGCGTTGCCGAGCAGCAGCAGCACGGTGACCAGCAGTTCAGGCATCGTCCCCGGGCTCCTCCGGCCGCAGCACCCGCACCTGTTCGATCCGGTGCCGCTCCACCTCGACCACGGTGAACTCGTACCCGCCCTCCTCGACCGTCTCGCCGGCCACCGGGATGTGCCCGAGCCGGGCCATCAGGAAGCCACCGAGCGTCTCGTAGGGGCCCTCGGGCAGCCGGAAGCCGGTCTGCTCGACCAGCTCGTCCTCGCGGAGCACCCCGTCGACCAGGACGGTCCGCTCGCCGCCCGGCACGGTCAGCTCGACCGGCCCGCCGTCGTCGACCGCGTCCGGGTCGAACTCGTCGGCGATCTCCCCGACCAGCTCCTCCACCAGGTCCTCCAGGGTCACCACGCCGTCGGTGCCGCCGTACTCGTCGACCACGATGGCCAGGTCCGCGCCGGCCGCCTTGAGGGCGGCCAGGACGCCGTCGAGGTCCAGGCTCTCCGGCACGTACACGGGCTCGCGGGCGACCGACGCGACGGTCGTCCTGGCCCGGTTCGCCAGCGGCACGCCCAGCGCGTCCGGCACCGCCGCGACGCCGGTGACCAGATCGAGGGTCTCCTCGAAGACGGGGAACCTGGTCCGCCCGGTCTGCTGGGCGAGGGTCAGCAGCTCGGCGACGCTGGCCGTGGCGCGCAGCGCGATCACGTCCACCCGGGGGGTCATGGCCTCGGCCGCCCGCTTGTCGCCGAACCGGATGGTGCGCCGCAGCAGCATCGCGGTGTCCGGCGGCAGCGCGCCGGCCCGGGCCGAGATCGCCGCCAGCAGGCCCAGCTCCTCGGGGGACCGGGCGCTGGCCAGCTCCTCCTGCGGCTCCACCCCGAGCCGGCGGACCAGCGTGTTCGCCGAGTTGTTCAGCCCCCGGATCAGCCACCCGAACGTCCGCGAGAAGCCGCGCATGCCCCGGGCGGTGGCCAGCGCGGCGGGCATCGGCCGGGCCAGCGCCAGGTTCTTCGGCACCAGCTCGCCGAAGAGCATGGACAGCAGGGTCGCCAGGGCCAGGGCGAGGAACGGGGTGAACCGGTCGGCCGCCGGCCCCAGCGGGTGCAGCGCCGGGGCGAACAGGCGGGCCAGCGCCGGCTCGGCCAGGTATCCGGTGAGCAGGGCGGTGATGGTGATGCCGAGCTGGGCGCCGGAGAGCTGGAAGGACAGCTCGTGCAGCGCGCGGCGGACCGTCCTGGCCGCGCCGTCACCGGCGGCGGCCCGTCGGTCGATCTCCGGCCGGTCCACCGTGACCAGGGCGAACTCGGCCGCTACGAAGAACGCGTTGCCCGCGGTCAGCAGCACGAAGCCGACCAGGGGCAACACCGTGGCAACCAGAAGACTGTCGATGATCGGTTCACCTCGGCAGGATTGTTCCACGACGGGCCGGGCCGCACATCACTACGCGCGGCACCGGCTCCGTCGGGTCAGCTGCCGGAGGTAACGGTCTCCTGCTCGCCGGCGGCGTCGGCCGGCTTGAGCGAACGGAGCAGCACGCTGGCGACGTCGACCACCTCGACCTGCTCGCCGGCCCCCTTGCCGTTGACCCCGTCGTTGAGCATCGTCGAGCAGAACGGGCAGCCGACCGCGATGGTCCTCGCCCCGGTGGACATGGCCTCCTCGACCCGGTCCACGTTGATCCGCTTGCCGATCTTCTCCTCCATCCACATCCGGGCGCCGCCGGCGCCGCAGCAGAAGGAGCGCTCGCTGTTGCGCGGCATCTCGGTCAGCTCGCCCTGGATGGAGTCGCCCAGCACCTCGCGCGGGGCGGCGAAGACGCGGTTGTGCCGGCCCAGGTAGCAGGGGTCGTGGTAGGTGACGCCACCGTCGACGGGCTGCACCGGGGTCAGCCTGCCGGTGGACACCAGGTGGGCCAGGAGCTGGGTGTGGTGCACCACCTCGAACTCGCCGCCGAGCTGCCCGTACTCGTTGCCGAGGGTGTTGAAGCAGTGCGGGCAGGTCGCGACGATCTTGCGCTTGTTCTTCTCCCGGCCGTCGAACGCCTCGTTGAGCGTCTCGACGTTCTGCTGGGCGAGCATCTGGAAGACGAACTCGTTGCCGATCCGGCGGGCCGGGTCGCCGGAGCAGGTCTCGCCCTCACCGAGGATGGCGAAGGAGACGCCCGCCTCGTTGAGCAGCGTGGCGACCGCCCGGGTGGTCTTCTTGGCCCGGTCCTCGAACGCGCCCGCACAGCCGACCCAGAACAGGTACTCGAAGTCGTCGACCTCGCCGACGCGCGGCACCTCGAAGCCGAGCCCCTTGGTCCAGTCCTCGCGGGTGTTCTGCGGGGCGCCCCAGGGGTTGCCCTTGTTCTCCAGGTTGCGCAGCATGACGCCGGCCTCGGACGGGAAGCTCGACTCGATCAGCACCTGGTAGCGGCGCATGTCGACGATGTGGTCGACGTGCTCGATGTCGACGGGGCACTGCTCGACGCACGCGCCGCAGGTGGTGCAGGACCAGAGCACGTCCGGGTCGATGACGCCGCCGTCCTCGGCGCCGCCGATCAGCGGCTTCTCGGCCTCGGCGAGCGCCAGCACGTCCACGTGGGCGAGCTGGGCGGCGGTGGCCTTCTCCTCGCCGGTCAGGTCCTTGCCGCCGCCGGCCAGCAGGTACGGAGCCTTGGCGTACGCGTGGTCGCGCAGGCTGAGCACGAGCAGCTTCGGCGACAGCGGCTTGCCGGTGTTCCAGGCCGGGCACTGCGACTGGCACCGCCCACACTCGGTGCAGGTGCTGAAGTCGAGCAGGCCCTTCCAGGTGAACTGCTCGACCTGGGCGACGCCGAACTGGTCCTTCTCGGGGTCGGCCTCCTCGAAGTCGAGCGGCTTGCCCTGACTCGTCATCGGCCGCAGCGCGCCGAGGCCGGAGCCGGCCCGGCCCGGGTCGCGCTTGAAGAAGATGTTGAAGAAGGCGAGGAACCGGTGCCAGGCGACGCCCATGGTCACGTTGAGCGCGATGACGATCAGCCAGGCCATCGAGATGGCGATCTTGACGAGGGCGGCGACGCTGACGCCGGCCGACCAGTCGGGCAGCAGCGCGCCGACGGCGTGGCTGACCGGGGTGGCCCACAGCGGGTACTCGAAGTGGTTGGTGGCCACCTTGAAGCCCCGGATCACGAAGCCCATGATCAGCACGGCGAGGACCACGGCCTCGACGAAGTAGCCCTGCCACATGGTGGAGCCGGTAAACCGGGAGCGCCCACCCGGCCGGGTGGGCCGGTTGCGGAGCCGGATCGCGATCAGGACCACGATGCCCACCACGCCGAGGACCGCGATCAGCTCGGTGACCAGGCCGTAGACCGCCAGGCCCCCGATCAGCGGCAGGCCGCCGGTCGGGGAGACGACCTCGAAGTACGCCTCCAGGACCAGCAGCGACAGCACGATGAAGCCGACCATGACGAACCAGTGCGCGGCGCCGACCACGCTCCAGCGAAGCATCCTGGTGTGGCCGGCGGTCTCGGCCAGCATCGTCCTCGTGCGGGCGCCCCGGTCGCCGAACCGCTCCGGGTCGGGCTGACCCAACCGGATGACTGCCACGATCCTCATGACCGCGCGCACCGCAAGCCACACCGCCACGGCGGTGACGGCCGCCGCGAGGATCGTGGTGACGATCTGGACGCTGCCCATCGAGTTGGCCTCCCGGTCTGCTGCCTGTCGAGCGGCTCGGCGGCCGGGGCCGGGTCAGGGGCGCGACCGACGCCGCGCCGTCGTCGCACCCCGACCGGACCGGTCGATGACCTTGCTCCGCTCGGTCATACAGTGCAGCCTACGCGAGAGTTACCCATCAGTAACGTGAGCCTTCTCGCACCTGAGCCGCGCCGCCCTGCGGACACCATAGGGTGCCCGACGTCGAAACGCCGGGCAGGGGCACGGCAGGGTGCCGCGGATCGTGCCGGGAGGGCGGGCCCGGGGCGGTGTTCGCGCTCCCGCCCGCCTGGCAGGCGACGCCGGCCCCTCGGGGTCAGCGTCAGCCGGGCCCGCCGCGGGGTCAGCGCCAGCGGGAGAGCAGGACCAGGGAGGCGACCATCGCGCCGAAGCCCACCGCGAGGTTCCAGTAACCCCACGACATGACCGGGTACGCCTGCTCGGAGAGGTAGTAGACCACCAGCCAGGCGATGCCGCCGACGATCAACGCGACCGCCGTGACCGGCAGCCAGACCGGGCTAGGCTTGCGCGTCGCCGCCGTCGCCGTCGGACGCACGTCCGTCGGCGGGGTGTACACCTTCTTCTTGCGGACCTGAGACTTGGGCACGACGCTCTCCAGAGGGGGTGACGACCTCGTCCGGCCTGACAACCGGGCGCGGGGGCGACGGTCCATGGCCAATAATGTTCGACAGCTAGCGTAGTCCGGATGACCCGTTCAGGCCATGAATGGGGTCAGGCCGATGCACGGAGTGACCGAAAAAGGCGGGACTGTTCGGGTCGCCGCACCGGCCCGCATCGTCGCGGGCCGACACGAGACGACGCGGAAGGAGCGCTCGGTGGAATACACGTCCGGCGCGGCCTCCTGGCAGAAGGTCCTCCGCCGGGCGGTCGCCGGTCTTCTGCCCCGGCGTCCCCGGCAGCGGCGTCCGGGCTGGTCGATCGGCGTGCCGCTGATCGCCGCCGCGGCCGGGCTGCTGTTCACCACCACCGCGACGACCGCCGGCGGCACCGCGCTGCGCGAGGACCGCCGGCCCCAGCTCACCCAGCTCATCGAGGACCGCCGGGTGCAGGTCGCCGCGAGCGAGCGCCGGGCCGCCCAGCTCCGGGGAGAGGTCGAGGACGAGACGGCGACCCTGGCCGATTCCGACGGCCCGATCAGGGAGCAGCGGGACCGCGCCGCGGCCAGCCGGCAGGACGCCGGGTTCACCGCGCTCACCGGCACGGGTGTCACGGTCGAGCTCAACGATGCCGTACGGCGGGCCGACCAGGAGCTGCCCGACGGCGCCACCAACGACGACCTGGTCGTCCACCAGCAGGATGTGCAGGCCGTCGTGAACGCGCTCTGGGCGGGCGGCGCGGAGGCGATGTCAATCATGAACGTCCGCGTCCTCAGCACCAGCGCGGTACGCTGCGTGGGTAACACCCTGCTGCTGCACGGGCGGGTGTACTCCCCTCCATTCAAGATCATTGCAATCGGCGACCCCGCTGCGCTCCGGCAGGCCCTCGCCGCGTCTGAGGGAGTGCAGATGTTCAAGGGCGCGGTCAACGACTTCCAGCTGGGCTACCGGGAGACCGTCTCGACGGTCACGGTGCCGGCGTTCGAGGACTCGACAGCCCTACGCTCGGCGACGGTGCCCCGGTGACCCGGAGGCCCGACGACAGCTGGGACGGCCAGCACCGGGGCCGGCAGGAGGAGGACACGACCTTCCTCCCCAGGCTCGACCGCGCCGACCCGGCCACCCCCGGGCCGGCGTCCCCTCACCCGGCTGCTCCCGGCCCGGCTACCGCAGACGCGGTGACCGCTGCTCCGCCCGGCCCGGCCCGCGCCGACCGGCCCGGCCCAACCGGTCCCTGGCCCGCCCCGGTGCTGACGCCCCGCCCGGCGGTGCCCCAGGCCCATCAGCCGGCGACCTCCCCGGCCCACCGGCCGGCGGTCTCCCAGGCGCACCGGCCGGCGGCGACCGACCGGATGCCCACGGAGGCCGTCCCGCCCCTGGCCGGGCCCCGCACCGCCCAGGAACGACCCGCACCGGCCCCGGACCCGGGGCGCGCCCACGACTGGTTCGCCGGCACCCCCCAGCGGTCCGCATCCGGGCCACCGGCCCCGGCCCACCCCTCGCAGGCCGCGCCCGCCCGGCCCCCCGTGGACGCCCCGGCCCGCCGGCCGGCGGCCCAGCCCGATCAGGCGTCGTACGGACGGCCCCCGGGCAACGGCGTCGAGCCCGAGCGGGCACCGCACGAGCGGCAGCCCGCCGGTGGCGGCGTCGGGTTCGGGCCAGGACACCGGCCGGCCGAGTTCGGGCCGGCCCCCCGACCGGCGCACGACACCGACGGTCCCACGGCCTTCATCCCTCCGGTCGAGGCGCGCGCCGCCGACCGCCCCGGGGCATCCCCCTCCCGTGGGTCCGGCTTCCCGGGCACCGTGCCGCCCGACGCGGTCGGCCGCCCCGCGGCGGACCGCCGCCCCGGCACCCCGCCGCCCGCTGCGGACCGTCGCCCCGGCACCCCGCCGACCGGGCCGGTGTCGCCCGCTCCGGTGTCGCCCGGGGTGGGGCGTCCGGTTCCGCCGGGCGGCGGCACTGGTCACCCCGCCGACCCGGCGGCCACCGCCGTCATCCCGGCGGTGCCCCGTCGGCCTCCGGCCCCCGACGCGACCGCGCTGATGGGCGCGGTGCCGCGCCTGCCCGACACCGGCGACGGGGCCGCCACGGAGGCGGAGCCGGCCGAGCCGTCCCGACTGCGCCGCGGCGAGCGGGTGGTCCAGCTCCGGGCCGAGCAGACCGACGAGGGCTACAAGAGCGTCTACTCCGACCTGACCCGGCCGACGTTCTGGACCCGGTTGCGCACCGGGATCCGGTTCACTGGCGAGCTGCTGATCACCTTCGGCCTGGTGGTGCTCCTCTTCGCCGGCTACGAGGTGTGGGGCAAGTCGGCCATCGTCGACGCCCACCAGAACGACCTCAGCAACCAGCTCGCCCAGGCGTGGGGCCCCACCGGCGACCCGACCGTGGCACCCAGCGCCAGCGCGTCGACGAAGCCGAAGCCGCCGGTGCACGGCAAGCCCATCGCCGGGCTCTACATCCCGACGCTCGACAAGAACTGGGTCGTGGTCGAGGGGGTCACCCAGCAGGACATCCGGTACGCCCCGGGTCACTACCCGGACAGCGCGATGCCCGGCGAGGTGGGCAACTTCTCCGTCGCCGGCCACCGCAACCGGGCGACCTTCTGGCGGCTGGACGAGCTGAACCCCGGCGACGCGATCGTCGTCGAGGGCAAGACCGAGTGGTACGTCTACCAGGTCTACAAGTCGCGCATCGTCAAGCCCAACCAGGTCGAGGTCGTCGCCCCGGTGCCGATGCAGCCGGGCGCGAAGCCGACGAAGAAGGTGCTCACGCTGACCACCTGCAACCCGAAGTTCGACAACTACCAGCGCCTGATCGTGCACGCCGAGCTGACCCGCACTCAGCCCAAGTCGGCGGGCCGACCGGCGGAGCTGGGGGGCTGACGATGTACGCCTGGATCTGGCGCAAGCTGCCGCTGGGCGTGCCCGGCAAGCTGCTCGGCTCGCTGCTGCTCGCCACCGCCACGGTGGCCCTGCTCTGGTACGTGGTCTTCCCGTGGGCGGAGCCGCTGCTCCCGTTCGACGACGTGCAGGTCACCCAGGACTCCGGCGTGCCGGGCGGCGGTTCGGGCGTGGACGGCGACGCCCCGCCGGCCGGCGACGAGCACGACCTGCCGTACGACACCGAGCAGAACAACACCCCGCCCCCCTCTCCGAGCAGGTGACGATGCGCGTCCTGGTGATCGACAACTACGACTCGTTCGTCTTCAACCTCGTGCAGTATCTCGGCCAGCTCGGGGTGGACTGCGAGGTGCGGCGCAACGACGAGATCGACGTCGAGGAGGTGGGGCGGGTCGGCGCGGCCGGCGTCCTGCTCTCCCCGGGGCCGGGCAGCCCCGACCGCGCCGGCATCTGCCTCGACGTCATCCGCCGGTACGCGGGCGAGCTGCCGATCTTCGGGGTCTGCCTGGGTCACCAGGCCATCGGCGAGGCGTTCGGGGCCACCGTGACCCGCGCCCCCGAGCTGCTGCACGGCAAGACCTCCGAGGTCAGCCACCACGGCGTCGGGGTGCTCGCCGGCCTGCCGGACCCGTTCACCGCCACCCGCTACCACTCCCTCGCCGTGCTGCCCGAGACCCTGCCCGAGGAGCTGGAGGTCACCGGCTGGACGGGTTCGGGGGTGGTCATGGCGATGCGGCACCGCACCCTGCCGATCGAGGGCGTCCAGTTCCACCCGGAGTCGGTGCTGACCGAGGGCGGTCACCTGATGCTGGCGAACTGGCTCGCCGCCTGTGGCCACCCGGAGGCGCTGGAGCGGGCCCCGGCGCTGGCCGCCGAGGTGGACGCGCGCCGCCGCGCCGCCTTCGCCACGGCGTGACGGGCGTCGTGGGTCGTATCGTCAGTGTTCGCTGGCGTCCCGCCGGCGGGCCCGGGCGGTCAGCAGGGTGACGGCCAGGACCGTCAACGAGACGACGCCGACGGCCTGGCCGATCCGGTCGATGCGCTCCGAGTTGCAGGCCCGGTACGCCCTCTCCCAGTAGTCCCCGTCCGAGGGGCCCCGCCAGCGGCTCAGGTCGGTCTGCAACACGTTGCCGCAGCTCTGCTGCTCGTGGTCGCCCGGGCCGAGGATGTGGATCGGCACGATCAGCAGGAGCGCCACCACGGCGGCACCGAGCCACGCGACCCGGGTCGGCGTCACCCGGGCGCCCGATCTCGATCCGCCCCGCGCGCTTTCGATCATCATCGGTCAGATGGTAGGGCACCCATCGGCCGGCGTCAGTCCTGGTCGAGGCGGGCCGGCGGGGTCGGGAAGGGGAAGCCGCCGCCGTTGCCGCCCCCGGTGGGGGTCGGCGTGGGCGTGGCCGGCGGGTTGCCCGTCGGCTCGGTCGGCTCGGGGCTGGGCTCGGGGATGTCGACCTCGATGGTGACCCGCTTGCCCCGCTCCAGCTCCGTGCCGCCCCGGGGGTTCTGGCCGGACACCTTGCCGGCCTGGTCGGCGGGGACCTCGTCGCCGTCGACGATCTTCACCACGTACCCGGCCTGCTCCAGCTCCCGCTTGGCGTCGTCGGCCGAGGAGCCGACGACATTCGGCACCTGCCGGACGTTGCCGCGGGAGACCTCCACGGTCACGGTGCTCTCCTCGGCGACCTTGGTGCCGGACTTCGGGGAGACGTTCGTGACGATCCCCTCCGGCGAGGAGCTGCTGACCTCCTTCTTGTTCACCTTCAGGTTGAGGGCTTCGAGCTGCTGCTCGACGTTCTCGAACTGGGAGCCGACCAGCCCGTTGGGGATCGCGACCTCCGGCTTGCCGGAGCAGATCTGGATGGTGACGCCCCGGCCCTTCTCCAGTTGGGTGGTCGGCGGCGGGTTCTGCGCCGCGACGGTGTCCTTCTTGCAGGTGCTGTTGGCGATCGGGTCGCCGACGGCGGGGACCAGGCCGGCCTGTTCGAGCTGGGCCACCGCCGCCGCCTGGGTCTGCCCCGTCAGGTCGGGCACGGCGATCTTCTCGGCGTCGCTCCCGTTCATGAGGAAGGCGGTGATCAGGGCGATGATCGCGAGCACCCCGAGCGCGGCGAAGGTGGCGATCACCCAGGAGGACGCCCGGCGCTGGCGCGGGTCGCCGACCCGGGCCGGCGGCTGCTGCCGGGTGGCCGCGCCCCCGACGACCTGGGTCGGGTAGCCCGACCCGGCGGCCGACATCGGCGCGGTCTCGGCCTCGCGCATCACCGGGGTGGCGAGCACCGGCCGGCCGGCCGCCGCCCGGAGCAGGTCGGCCCGCATCTCGCCGGCGCTCTGGTAGCGGTTGAGGGGATTCTTCGACAGCGCCTTGAGCACGATCGCGTCGACCGCGGGGTTGACGTCGGGGTTGATGTCGCTCGGCGTCGGCGGGGCCTCCCGCACGTGCTGGTACGCCACGCTGACCGGGCTGTCCCCGACGAACGGCGGGTGGCCGCAGAGCAGCTCGAACAGCACGCAGCCGCCGGCGTACACGTCGGAGCGGGCGTCGACCGCCTCGCCGCGCGCCTGCTCGGGCGAAAGGTATTGCGCCGTGCCGATGACCGCGCTGGTCTGCGTCATCGTGGTCGCGCCGGAGGCCAGCGCCCGCGCGATGCCGAAGTCCATCACCTTGACCTGGCCGGTCTGGGTGAGCATCACGTTTCCGGGCTTGATGTCCCGGTGGATGATCCCGTGCCGGTGGCTGAACTCCAGCGCGGCGCACATGTCGGCGCAGATCTCCAGCGCGCGGCGCGGCTGGAGCCGCCCCTCGACGCCGAGCACCTCCTTGAGGGTCCGCCCGTTGACGAACTCCATCACGATGAACGGCAGCGTCTCGCCGGTCGGCCCCGTCTCCTCGCCGGTGTCGTAGACCGCGACGATGGCCGGGTGGTTGAGCGAGGCGGCGTTCTGTGCCTCGCGGCGGAACCGCATCTGGAAGGTGGCGTCGCGGGCCAGGTCGGCCCGGAGCATCTTGATCGCGACGTCGCGGCCGAGCCGGAGGTCACGGCCGCGGTGCACCTCGGCCATGCCGCCGTAGCCGAGCAGCTCGCCGACCTGATACCTGCCACCGAGCAGGCGGGCCTGCGCTGTCATCGCGTCTGTCGTCCTTCGCTCGTCGTCGTCTCGCCGCCACCCGGCAGGAGTCGTCGTTCCACCCGACGGTACGGCGTCCCGGACGGATCGTCGCGCCCGCCGGCCTGGAGCACGTCGGACGCCACGGCCCGGGGGCCGGACCCGCCGGGGTCACCGGCTGCCGTGTTCTTCCGCAGGTTGTAGGAAATCACGCCGGAGCAGAGCAGGACCAGTGCGGCCACCAGGATGAACAGCCAAACCGCCCCTGACCTGGACCGCTGCGGCGGGGCCGGGGGCGGGCCAGGCTGGCGGGCGTACGCGAGGGGGTTGGCCTGGCGGACCGGGGCCGGCGGCGGCACGGTCGCCGCGCCGCGCGGGTAGGCCGGCGGCTGGTGCACCGCGGGCGGGCGGGGCTGGTGGGTGACCGGAGGGCGGGGCGTCGCCACCGGGGGACGCGGCTGCGGCGGCGCCGGGATCGGGCGCTGCTGCGGCGGCGCGGAGGTGGGCACCGGGCGCTGCGCCACCGCGGGCGGCCGGGACGCGGGCGGCACCTGGGCGCGCGCCTGAGGGCCGGCCGGGGATGCCGGGGCGGCGGAGACCTGCCCGACGTGGCCGCCGCCACGGGGCTGCTGCCCCAGCGCGAGCTTCGCCTGCCGGGCCACCCCGGCGAGGGCGGCGGCGCTGGGCCAGCGGGCGGCCGGGTCCTTCGCCATGGCCCGCTCGACGATGGCCCGGACCGGGGGCGGGATGTCCGCCGGCAGCGGCCGGGGGGTGTCCCGGACGTGCTTCATGGCGATCTCTAGCGGATTGTCGCCCTCGAACGGCCGCCGGCCGGCCAGGCACTGGTAGGCGACCACGCCGAGGGCGTAGACGTCGGAGGCGGGCGTGGCCACCGCGCCGGTGGCCTGCTCGGGAGAGATGTAGGAGGCGGTGCCGAGCACCGAGCCGGCGGCGGTGAGCTGGGCGACCAGCTCCGACCGGGCGATGCCGAAGTCGGTCAGCACGAGGGTGCCGTTGGGCCGGACCAGCAGATTGCCGGGCTTCACGTCGCGGTGCACGATGCCCTTGCAGTGCGCCGCGTGCAGCGCGTCGGCGGCCTGGGCGAGCAGGGCCATCGTGCGCGCCGGGGTGAGCCGGCCGACCCGGCCCAGCGTCGAGGAGAGCGCATCGCCCTCCACGTATTCCATGACCAGGAAGGCGATCTGCTGGTCGTGGCCGAAGTCGTAGACGTCGACCACGCCGGGGTGGTTGATCGTGGCCATGGTGCGGGCCTCGCCGCGGAACCGCTCGGCGAAGTCGGGGTCGTCGAGCAGCGCCGGGAGCAGGCTCTTCACCGCGACCGTGCGGCCCAGCACCTGGTCGGTGCCGCGCCACACGTCGCCCATGCCGCCGCTGGCGATCCGCTCGTCGAGGCGGTAGCGGTTGCCGAGCTGGACCCCGGGGCTGAGCATGTCAGCGCCCCCCGGAGTCGGCAGCCGCCGCCTGCATGATCTTGCCGGCGATCCGGGCCGCCTCGGCGCTGCCGCCGCTGCCCGCCTCCTCCAGCACCACACACACGGCGGAGACCGGGGTGCCCTTCGAATCCAGGGCGAAGCCGATGAACCAGCCGTGGTCGGGGGTCTGGGGGCCCGACTGGGCCGTGCCGGTCTTGCCGCCGACGGTGTAGCCGTTGAACTTCGCGTTGCGGCCGGTGCCGTTCTCCACCACGCTCACCATCATGTCGCGCAGGTCCGACGCGACCTGCCCGCTGACCGGTTGGCGCAGCTCGCGCGGCTTGGCCGTGTAGTAGCTGGTGGTGCGGTCCGGCGCGAGGAGCTGCCGCACCAGGTAGGGGCGCATCTGGCTGCCGCCGTTGGCGACCGCCCCGGCGATCAGGGCCCCCTGCAGCGGGGTCATCTTGACGTCCCGTTGGCCGATGGAGGACTGGGCCAGCGCGGCCGGGTCGGTGCTGCCGTCGGGGCCCTGCATGGCCCCGGTCCGGCTGGCCGCCACCGGCAGCCCGCCCTCGCCGAGCTGGCCGACGGTCAGGTCGTCCTGCTCGAAGCCGAACTGCTGGGCCTTCTCCTTCACCTTGTCCGCGCCGAGCTCCACGCCGAGCTTGGCGAAGCCCGTGTTGCAGGACTCGGTGACCGCGCTGATCAGGGTGACCTCGGACTCGGGACAGATCGACGGCACCGCGTTGCGGATCGGGGTGCCCGAGGTCGGCGGGGTGTAGCTGGGGCCGGCCGAGATCTGGGTGTTCTTGCCGATGCCGTTCTCCAGCGCGGCGGCGGCCACCACGATCTTGAAGGTGGAGCCCGGGGGCAGCACCTCCGACAGCGCCCGGTTCTTCAGCGGGCCACCCTCGGCGCTCTCCAGCTTGTTGTACGCCGCCGTCGCCTCGTCGGTGTCGTGGCTGGCCAGCGGGTTCGGGTCGAAGCTGGGCATGGAGACCAGCGCCTGCACCGCGCCGGTACGCGGGTCGAACGCGATCGCCGCGCCCTTCTTCGCGCCGACCTGGTTGTTGGACAGCCCGTTGAACGCGGCGTCCTGGGCCCGCTTGGAGAGGGTCAGCAGCACGTTGCCGCCGCCGGTCTCGTCGCCGGTGAACATGTCCTTGATCCGGTTGGCGATCAGCGCGTCGCTGGTGCCGGCGAGGAAGTCGTTCTCGATCCGCTCGATGCCGGTGTCGCCCAGGTTGACCGGCTTGTAGCCGAGGACGTGCGCGTACTTCTCCCCACCGGGGTAGGTGCGCAGGAACCGCAGCTTGCCGCCGGTCTCCTTGCTGGTGGCGAGCGCCGTGCCGCCGGCCTCGATGTTGCCGCGCTTGCGCTCGTACTCGGCCACCTGGACCCGGCCGTTGTAGTCGCTGTTGCGGTATTCGTCGGCCTTGTACGCCTGGATCCAGTTCAGGTTCGCGAAGAGCAGACCGAACAGGACCATCGCGACGACGCCGACGCGGCGCAGGGGTGCGTTCACGGCCGGATCACCTCCGTGGGGGCACCGTGCAACTGCTCGGGTGGGCCGCCCCCTGGTCGGGCCGCCGGGCCGCCGCCGCTGGTGACCGGGCGGCGGGCCGCGTCGGAGACCCGCAGCAGCACCGCGATGAGCAGCCAGTTGGCCATCAGCGACGAGCCGCCGGCGGAGAGGAACGGGGTGGTCTGGCCGGTCAGCGGGATGAGCTTGCTGATCCCGCCGACGATCACGAAGACCTGGAGGCCGAGGGTGAAGGCGAGGCCGCCGGCGAGCAGCTTGCCGAACGAGTCCCGCACGGCGAGCGCGGCCCGCAGGCCCCGCTCCACGATGAGCAGGTAGACCACCAGCAGCGCGGAGAGGCCGAACAGCCCGATCTCCTCGCCGATGCCGGCGAAGATGAAGTCGTTCTGCACCTCGGGGATCTCCAGCGGCTCCCCGCCGCCGGGGCCCGCGCCGAACAGGCCGCCGCTGCCCAGCGCCAGCAGGCCCTGCACGAGCTGGTAGCCGTCCTGGTAGGGGTCGGCGAACGGGTCCAGCCAGATCTGGGCCCGCAGGTGGAAGTTGGCGAACGGCCCGCCGACGAGACCGCCGAGCACGTACGCGAGGTAGGCGCCGCCGAAGAACAGGATCAGGCCGATGAGCAGCCAGCTCACCCGTTCGGTGGCGATGTAGAGCGTCACCACGAACATGCCGAAGTAGAGCAGCGAGGTGCCCAGGTCCTTCTCGAAGACGAGCACCAGCACGCTCAGCGCCCAGACCGCGAGCACCGGCCCCAGGTCCCGCCCGCGCGGGAAGTCGATGCCGAGGAACCGGTGGCTGGCCAGCGACAGCACCTCGCGTTTGCGGACCAGGTAGTAGGCGAAGAAGGCGAGCAGCGCGAGCTTGGCGAACTCACCCGGCTGGATCTGCCCCAGCCCGGGCACGATGATCCAGAGCTTCGCGCCGTAGATCTCCGAGTATTTCGCCGGCAGGACCGCCGGGATCATCACCAGCACGATGCCGGCGAGGCCCAGGGTGTACGCGTACCGGGAGACCGAGCGGTGGTCGCGCATCAGCGCCAGCAGGCCGGCGGCGAGCATCACCGACCCCAGCGTCCAGGCGAACTGGCGACCGCCGTTGCCGGCGAAGATCGCCAGCGACTCCCGGTCAGCGGGGGCGGCCCGGGCCAGGTCGAGCCGGCGCAGGAAGCCGACCCCGATGCCGTTGAGCAGCGCCACCGCCGGCAGCAGGGCCGGGTCGGCGTAGGGGGCCAGGAACCGGATGACGACGTGCAGGGCGAGGAAGACGCCCGCCAGCACGGCGGTGGGGACCCAGAAGTCCGGGGTGACCGTGTCGAGCACGGTCGCCTCCACCGTCGCGCCGTACGCGGCGACGATCACCAGGGCCAGCAGCAGCAACGACAGTTCCGCGTTGCGCCGCGACCGGGCCAGGCGTACGCCGGGCTGCTCGCCCGTCGTGGCGGGCGAGGCGGCCGGTGCGGCGGCTGCGGTCACGGAGGTGTCCTCGGTTTTCTCAGCCGACGCTCACTCCGGCGACCGGCAACCGGCCGGGTCGGCCGGCGGAACCGTGTCGGAGGGCAGCACGTCGGGCGTCTCGGTGGGCGAGGGGGTCGGGGTGGCGACGGGTCGGGCGGTGCCGGAGGCCGTGCGGGTCGCCCCCGGCTTGACCGGGGGCCTCGTGGGCTCCGGCGTCGTCGCCTCGGGGGTCGGCGTCGGGGTCGGCTGGCAGATCGGCTTGAGGTTGGGGTTCAGCGGGTCGTCGCTGGTCAGCTCGGCCAGCCGGCGCTCGGCGTCGGGCTCGTCGCGGGCCGGGATGCCCTGCTTCACCTGCTCCTGCGCGGCGAGGGTCAGGTCGTCGAGCCGGGCGGGGCTGACGGAGTGCTCGGCGGAGAGGTCGAGGCCGGCGATCTGCCCCTGCACGCCCCGGAACACGGCCACCCGGCCGTCCTCGGTGGCGCCGACGTAGTACTGCCGCTGCGTGTACGTCCACCCGCCGAGGAGCGCGCCGCCGAGGATGACCAGCAGGGCGAGGGTCATCGCCGCGGTACGCAGGGGACGGCGCTTCGGGCGGTCGTCGTCGCCGTCGTCGTCTGCCGGCTCCTCTGGAGCGGGCGGCCGGGGGGCGGAGAGCGCGGAGGCGCGCGCGGCGGGGGTGGAGACGTCGGCGGAGGTGGCCATGCCCCGGTCCCGGGCGGCGGCGCCGCCGACGATCGGGCTCGCCTCGACGATGTCCCGGTCGGTGGCGTCGGCGATGATCACCGTGATGTTGTCGGGGCCGCCGCCGCGCAGCGCGAGCTGGACGAGCCGCTCGACGCACTGCTGCGGGTCGGCGTACTCCCGCATGGTGTCGGCGATGGTCTCGGCGCTCACCACGCCGGAGAGGCCGTCGCTGCAGATCAGGTAGCGGTCGCCGGGGAGCACCTGCCGGACGCTGTATTCCGGGTCGATGTCGCGGCCGTCGAGCGCCCGGGTGAGCAGCGAGCGCTGGGGGTGGCTGCTCGCCTCCTCGGCGCTGATCCGGCCCTCGTCGACGAGCATCTGGACGTAGGTGTCGTCCTTGGTGATCTGCGCGAACTCGCCGTTGCGCAGCAGGTAGGCCCGCGAGTCGCCGATGTGGACCATGCCGAGCTTGGTGCCGGAGAAGAGGGTCGCGGTCAGCGTGGTGCCCATCCCCTCCAGCTGCGGGTTGGCGTCCACGGTGTCGCGGAGCTGCTGGTTGGCGGTGCCCACGGCCGAACGCAGCGCGTCGACCAGGGCGTCACCGGGGACGTCCTCGTCGAGCGGCGCCATGGCACCGATGACGATGTTGCTGGCGACGTCACCGGCGGCCATGCCGCCCATGCCGTCGGCGACGGCGAGAAGCCGCGGCCCGGCGTAGACGGAATCCTGGTTACCGTCTCGGATCAGACCGCGGTCGCTGTGGGCCGCATAGCGCAGGGTCAGAGTCATGGCCGTAATTCGAGAGAGGTGCGTCCGATGCGGATCGGCACGCCGAGGGGGACGGGGGTTGGTCCGGTGACCTTAGCGCGATCGAGGTAGGTGCCGTTAGTCGATCCGAGGTCCTCGACGAACCACTGCCCGTCGCGGGGCACGAGCCGGGCGTGTCGCGCCGAGGCGTAGTCGTCGGTGATGACGAGGGTCGAATCCTCGGCCCGACCGATGGTGATCTGCGCTTCGCCCAGGGTGATCCGGGTGCCGGCGAGCTGACCGGCGGTCACCACCAGCTGGTGCGCGGCCCTGCCCCGCTTCACCTTGGCCGGTTTGGCCTGCGGCTGGCCGGTCGAGGCGCCCACGGCCCGGGGCGCGGCCACCAGCCGGCCCGACCGGGCGCCGGCGAACAGGTCCCGGCGGATGACGCCGACCACCGTGAAAACGAAGATCCACAGCAGGATCAGGAACCCGAACCGGGCGACGGTGATGACGAGTTCCGGCAAGGCGGATCAGCCGTCCACGCGGAAGGTCAGGGTGGTGGTGCCGAGCTGGATCATGTCGCCGGGGTTGAGCGCGACGGCGGAGACGCGCTGGCCGTTGACCATCGTGCCGTTGGTCGAGCCGAGGTCGGTCAGCACGACCTGGCCACCGTCGAAGTCCAGCCGGGCGTGTCGGCGGGAGATCCCGACGTCGGGCAGGCGCAGGTTGGCCTGGTCGCCCCGGCCGATCACGGTCGAGCCCATCTGGAGCGGGTAGGTGCGGCCGTCGCCGGAGACCAGCCGGACGTTGCGCCCGCCGCCGTGCCCCGGCGGCGGGCCGTAGCCGCCGCCCTGGTCGTACGCCGGATAGGCGGGGCCGGCGTCGTAGCCGCCCTGGTCGTAGCCCGGGGCGGAGACCGGTGCCACGTCGCCGCCGGTGTAGACCTCGGCGGTGACCCGGAACATGCCGGTGTCGAGGCCCTCGCCGCGCTCGATCTCGACGATCACGTCGCCGTAGACCGTCCAGGCCTGCTCGCCGATGAACTCCGCCTGCGACTGGGCCAGCTCCTGGGCCAGGGCGGCGGCGTACGGCGCCAGGCGGTTGTGGTCGTAGGGCGAGAGATCGATCACGTAGCGGTTGGGCACCAACGTGCGCCCGCCGGCCAGGATCGCCTTGTGCGCCTCGGCCTCCCGCTGCATGGCGTTGAGGATCTCCACGGGGTGGACCACCCCTTTGAAGACCTTGGCGAAGGCTCCCTCCACCAGGCCTTCCAGACGCTTCTCGAAGCGTTGCAGCACGCTCACCGGCTCCTCCTCGGGTCCCGAGGACATGATGGTATCCGGCCGGCGCGCGCGCAGCTCACACGCCGCTCGGCCGGCCCTCGCCGGCCCGTTCGAACGGGCCCTTTCCCCCGTGCTACAGTTTCGTCCGCCACGAACGGTAACCGGTCGCGGCGCAGGCCAGGGACACCGTAGGATGTGCCGGGCCCGCTGGGGACAGCGGATCCGGAGCAGGCTAGAGTGTTCCGGGTCAAGCCACGGGGAAGTGGCGGAATGGCAGACGCGCACGGTTCAGGTCCGTGTGCCCGAAAGGGCGTGGGGGTTCAACTCCCCCCTTCCCCACCAGAGCGAGGGCTCCGCAGCACGCGGGGCCCTTTCGCCGTTCCGTGGGGCCCGGCGTCCCATCCGGTGGGTGCCGGACGTCACGCTATGCTCCGATCGTTTCCCTGCCTCCGATGGACCAGGAGTGGCGTGTGAGTGTCGCGTTGGTGACCGGGTCGGGCGGCCTGATCGGTTCCGAGGCGGTCCGGCACTTCGCCGGCCTCGGTCTCGACGTCGTCGGCATCGACAACGACATGCGGCAGGAGTTCTTCGGCGTCGAGGCGTCGACCGCGTGGAACGTCCGGCGGCTGGCCGAGGAGCTGGGCGGGGCGTACTCGCACCACAGCATCGACATCCGGGACCGCGACTCGCTGGCGAAGCTCTTCGCCCGGTACGGCCGGGACATCGCCGTGGTGATCCACACCGCCGCGCAGCCGTCGCACGACTGGGCGGTGCGCGACCCGTTCACCGACTTCGACGTCAACGCCGGCGGCACCCTCAACGTGTTGCAGAACGTGCGCGAGCACTGCATCGAGGCTCCGGTGATCCACTGCTCGACCAACAAGGTCTACGGCGACCGCCCCAACAGCCTCCCGCTGGTCGAGCTGGAGTCCCGCTGGGAGATCGAGCCGGGGCACCCGTACGAGCAGGGCATCCGCGAGGACATGTCGATCGACGCCTGCCTGCACTCGGTCTTCGGCGCGTCGAAGGTCGCCGCCGACGTGATGGTGCAGGAGTACGGCCGCTACTTCGGGATGCGCACCGCCTGCTTCCGGGGCGGCACGCTGACCGGCCCGGCGCACTCCGCCACCGAGCTGCACGGCTTCCTCGGGTACGTGATGCGCGCCAACATGGAGCGTCGGACGTACAAGATCTTCGGCTACCAGGGCAAGCAGGTGCGGGACGCGATCCACAGCTCGGACGTGGTGTCGGCGTTCGAGGCGTTCTTCCGCGACCCGCGCTCGGCGGCCGTCTACAACCTCGGCGGCGGCCGGCACTCCAACACCTCCAACCGGGAGGCGTTCGCCCTGGCCGAGCAGATCACCGGCCAGGAGATGATCACCGAGTACGTCGAGGCGAACCGGATCGGCGACCACAAGTGGTGGATCGGCTCCAACGAGGCGTTCCAGGCCGACTACCCGGCCTGGAAGCAGGTCTACGACGTACCGATGATCATGCGCGAGATCTACGAGGCCAACGTGGACAAGTGGGTGCCCGGGGCATGACGGACGGCAGCAAGCGCAACGTTCTCGGCGTCCTCGTCGACGCCACCGACTACGCCACCGCGACCGAGCGGGTGGTGACGGCGGCGCACGAGCGTCGGCCGCTGGCGCTCACCGCGCTCGCCGTGCACGGGGTGATGACCGGGGTGCTCGACCCGGCGCACAACGCCCGGCTCAACTCGTTCGACGTGGTCACGCCCGACGGGCAACCGGTGCGCTGGGCGCTCAACCTGCTGCACCACGCCAACCTGGCCGACCGGGTCTACGGCCCGCTGCTGACCCTGCACGTGCTGCGCCGGTTCGCCGAGGAGGGCCTGCCGGTCTATCTGTACGGCTCGACGGAGGAGACGCTGTCCCGGCTGATCCCCGCCCTGGAGCGGATGTTCCCGGCGCTGAAGATCGCCGGGGTGGAGCCGTCGAAGTTCCGCGCCGTGCAGCCCGGCGAGGACGCCGAGATCGCCGACCGGATCCGGTCCAGCGGGGCCCGGCTCGTCCTGGTCGGCCTCGGCTGCCCCCGGCAGGAGGTCTTCACGTACGCGATGCGCCCGCTGCTGGACATGCCGATGATGGCCGTCGGGGCGGCCTTCGACTACCACGCGGGGCTGCTGCGCAACCCGCCGCCGTGGATGCAGCGGGCCGGCCTGGAGTGGTTCTGGCGGCTCGGCCTGGAGCCGAAGCGCCTCTGGCGGCGGTACGTCATCCTCAACCCGGCCTACCTGGCCCGGCTGGCGGCGCAGAAGACCGGCCTGTGGAAGGCGAAGCCACCCACTCCGGCCACCGAGCGCCCCGCCACCTTCGCCGTCTAGGCCGCCCGCGCCACCCCTACGGGGCGGGGCTGCGGGACGAACGGGGGGCCGACCCGGATTCGGCGGGCGTCGAACTGGGCAAGGCTGATGCCATGGACGGGCATCTCATCGTGCTGTTGCCGGTCGCCGGCGTGTGGCTGGCCGCGGGCCTCCTCGCCGAGCGGCTGCCCCGGCCGCACCGCGCCCGCGCGCTGCGCCGGCGTACCGGATGGTTGCTCGCCCTGACGGCGACCGGCCTCGGCCTGACGGCGACGGTGCTCGCCGCCGGCCTGACCAGCGCCGGCGCCGGGACGGTCGACCGGGCCGCCGCCGGGCTGGCCCTGGCGGCCACCCCCGCGCTGCTGGTGGCGGCCGTCACCGCCCGCCGGGTCCGCCGGCTGTGGGCCGGTGCGGGGGCGTTCGCCGCCGCACCGGAGACGCCTGCCCCGCACGGGCTGCGGGCCGCCGCGGCGCATCCGCTGATCGGCCTGCCGCTCCAGGTCACCGCCCTGGCCACGGTGCCGGGGGTGCTGTCGGCCAGCGGCCTCGACCTCTTCGCCGGGCCCGGCACCACCGGCGCCGCGATCACCGTCGCCGCGCTGGGCGTCGCCGCGATCGGGGTACGCCACGCGCTGCGCCACAGCCGCCTCGCCGAGCGGGCGGTGACCCGACGCCCGGGGTCAGCGCGAGCGGCCAGCGCCGCCCTGCACGTATAGCAGCTCCAGGATCGCCCGGGTCGCCTCGAACCAGCGGTCCAGCCAGCCGGGCGGCGGCACGCTGCCCTTGGGGGGCAGCTCCAGCAGCAGCCCGCGCAGCAGCGGGTGGTCGACCAGCGAGTCGGTGGCCGTCGAGCCGGTCGACCAGCCCGACGGCGGGAACGACGGCTCGGTCAGCGGGTTCGGGTCCAGCGACGGCAGCGACAGCGGCGGGCCGGCCTGGTCGAGGGCGGTCGAGCCGTCGTCCCGGGCGCCGATCTCGGTATCGGTGGAGACCACCTCCGTCAGGACCGTGTCCCGGCGGGCCCCGCGGTATTTCCCGCCGAACCGCTCCGGCTTGCCCGGACCGTTGGTGAGGTTCTCTGAACCGATCGTCGTCATCGTCTCGCCTGCCTCGCTCGGGTGCCGATCCGGGTGGCCGTTGCCGATCCGGTAGCTGGTCCGGGTCGTCGACCAGCGCCGTCCCGACGGGTTCAACGACCCGGGCCGACGGTGGAAACGCGACGGGCGCGACCCCCGCCCCGGCCACGCTGCCGGAAGAGGGGTCACGCCCGTCGTGTCTAGGGGTCAGCGATCAGTCCCGGAGGAACGCGCCGTCCCTGGCCCCGGCGACGAAGGCGTGCCAGCCCGCCGGAGCGAAGACCAGGTTGGGACCGCTCTTGTCCTTCGAGTCCCGTACCCCGACCGCCCCGGTCACGTACGCCACCTCCACGCAGTTGTCACAGTTCGGCCCGCTCTTCGAGCTCTTGAACCACGTCGCCCGCGTCAGGTCCCCACGGAACCCCTTGGTCGCCATTTCCACAACGGCTCCTCTGCCAGTTTTGCGATTTGTGCGATGGATTCCTCCGGGCGTGTGGCTGCTGCTCGAACATGATCGAAGATGAAGCTGTACTTCTGTAGCTCGTCGCTCTTCTCCAGGAAGAGCCCACCCGTGGCGTTCTCCGCGTACACGACATCCGGATCATTTGCTTCTGGGAAGCTGAGGATGGTGAAGGTGCCGTCCATCCCGGCGTGCGCCCCGACCGAGAACGGCAGGATCTGAAGCGTCACGTTCGGCAGCTCCGCCACCTCCACCAGCCGCTTGAGCTGACCACGCATCACCGCGTCGCCGCCCACCGGCCGGCTCAGCACCGCCTCATCGAGCACCACCCACAGATCGACCGGATCGTCCTGGGTCAACAACGACTGACGGCCCAGTCGGACACGCACCCGTTGCTGAACCTGTTCGGTGGTGAAGTCCGGACGGGCGGCACGGATCATCGCCGAGGCGTACTCCTCGGTCTCCAGCAGGCCCGGGACGACCTGCTGCTCGTACTGCCGGATCGAGCTGGCGGCCGACTCCAGGCCGACGTACGCCCCCACCAGCACCGTGCTGTAGGGATGCCACCAGCCCTTCTGCCGGGCCTCCCGGGCGATCTGCACCAGCTCGTCGCTCTCCGCGCCGGACACTCCGTAGATCAGCAGCATGTCCCGGACGTCGCGCGGGGTGGCGGTGGTGTGGCCGGTCTCGATCCTGGAGATCTTCGACGCCGAGCACTCCAGCTGCTCGGCCACCGCCTCGATGGTGATGCGCGCGGCGTCGCGGTGCCGGCGCAGTTCGGCGCCGAGCCGGCGTCGACGGATGGTCGGGCTGCGCCGCTCGCTCACGACGCGCCCCGACGGCCCCCTGGGCCGAATCGCTCGCTGCTCGCCCTCACCCGGTTACCTCCGGTCGGTCGCGCCCGGGGTCGACGCCCGCCGGGGGCGCGACCGTCGGAACGGCGGGCGAGCGTTCGCGGCAGGGGTGATGGTGCCGGTCGTCGACCGGCCGCGTCGGGCGAAACCGGCGTCCAGTGTGCCGGTCCGGGGACAGCGGCATCAAGCGTCTATTTCCGCGAGCCGCTCACGTATCGGCAAAAGTCGACATGCAACTTGCATGAAGCACGCCACTCGTGCAATCTGTCCGTAGGGCTCGAATCACTCACCGTTCCGGTCGGCCGCCGGAGAGAGGCGATCCACCGACGGGTGGGGCGTCCGGTCGAGGGATCCCAGCCCGGCACCGCACGACAGGTCCGCTCCGGGCGAGGTCCCCGCTGCCGCACGTCAGTTGACTGTGGCGGCGGGCGCGACGACCGGGAGCGGCGGGGTGCTGGTCGGGCGCGGGCACGCCACCAACGCGCCCGACCCGACCAGCGCCACCAGCTCCGCCGGTTCACGAGGCACAACCCCGTCACCGGGCGAGACATCCCCCGAAACCCCAGCCACCGGCGTGCCCGCCGGCCGATCTCCCCAGGAGACCTCTGTGCTTCCCCGCTCAGGTGACGTGCTGCACGTGACGCGCGCGGCGAGTGTCCAGTTCCTCAAACCGATCATGTTCCGCGTGATCCGGGTGCTCGACTGGCCCACCTACGACGGTTGGATGTGGCTCGAGGGCTACGAGCTGAACGCGGCGGGGGACGCGGTGAGCAGGCGTTCGATCTACGTGCAGGCCGCGGGGCTGCGTCAGCTCCGGGTCGCCGCGCAACCCCGGCAGCGCGCCGTCCCCGTCCGGCCGCGCCGCCCCGTGGTGCGCACCCCCGCCCGGGTCGGCTGACCAGCCCAAACCCGTCCCGGTGGGCGTGCCGCCGCCATAGAATCGGTACGCCCACCCCGGCGAACGTCTCCACCCCGCGCGTCCCGGACCCTGAACCTGGGATGGTCATGGTCATACTGCCCGCCGCGCGGCGGCACCACAGGTCCCGCACGATCTACGCCTTCGGGCTGCTGGCGCTCCTCGGCGCCGCCACCACCCTCGGGGTGGTGGTCCGCTATCCGGCCCTGTCCGCCACCGAACTGGCCGCGCCGGTCCCCGCGCCGGAGATCACCGTCATCGACGAGGAGCCCGAGCCCGGCTGGGCCGCCCCGGCGGATCCACCGGCGGTGCCGGGCCCGGTCGGTGCGGGAGCTGGCGCGGTGGGCGGGCCGACCGATCCACCGTCCGGCGCGGGTGCCGGCGTCGGAACGGACCCGGTGGTCGAGGCCGGGCGGGCCCCGGCCGGGCCTGCCGCCCAGCGGGACGAGACGAGCCGGTCCCTGTTCTGGTCCGGCCTCCTCGGGCTCGCCATCTCCCTGGCCGGGCTGGGCCTGGTCGGCACCAGACGCCGCAGGTGGTGACCGGCACCGGGCCCGGAGCTCGATGACCCGACGCCGGGCGTGGTGACCGGATCCGGCGTCAGGGGGTCGCCGTGGTCGTCGGGGCCGCCGCGCTGCTCGTCGGCGTCGGGCTCGCCGCGACCACCAGGGTGACCTGCCCACCGGCCGGCACCAACGCGCCCGCCCCCGGGTCGGTCTCCAGCACCGTGCCGGCCGGCCGGTCGGACTCGCGGGTCTCGACCCGGTGCTCGACCCCGAGCCGGTCCAGGATCCGCTCGGCCGTCGCCCTGGGCAGCCCCACCAGCGGTGGCATCGGCACCCCGGCCGGGGTCGTGGCGGGTGGCGTCGTGGCCGGCGTGGTGGACGGCCCACCGGTCGTCGCCCCGGTCGTCGGCGCCCCGGTCGTCGCCGGTGCCGAGGTCGGGCCCGCCGACGGCGTCTCCTCGGGGCCGGTGCCGCCGCCGGCCGACAGGGCCAGCCAGAACCCGACGCCCAGCAGGCCGAGCAGCAGCAGCGCCACGACACCGAGCAGGATCGGCGTCCACCAGCGCCGGCCGGGTTGCTCCTCGGCGTACCACTCGCCGGTCGGGGCCCCGTACTCCGCCGGCCGGGGCGGCGGCACCCCGGCCCGGCCGGACCACACCTGCCCGCCGGCCGGCTCCGGCCGGGCCTGGCCATCGCGCTTCGGCAGCGGCCGGGTCTGGTCACCGGCGTCGTCGGGGGGCGGGTCCTGGCGGTCGTCGCTCATGGCACGTCCTCTCCCACACCGGGCGGGCGGCTGGCCTTCGCATCCACGCTAACCGCTGTGGGCCGGCGTGGACGGGAGCGGCGCGGCGAGCCGCCGTCACGGGGTGGGCGGCTCGCCGCTCGGCTCGTCCGGCTCCTCGCCGCAGGTCAGGGTCACCTGGTCGTTCCAGTACGCCGTGCTGCCGGCCGCCGGCGCCTGAGCCGTGACGGTGCCCGTCCGGCCCGTCGGGTAGCGCAGGTAGAGGCCCTCCTCGACCAGGTCATCGGCCGCGTCGTCGCAGTCGTCGCCGACCACGTCCGGCACGCTGACCGCGGGCGCCGGCCCGGCGACGTACAACGCGACGGTCGTGCCCCGCGACACGGGTGAGCCGACCGGCGGGTCGGCGCGCCGCACGTCCCGCCCCGACCCCGTGCCGAAGACCAGCCGCCAGCCCAGCCGCAGGTCCCGCAACTCGTCCCGCGCGTCCTCGAAGTCGGTGCCGACCACGGGCGGAACGGTCAGCCCGGTGGAGCGGGTGGGCGCGGTGGTCCGGGTCGCCGGCGCGGTCGTCCGGGCCGGCGCGGACGGAGCGTCGGACGGGGGCGTCGTGGCCGAGACGCCGGGCTGCGCGGCCGGGAGGCCGGACGGCGAATCGTCCTCCCCGGCCAGCAGCCAGCCACCGGCCGCGCCGACCAGCGCGAGGAGAGCGACGGCCAGGCCGCCGCCCAGCACCTTGGCCGACCGGCCCGTGCCGGGCGTGCCGGCCTCGTCGGGGTACGCCTCCCGCGCGGTGTTCCCGTCCGTCATCGTGCCCACCACCTCATCACCGGCGACCGTACCGGGGTCGCGCCGAATGCCCCGGCCCGGGTTGTCCGTCACGACTCGCCGGTCCGACCCTGGGACGTTACGCTGCCCGGCATGGCCAGACAGGGCTGGGGAGGATCGATCGCCACCGCGATCGGTGTCGCTGCCGGCGCGGGCGCCGCCCAACTGGGCTTCGGCTACGGGCTGGGCATCATCAACTGGTCGGCGTCGGGCGTCGGCGCGGGCGAGGCGGCGTGGGTGGCGAGCCTCGCCTGGGCGACCTGGATCTCGGCCACCTCGACGATCGCCGGCGCGGTCTGCGCCCAGCGGCTGCGCCGTCCCGTCGCCCGGGGAGCGGACCGTGCCGCGACCGGACCGGGCGGGGCCGCGAGCGGCCCGGAGTCCGCCGCCGCTGCGGAACCGGCCGCCCCGGAGCCAGCCTCGGCCCCGACCGTCTCGACCCCGACGACTTCGGCACCGGCATCCTCGGCACGGGCTGCCGCGCCGGAACCGGCCGCGGTCGACCCGGGACCGGATGTGCCCGACCCGGGACCGGATGTGGTCGACGCCGTCGACCAGGCCGAAGCGCCGAAGCCGATTGACCCGCCCCGGCCGGCCCACCCGCCCCGGCCGGCGGGAGCGATCGCGTTGGCGCTGGCCGCTACGGTCGGGGCGCTGGTCACCGTGCTGCTGGTCGCCGTGCCGGCGCGGGTGGCGGAGGTGCCCGGCGTCGCCGCGCCGCAGGCCGTGGCCGCGGGGTACGCCGGGGTGGGCCTGCTCCTCGGGCTGCTGGTGGCGGTCTGGGCGCTGCGCTCGCCCGCTGCGGCGGCAAACGTGATCGCCACCGGCGGCTGGCTCTGGCTCCTCGCCGTGGTCGTCGTGATAGACGGGGTGCTCGCCGGGCGCGGGCTGACCACCGCCCAGCTCGGGATCTGGCAGCTCAGCGCCGACCGGCCCGACTTCTGGATCCGAGGCTGGTTCTACTGGCCCGGCGCGTTGCTGGCGCTCGGCTCGGCGTTGCTGATCGGGGCGCTGGGCTCGCGGCGTGCCGCCCGTTCGGCGGAGCACCGGCTGGGCGCGGCGGCCTCCGGCGGGGCCGGCCCGCTCCTCGTCGCGCTGGCGTACCTGCTGGTCGTGCCCGGCCTGACCACACTCGGCCGGGAGCAGGTGTCGGCGCACCTGGCCGCCCCGTACGCCGTGGTGTTGGGCTTCGCCGGCTCGGTGCTGACGGCGGCGCTCGCCCAGCGCTCCGCGACCCGCCGGGGCGCCGGGCGCGATCGCGGCGGACCGGCGGACGGGCCCGCGCAGCCGACGACGGACGGACGCGGCTCCGCCTCGCCACCGGCGCTGCCCCGGCAGCGCCCCGGCACGGCTGAGGAGGCGACCGCGACGACCGGCACCGACCCGGCCCGGCCGGTCGACACGGAGGCCGACCGGTCGGCTTGATCGACCCGGTGCCGGCGGCGTGGCGGTGTCCCGCCCGCCGGTTGCCGCCACGTCGGCGACATGGCGGTTCGGTCAGTCGACCGGCCAGGTGTGCACCGGCTCGTTCTCCCGCTGCAACTCCGCGTAACGCTGCACCATGTGGTGCAGCGCGGCGTCGCGTCCCATGCCCCGGTGGTGTTCGGCCGCCCAGACCGTCTCGGTCTGCCAGACCGCGCCGTTGCGGCCGGTGCGGCAGCGCTGCTCGATGATGCCGAGCAGGCGGTCCCGCTCGCCGGGCGCGACGCCGAAGCGGTCCAGCCCGGTGGCCGCCGTCGGCAGCAGGGTGTCGAGCACCAGCTTGGTCACCGGCACGTCCCCGAGGCGCGGCCAGTGCAGGACGGCGTCCATCCCGCGCCGGGCGGCGGCGTGGAAGTTCTCCTCGGCCGAGCTGAAGGTGAGCTGGCTCCAGATCGGCCGGTCCGCCTCGGCCAGGCCCCGCGCCAGCCCGAAGTAGAAGGCGGCGTTCGCGAGCATGTCGACCACGGTCGGGCCGGCAGGCAGCACCCGGTTCTCCACCCGCAGGTGCGGGCGGCCGTTCATGATGTCGTAGACGGGCCGGTTCCAGCGGTAGACCGTGCCGTTGTGCAGCCGCAGCTCCGCCAGCTCGGGCACGCCCCCGGCGTGCAGGACCTCGACCGGATCCTCGTCCTCGCAGATCGGCAGCAGCGGCGGGAAGTAGCGGACGTTCTCCTCGAACAGGTCGAAGATCGAGGTGATCCAGCGCTCGCCGAACCAGACCCGGGGGCGTACGCCCTGGGCCTTCAGCTCGTCGGGGCGGGTGTCGGTGGCCTGCTGGAACAGGGCGATCCGGGTCTCGGCCCAGAGCTGCCGGCCGTACAGGTAGGGGGAGTTCGCCCCGACGGCCACCTGGACGCCCGCGATGGCCTGGGAGGCGTTCCAGTAGTCGGCGAAGCTGTCCGGGGCGACCTGGAGGTGGAACTGGAGGCTCGTGCAGGCGGCCTCCGGGGCAATGGAGTCGGTGTGCGTCCGGAGCCGCTCCACGCCGCGGATGTCCAGCTCGATGTCCTCGCCCCGGGCGCCGACGATCTGGTCGTTGAGCACCCGGTAGCGGGCGGCGGTGGAGAGGTTGTCGGCCACCAGGTGCCGCTCGGTCAGCGTGGGCAGGATGCCGACCAGGACGATCCGCGCGTCGGACGGCGCCGCCCGCGCGTCGGCCCGGTCCAGGCTGCTGCGCAGGTCACGCTCGTAGTCGGCGAAGCCTGCGCCCTCGATGAGCCGGGGCTCGGCGTTCAGCTCCAGGTTGAACCGCCCCAGCTCGGTCTGGAACAGCGGGTCGGCGATGTCCGCGAGGATCTCGTCGTTGCGCATCGCCGGTTCGGCGGCCGGGTCCATCAGGTTGAGCTCGATCTCCAGCCCGGTCATCGGCCGGTCGGCGTCGAAGCCGAAGTCGTCCAGCATCAACGCGAAGACGTCCAGGCATCTGCGGACCTTCTGCCGGTAGCGGACCCTGTCCTCTCGGGAGAAGGCGCCCTGCTCGACGTCCCTGCCCATGTGTCCTCCCGGCCCGAGGCGCAACGGGGCATGCCGCCCGCAGCGCACATTGTGAATCTTCTACGGTAAAAGCACCCCCTACGCCGGGCCAGAGGCCGACGCCGGGTGGCCGATCCGGTGGCGACCGCGACCGGCCTGGCACGTGCTTCCGATTGGATCTCTACCCAGGTGGCGGTGCGCCCCATCGTCCATGCGGAGGAGCCGACCGTGAAAATTCGCACGCTCCCGCCGAAGGGACTCCGGTGGGACCGTCCGCGTCACGCACCGGCAGCCAGCGCCGGAGACGCCGCGCAGCCGCCGCCGCGCGGGACGGCCACGGGCCCGCGTCGACTGGTGCGACGCGGGCCCGGGTCTCGTGGAGCGGGGCGGTCAGCCCTGGCGGACGGCCTCGCCCTCAATCTCAATCTTGATCTTCTTGCCGACCAGCACGCCGCCGGTCTCCAGGGCGACGTTCCAGGTCAGGCCGAAGTCCTCGCGGTCGATCTCGGTGCTGGCGGAGAAACCGAAGATGTCCTGGCCGAACGGGCTGCGGCCGACGCCCTCGAACTCGACCTCCAGCTCCACCGGACGCGTCACGCCCTTGATGGTCAGCTCACCGGTGAGGACGAACTCGTTGCCGGCCCGGGACTTCACGCCCGTGCTGCGGTACTCCAGGGTCGGGAATGCCTCGGTGTCCAGGAACTCGGGGCTGCGCAGGTGGGCGTCGCGGTCGGCCTGGGCGGTGCTGATGCTGGCGGCCTGGATGGTGGCGGAGACCGAGGACTGCATCGGGTCCTCGGCGATGGTGATGGTGGCGGTCGCGTCGGCGAACTCGCCGCGCACCTTGCTGACCATCATGTGCCGGGCGACGAACCCGACCCGCTTGTGGGCGACGTCCAGCAGGTAGGTGCCGGCCGCCGGGATCGTGAGGCCCTCCCACTCGCGGGTAACCGATCCGTTGCTGCTGGTCATGGCGCTGTCCTCCAGGAGTGTTTGTTCAGTGTCCCAACGACTGACGGAGCAACTATAGACAGAGCAATATTCCGTGTGTCAAGTATTGCTATGATGAAGCACGTGGACCAGAACGTGTTCGACGACCCCCGGATCACCGCCGTCGGTCTCCTCGTCGAGGCGCACGCCGGGCTGTCGGCCCGGTTCGCCGCCCAGTTCGAGGAGCACGGGCTCTCCCCGGTCGAGTTCGAGGTGCTGACCCGCCTCGCCCGCTCGCCCGGCAACCAGCTGCGAATGACCGATTTGGCCGCGCAGACCTCGCTCTCCACCAGCGGGGTGACCCGCGTGGTGGACCGGATGGAACGCGACGGCCTGCTCTGCCGCCGAGCCTGCCCGTCCGACCGGCGCAGCTCGTACGCGGTGGTCACCGCCGCCGGGATGCAGCGGCTGGACCAGACCCTCCCCGGGCACCTGCGGATCATCGAGCAGTGGTTCACCGGCCAGTTGGCGCCGGAGGAGCTGCGCGCCGTCCTCGACGGCCTGCGGCGCGTACGCGACGCGGTGCATCCGGGCGCGACCGCCGGCAGCACCGAGCCGCCCCCGACGGACGTCGCCCACTCCTGATCCGCCCCTGCGGACGGGCGGGAGGCACCGGCAGAAAGACCGGCAGAACCTCCTCGCCCACTGGCAACAACCCGCCTTAAGCGGACAAACCTCCCCGCCGAGGGTGGCTACTGTTCTCTCAGCGGGGGCGCACCGGGGGGTGCCGGCGCGGGCGATGAGCGAGGGGTAAAACCAGGGGGCTTCTTCGCTCGCGCCGCCCCCGCGTCAACATTCTCGGGCCTGGCCGATCAGCCCGGGCCGCCGCAGCGGCGTCAGCAGCTCGGCCTCCCGAGGCAGCAGGCCGATCCCACTCTGCCGGCAGGCGTCGTCGAGGCGATCGAGCACGCCCGCGTCCCCCGTGCTGGCCGCGAGCCCGACGAGCGCCTCCACCAGGTCCCGCCGCTCCTGACCGGCGACGGCGCCCTCCGCCGCGGCGGCGAACCACTCGGCCGCCAGCTCACGATCGGCCCGGTGCAGGGCGATGTTCGCCTCGATGAGCGCGCAGATCCCGTCCTCGAACCGGGGTTCTCCCGACCGGCCGCGCGGCGGCTCGGCGCCGAGCGCCGCGTCACCGGCCGCGCAGGTGCGCAGGCCCGCCAGCACCTCGGCCGCCTCGTCGGGACGCCCGTCCTGGGCCAGCGCCAGCCCGATCGTGCCGAGGGCCCGCCGCCGGTGCCCCGGGTCGCCGACCTCCACCAGCCCGGCGACCACCCGGCGGCACTTCTCCACGGCGTCGGCGTACCGGCCCTCCAGCCGGGTGACCTCGGCCAGGTCGGCCCGCGCCAGCACACGCAGCCGTCGCTCGCCGGACTGGGCGGCCAGCCGGTCCATGGCGGCCAGGCGACGCCGGGCCCCGGCCAGGTCGCCCACCCGGATGTCGTGCCAGGCGAGGCTGTGCTGCGCCACGGCCATGTCGCGCAGCCGGCCGTGCCGGGTGGCCAGGGCGAGGACGGCGGCGGCCTGGTCGCGCGCCTCGTCGTGCCCGCCCGTCGCGACCAGCAGCGCGCAGAGCACCGCCCGCGCCTCCAGCTCCCCGGCCACGTCACCGGCCCGGTGCAGGATGGCCCAGGCGTCCCGCGCCGCCGGCAGTTCCTGCTCCGCCGCTCCGTGCTCGACGGCGAGCCGGGCCGCGCCCAGCACCGCCCGGGCGCGCAGGCCCGGATCGGCGGCGGCGGTACGCGGGTCGGCCAGCAGCCGCCGCAGCCACTGCCGCCCGACGACGTCCCGGCCCCGGAACCGCCACCAGCGGGCCAGCCCGACGGCAAGCTGAAGCGCGGTCGACGGGTCGTCGACCGCGGCGTGGGACAGCGCGGCGGTGATGTCGCCGGTCGCCTCGTCCAGCCGGCGCACGGCCGAGGTCAGCTGCGGGCCGGCCAGCTCGGGTGCCGTCCGGGCCACCAGCCGCGCGAAGACCTCGGCGTGCCGCCGCCGGACGGCGCACCGTTCCCCGGCCCCGATGGCCTGCTCGGCGGCGAACTCCCGCACCGCGTCGAGCAGCCGGAACCGGAACGGGCCGGTCCCCCGCACGCTCAGCAGGCCGAGCTGGAGCAACCGGTCCAGCAGCGGGACCGGATCGATCGAGACCGTGCCCTCCGGGTCGGCGTCGTCGGCCAGCATCTCCTCGGCCAGCTCCACCGACCAACGGTTGCGGAACACGGAGAGCCGACGCAGGGCGGCCCGCTCGTGCGGGGCGAGGAGGCGGTAGCTGGCGGCCACCGCGTCCCGCAGGGTGACCGTCGCCCCGCCTCCCGGCGTCCACCCCGGCCCGGGCCGCTGGGCCGGCGAGGTGGCGAGGTCGAGGACCCGGTCGCCGTACCGGTCGAGCAGCTCGTTGAGGTCGAGGATGCGCCCCCGGGCGGCCATCAGCTCGATGGCGAGGGGCAGCCCACCCAGCCGGCGGGCCAGCGCGGCGAGGGCCGGCAGCTCGGCCGGGTCCGGCGGCTCCCGGCGCACCCGGGCCAGCCGTGCCGTGAACAGCGTCACCGCCGGGTAGCCGGCCAGGACGTCCGGCCCGGCCGGGTCCAGCTCGGGCGGGGGCACGTCCAGCGGCGGCACGGGCCAGACGCGCTCGCCGGGCACGCCGACCGGATGCCGCCCGGTCACCAGCACCCGCAGCGTGGGCACCGCCCCCGCGAGCCGATGCAGCGCACCGGCCACCGGGTCGGGCGCCCGCTCCACCGCGTCGATCAGCAGCAGCGCCGGACGGGCGGCCAGTTGCACCGCGAGGTCGGACGCGCGGGCCGAGCCGAAGGCCGCCGCCGCTGCGGAGAGCACGTCGGCGGCGTCCGAGCCCTCCCCGACGAGCACTCCCGCGACCTCGCGCGCAGCCCGTCCGGCGACGGCGTGGGCGACCGCCAGGGCCAGCGCCGTCTTGCCCACCCCGGCCAGCCCGACCAGGCTGACCACCGGCGGGCCGTGGTCGGCGGTGAGCAGTTCGACGAGTTCGGCCACGTCCCGCTCCCGGCCGATCAGCTCGACGGGGGGCGGGAGCGCGATCGGCGTACCACCGGGATGGGCGGCCGACGACGGCCCGACACCGACCGGACGGGGGACCGACGGCGGCGGGGCGGCGGGGGGTTCGTCGGCCGCGCGGGCGGGGTCGGCCGGGGTCGCCCCCCGCGCGGCGGCGACGAACGCCGCCCGCGCGGACCCGGCGAGGCCGAGGGCGCCGGCCAGCAGATCGACGGTGGTCCGCTGCGGGCGCGCGGAGCGGCCCCGCTCAAGGTCACGGACCGTCCGCACCCCGACCCCCGCACGGGCGGCCAGCTCGGCCTGGGTGAGGCCGGCGGCGTGCCGGTGCGCGCGCAGCAGGGCCGACAGTCCGGTACGACCGTCCGCGCCCGGCGGACGGCCATGATCGGGAGCCATGGGCAGGAAGGGTACGGATCGGGTATGACTGTCGTCAGCCAACCGTCGCCCTGCCGACGCTGACCGGCGCGGATATCCGACAGCGCCCGGCGGTCGGCGCTGCCCAGCGACGTCGGCCGGCGCTGCCCAGCGACGTCGGCCGGCGCTGCCCAGCGACGTCGGCCGGCGCTGCCCAGCGGCGGCCGGCGCTGCCCAGCGGCGGCCGGCGCTGCCCAGCGGCGTAAGAAGGGGACCCTTCTATGCCTCAGGCGTTAATAGGGGGCCCTTCCTTTCACAGGCCGAGGTCGCGGGCGATGATCATGCGCTGGACCTCGCTGGTGCCCTCGCCGATCTCCAGGATCTTCGAGTCGCGCCAGAACCGGGCCACCGGATACTCGTTCATGAAGCCGTAGCCGCCGTGGATCTGGGTCGCCTCCCGGGCGTTGTCGACGGCGACCGTGCTGGCGTGCAGCTTGGCGATCGCCGCCTGCCGCTTGAACGGCTCGCCGGCCAGCATCCGGGTGGCGGCGTCGTAGTAGGCCAGGCGGGCGGTGTGCGCCTTCAGCTCCATGTCGGCGATCTTGAACTGGATGGCCTGGTAGTTGCCGATCGGCTGGCCGAACGCCTGGCGCTCCTTCGCATACTTGATCGACTCGTCCACGCAGCCCTGGGCGAGGCCGACGGCCAGGGCGGCGATGGCGATGCGGCCCTCGTCGAGGATGCGCAGGAACTGGGCGAAGCCCCGGCCCCGCTCGCCGAGCAGGTTGGCCGCCGGCACCCGGCAGTCGTCGAAGGTCAGCTCGTGGGTGTCCGAGGCGGTCCAGCCGACCTTGGAGTAGCCCGGGGCGACCGTGAACCCGGGGGTGCCGGACGGGACGATGATCGTGGACAGCTCCTTCGACCCGTCCGGCCGGGTGCCCGTGACGGCGGTGACCGTGACCAGGGCGGTGATGTCCGTGCCCGAGTTGGTGATGAACGCCTTCGAGCCGTTGATCACCCACTCGCCGGTGGACTCGTCGAGGACGGCCCGGGTCCGGGTACCGCCCGCGTCCGAGCCGGTGCCGGGCTCGGTGAGGCCGAAGCCGGCGAGGGCCTCGCCGCTGAGCAGCCTCGGCAGCCACCGTTCCTGCTGCTCGGCCGTGCCGAAGCGGAAGATCGGCATCGCGCCGAGGGAGACCGCCGCCTCCAGGGTGATCGCCACGCTGGAGTCGACCCGGGCCAGCTCCTCCAGGGCCAGGCAGAGCGCGAAGTAGTCGCCGCCCATGCCGCCGTGCTCCTCGGGGAAGGGCAGGCCGAACAGGCCCATCTTGCCCATCTGCCGGATCACCTCGTACGGGAAGGTGTGCTTCTCGTAGTGCTCGGCGATGACCGGGGCGACCACCTCGCGGGCGAAGTCCCGCACGCTGGACCGCAGCGCCTCTTGCTCCTCGGTGAGCCGGAAGTCCATCGGTTCCTCCTGTACGCAGTCCCCTGCCGGGCGCTCGTGACGCCGACGGGGTGGGGTGGTCCTGGGTAGCGGTGGTGGCCGTCGGTGGTGGCCGTCGCTGTGCTGGTGGGGCGTCACGGTGGCGGCCCGGCGTCGCGGTGGCGGCGCCGGCCCGGGCGCGGTGGGTCAGACCGGGGTGACGCCGTGCCGGCGGCGGGAGAAGTGCCGGTCCTTCGTGCGGGCGGCGGCGTACCGGCGGACCAGCTCGGCGCGCAGCTCGTGCGGCTCGACGATCGCGTCGACCACCAGCTCGCTGGCCAGGCGGACGACGTCGATGTCGCGCTCGTACTCGGCGCGCTTGGCGGCGACGAAGGCGGCGCGTTCCGCCTCGTCGGCGATGGCCGCGATCTTGTTGGCGTAGACGGCGTTGACGGCGGCCTCCGCACCCATCACCGCGATCTTCGCGGTGGGCAGGGCGATCGTCGCGTCGGGCTCGAAGCCGGGGCCGGCCATCGCGTAGAGGCCCGCGCCGTACGCCTTGCGGACCACGACGCAGATCTTCGGCACCGTCGCCTCGGAGATCGCGGTGATCATCTTGGCCCCGTGCCGGATGATGCCCTGCTTCTCCACCGCGCTGCCCACCATGAACCCGGGCACGTCGGACAGGAACAGCAGCGGCACGTTGAACGCGTCGCAGAGCTGCACGAACCGGGTCGCCTTGTCGGCCGAGTCGACGAAGAGCACGCCGCCCTTGAACATCGAGTTGTTGCCGATTACGCCGACGACCTCGCCGTTCAGCCGGCCGAAGCCGATGGTCAGCTCCCTGGCCCAGAGCGCCTGGATCTCGAAGAAGCTGCCGTCGTCGAGCAGGCCCTTGACGTACCGGCGCATGTCGAACGCCTGCCGCTCGCTGGCCGGCACGAGCGCGGCCAGGTCGGCCTTGGCCGGCGCGGGCGTCGCCTCGGCGGCCGGCGGCGGCTGGGTCCAGTTGGCCGGCAGGTAGGACAGGTAGCGGCGGACGACGTCGAGCGCCTCGGCCTCGGTCTTGCAGAGGAAGTGCCCGACGCCGGACTCGGCGCAGTGCACCCGCGCCCCGCCCATCGCCTCCAGGGTGGTCTTCTCGCCGGTCACCATCTCGACCATCCGGTCGGAGCCGAGATACATGCTGGCGTTGCCCTCGACCATCGCCACCACGTCGCAGAACGCCGGGATGTAGGCCCCGCCGGCCGCGCTCGGCCCGAACAGGGCGCACACCTGCGGGATCGAGCCGGAGGCGCGGACCTGGTTCCAGAAGATCTTTCCGGCGCCGCGCCGGCCGGGGAACAGGTCGACCTGGTCGGTGATCCGCGCGCCGGCCGAGTCGACCAGGTAGACCATCGGCACGCCGGTCGAGTAGGCCCGCTCGATGATCCGGATGATCTTCTCGACGGTGCGCGCGCCCCAACTGCCCGCCTTGACCGTGGAGTCGTTGGCCATCAGGCAGACCGGCCGGCCGTCGATGGCGGCGACGCCGGTGACGACGCCGTCGGCGGGCAGGCCCTCGGCCAGGGCGTTGGCGTAGAGGCCGTCCTCGACGAACGAGCCCTCGTCGACCAGGAGCGCCACCCGCTCGCGGGCGAAGAGCTTGCCCTTGGCCGAGTTGGCCGCGTGGTATTTGTCCGCACCGCCGGCCCGGGCGCGCTTGCGCAGCTGCTCCAGTGCCTCACCGTCGAGCGTCACGCCGACTCCCCATCGCCGCCACCGTGCCGGCCGCCGCGCGGGCACGCCGACCACCCTGAACGATCGTTAGGTTATCCCATCCGCCGCCCGATCGGCGACCCCGGGGCGGACCGGACGCCGAACGGGCCGCCGATCGACCGATCGTGATCCAGATATTGAAATGCATAGATGATAATCGTTAGGCTCCCGACACCCCCTCCCGGATTGGAGTCAGCGATGGCCTCACGAATCAGCCGGACCCTGGTCGCGATGGTCGCCACGGCCGGCGCGACCCTCGGCGTCACCCTCGCCAACCCGTCGCCCGCGTCCGCTGCCATGACCATCTGCTACAACACCAGCCAGGCGCCGAGCTACGCCAGCATCGCCAACCAGGCCGCCACGATCTGGAACAACGCCACGTCGAACCTGACGCTCACGGCGAACTGCGGCACCAACCTCCGGATCTACCAGATCACCGGCGGCGGCTCGTACGCCGTGCGGACCAGCCTCGGCAACGGACGGGTCTACATCGACACCCAGCAGGCCGCCCAGTACAGCCCGCTGCGGATCATGACCCACGAGATCGGGCACATCCTCGGCCTGCCCGACAACTACAACGGCAACTGCGCGATCCTCATGTCCGGCGGCAGCGCCGGCACGAGCTGCACCAACCCGTACCCGAGCAGCGCCGAGGCGAGCCGGGTGACCAGCCTCTTCGCCGGCACCCGCAGCGCCACCGAGCGCGGCACGGACAGCGGATCGACCGTCTTCCGCGACAGCTGGCCCGCCGCGCTCGCCCCGGTGAGCTGACCGAGCGGGAACACCGGAGGGGCCGGCGGCGTGCCGGCCCCTCCGCCGCGTCTCCCGGCCCCTTCGGCCGGCCCCGCCGCCCGCCGCCCCGTCAGGCCGGCAGGGGCGTCAGTCGGGTACGCGGGCCCGCCCGCAGGACGCCGGAGGGAAGCTTCTTGCCGAGCAGCTCCTCGGCCAGCTCCGCCACCTCGACCAGGGCCGCCAGGTCGATGCCGGTGTCGATGCCCATGTCGTGCAGCATGTGCACCGCCTCCTCGGTGGCCAGGTTGCCGCTGGCCCCCGGCGCGTACGGGCAGCCGCCGAGGCCGCCGACGCTGGCGTCGAACTCGGTCACCCCCAGCTCCAGGGCCGTCAACAGGTTGGCCAGCGCCGTGCCCCGGGTGTTGTGGAAGTGCAGCAGCACGGGCACGTGCGCGTTGCGGTCGCGTACCGCGCTGATCAGCTCGCGGACCCGGCGCGGCGTGCCCATGCCCGTGGTGTCGCCGAACGCGACCCGGTCCGCGCCGTCGCGGACCACCCGGTCGACGATGGCGGCGACCCGCGCCGGGTCGACGTCCCCCTCGTACGGGCAGCCGAAGCTGGTCGCCACGATCACCTCGGCGGTCGCCCCGGCGCCGTGCAGCAGGTCGATCAGCTCGGCGATGTCGTCAAGCGACTCGGCGGTGGACCGGTTGACGTTGCGCCGGTTGTGCGTGTCGCTGGCCGAGACCACCACCTCGATCTCGGTGAACCCGGCCGCCAGGGCCCGCTGCGCGCCCCGGGTGTTCGGCACCAGCGCCGAGTAGCGCACCCCGTCGGCCTTCGCGGCCCGCCGCCACACCTCGTCCGCGTCGGCCATCTGCGGGATCGCCTTGGGGTGCACGAACGACACCGCCTCGATGCGTCGCACGCCGGTGCCGGAGAGCGCGTCGAGCAGCCGCACCTTGGCGTCGGTCGGGATGGGCTCCTCGTTCTGGAGCCCGTCGCGCGGCCCGACCTCCCGGATCGAGACCGCCACTGGCATCTGGGTCATGGTCACCTCGCTGTGACGTCGGGCCGCCGGGGGTGCCGCACGCGCCGCCGCCCCTCGTGAGGACGGCCGACGGGGCGAAGCCAAACGGCCAATGGGTCCCTCCAGACAACCAGAACGCCGCCCCCCACCGCCAGACCGCCCCCCGCCCGCCCCACCACCGCCCACCACCGCCCGCCGCCCCCGCCGCCCCGCCGGCCCCCGCCCTCCCCTCCCCCGCCAAGTTGACCAAGAGGTTTGCGTCACCGGGCACGCCGGATCCTGACGCAAACCTCTTGATCAACGCGGCGAAGCGCGGCGGGGCGAGGCGCGAAGCGGGGCGGGGCGCGGGGCGGGGCGGGGCGGGGGGTCAGCGCATGCGGGAGACGATGCCCGTGTCGTAGTCGCCGGAGAGGAACTCCTCGTTCTCCAGCAGTTCGGCGAAGAACGGCAGGTTGCACTTGGGGCCGGCCACCTCGAACGCGGCGACCGCCGCGCGGGCCCGCTCGATCGCCTCCGCCCGGTCCCGGCCGTCGACGATCAGCTTGGCCAGCAGGCTGTCGTAGAACGGGGTGACCGTGTTGCCGTCGACGTAGCCGGAGTCGACCCGCACGCCTTCGCCGACCGGCTCGCGCCACGTCGTGATCGTGCCGGGGCCGGGCAGGAAGCGCTTCGGGTCCTCGGCGTTGATCCGCAGCTCGATGGCATGGCCGCGCGGCGCGAGCGCGTCCGGGTCGAACGTCGGCGCGAGGCCGGCGGCCACCCGGAGCTGCTCCTCCACCAGGTCGACTCCGTAGACCAGCTCGGTGACGGGGTGTTCGACCTGGAGCCGGGTGTTCATCTCCAGGAAGAAGAACTCCTGCGTGGCGGGGTCGAACAGGCACTCCACCGTGCCCGCGTTGCGGTAGCCCACCGCCTCGCCGGCCCGCACGGCGGCGGCCAGGAGGCGGGCGCGCAGCTCCGGCGAGACCGCCGGGGAGGGAGACTCCTCGACGAGCTTCTGGTTGCGGCGCTGCACGGAGCACTCCCGCTCGCCGAGCGCCACCACCCGGCCGTCGGCCAGGCCGAGGATCTGCACCTCGACGTGGCGCACCCGGGGGAAGTACCGCTCGATCAGCACCGACCCGTCGCCGAACATCCGCTCGGCGAACGCGCGCACCTTGTCGTACTCGCTGTGCAGCGCCCCCTCGTCGGCGGCCACGCCCATGCCCATGCCGCCGCCGCCCGCCGCGGCCTTGACCATCACCGGGTAGCCGATCTGCGCGGCGGCGGCGACCGCCGCGTCGAGGTCGGCGGCCGGCTCGGTGGTGCCGGGCGCGACCGGCACCCCGGCCGCCGCCATCAGGTTCCGGGCGTTGATCTTGTCGCCCATCGCGGAGATCGCGTCCGCGCCGGGCCCGACCCAGATCAGCCCACTGCTCTCGGCGGTACGGGCGAAGTCGGCGTTCTCCGACAGGAAGCCGTAACCGGGGTGGATCGCCTGCGCGCCGGTCGACTTGGCGGCGGCGAGGATGGCCTCGACGTTGCGGTAGCTCTGGGCCGGGTTCGCCGGTCCCACACAGACGGCCTCGTCGGCCTCGGTCACGAACGGCAGGCCGGCGTCGGCCTCCGAGTGGACAGCGATCGCGCGGATTCCGAGCCGGTTCGCGGTTCGGATGATCCGACGGGCGATCTCGCCGCGGTTGGCCACCAGCAGCGATTCGATCATGTTCTCCTCCAGCGTCCAGGGGTGGGGACGATGCCAGGGAACCATGGGTGACGGAGCGTCCACGAGTCAAGCGCGTGGCGGCGGGGCGGACTCAGCAGTCCGTGTCAAGGTGCCCGTGGACGTCAAGAAGTTCCGGAGTCACGGCAACGGTTTCTGGGGGCGAGAGCGTAGGTAGTGGCCGTGAGATTGAAACTGAGGGTGCGGGTGGCTGATGCATGATCGCGAGGATGAAGAGGTGACAGCCTTTGTACGGGCGCGTTACGGATCCCTACTCCGGACTGCCTTCCTGCTGTGCGGAGACCGAGGGAAAGCCGAGGATCTGGTCCAGACGACGTTGGCCAAGACGGTTGTGGTGTGGCCGCGACTGCAACACTCAGAAGGCGTCGATCATTATGTTCGGCGCATTCTAGTCAACACCTTCGTGACCTGGAGGCGGCGCCGATCCTGGTGGGAACAGCCCTTGGGTCGGCTGATGGAGAGTCAGACACGCGACGAGTACGTAGGGGTGGAACAGCGGGACTTGCTCCGCCGGGCGTTGGACGGGCTGCCAGCACGCCAGCGTGCCGCCGTCGTGCTGCGCTTCTATGAGGACCTGTCCGAGAAGGACACGGCCCACGTACTGGGTTGTTCGGTTGGCACGGTCAAGAGTCTTTCATCAAGGGGTCTGCAGACTCTGCGTAAGCGGTGGGTTGAGGCCGACGCTGTTGCTGATCAAGAGGTGCGCTATGCATAACATGACCGAGTTGCGTGACGGCCTGGCGGATCTGGCCGAGTCGGTGACACCGACCGAGGGCTATGAAGGCAAGATCATGTGGCGGGCAGACCGGCGTCGCGGGCGGCGGCGTATCGCCGCCGGAGCCGCGGCCGCAGCATGCGTGGCGGTGCTGGTCACGATGTTTCAGGTTGTCGGATTCGGGCCCTCACCGCAACTCGCTGCACCGCCGCCGGATGGCCCGTTTCTGGGCTGGTCCCCGGTGGGAGACGTAGACGCTGGCCTGGTACGTGAGGCCACCAGCGTCTGGGAACGTACCAACGCGGCAGGCCCACACACTGATGTTCGCGCCCTTGTCGCGACGCGCCACCCACGCCTGCGCTCGACGGTGGTCGTCCTGCAGGGATACGACAAGCAGGGCGCCGCGCGATTGGCATTCTTCACCGGTGATTCCGGTGCGGCGGACGCCTTGCGAATGCGGGTTGATCGGCCGGCGCCCGACCCGGTGAAGACTCAGGTGATAAGTCTGGTCAGTCCACGGTTGTCCGGAGCTGCCGGCGCGGTTAGTAACGACCCTGCGGGCACCTATGCCATTGCCCTCGCCATGCCGGGCGTGACAGCAGTGCGGGTGTCGAGTACCGCCGTCGATGACCAAATCGTACAAGAACCAGACGGACCCACCAGTCGCCTTGTGGTAAAACGATTCCCGATCGCTGCGACCGCGCAGACGACGACGATCGCGGGGTTCATCAAGCCGAAGCGACCGTTCGCCAGCCTCACGAAGGTGTTCGAGGTACCTGGTGAGGGCGGTGTGGACGGCGACGCGCGGGCCGTACCCGCTGAGGTAATCGGCAGGAACGGCCAACAGATGATTGTGGCGTTCCCGAAGGATCAGGGAGTCCGGCGAGGGCAACTAGCCGTCGTCGCCGAAGGTGTGGTCGGACGCGTAACGGCAGTCGATACCATCCGCGGCGAAGCCACTGTCGACCTCGTTACCAGCACCGGATTCGCCGGCCAGGTGTATACGAATATCAGTAATGTTCCGGGTTCCGTACGCGGCACCGGCGGAAAGCTGGTCATGGAAGGCGTTCCCGCAGACGGTAAGATTTACCAGACCAACCGTGTCTTGATGTCGGATCCGTCCCAGCAGAGCAATCAGGTTGGCGCTGTCACGATCGGGCGAGCGTCTGCGGACAAGGCGGCGGGCGCGACCACGGTGGAGCTTACGCCAACAGCCAACCTTGCCAACCTGACCAGATTGTCGATCATGACGCCATCCGCTGGCTGACGGCGGCCACCGCAAGGATGCGCGGAGGTAAGTTGCCCTCCGCGCATCCTCAGCAGGCCTGCAGGTCAGTAGTGGACCGAACCGCTGCCAGAAGCCTTTGCGATGTCACCGCCGGTGTTACCCGTAGAGAAGTAGTGGAAGTGCATAGTTGTGTTCGTCGGAACGTTCGACCAGCACCAGGTACGCGTTACGCCGTCAGTGGGAACAGTGATAGTCCCGCCCGCTGAAAGGCTAACCTTAAACTCATGATAAGACCCCTGGGGAAAATCCCACGTGGCTTCAATATCCTTGCAGAAAGTCGTCTGCGTAGATTTGAAATCTCGGCCGTCCAGACTCCACACTCCATCAAATGTGAAGGAATAGGGAATCGTGGACGCCGCGAAAGGAGTCACTCCCGTCGTGACGGTAGGGCCGTTTTGAGTGTAGTGGTCGATCGGACCCTGAAGCTTGGGCATCTTCCCGACAACCCTCATGGTCACGTTCGGCGGCAGCGACGCCCACACGGCGGCATTGTTCGCCTCGATCTCGGCAGCACTAACCGCCGGTTTCGCCGGCTCACCGCCGACCGCTTCGGATTTAGGCGCTCCTTGAGCCGGAGCAGCCAATAGCAGCAGGCCTGTGGTCATGGCAGCGACGGCTCCAAGAGGTCTCTCTTTGTACGACTTCTCACCAGCATCGGGACAATGCACCCGGCGGACATGTGGTATTGCCAAGAGCCTCTACGTGAGGGAATGGTTCGGGAGGCTTAAGGATGCTTTGACCAGGGGGTCGGCGAGGACGAAGCCTTCGACAGCCGTTTTGATCACTGGCTGGCTGAAGGTCCGGGTGTCGGTCGAGTTCCTGACGGGTGAGCAGGCCGCGAAGTGCGCGGCGTACAACAGGCTCCGTCCCGAACGGAGTTGGAGCGGTTCTTCTTTCTGAACGACGCGGACCGGGCGTTGAACGAGCCGAAGCGGCGGGCCCACAACTGGCTCGGGTTCGCGGTACAGATGACCACGGTGCGATTCCTCTGGGTGTTCTTCGACGATCCGACGGACGTGCCGGCGGAGGTGGTCGACTATCTCGCCGCGCAGTTGGGCGACGGACGCGTCGGCGTTGAAGGCGTACGGCAAGCGGGAGAACACTCGTCATGATCACGTCCGTGAGCTGCGGCGGGTCCGAGTACACGGAGTTCGTCGAGTCGGAGGATGAGCTTCGGGCGTAGGTGGATGCGCGGGGCCTGCGCGACGGGACGGCCCCGGAGCCGCTATTCGACGCGGCGGCGGGGTGGCTGCGGGAGCGACGGGCGCTCGGCGCCCCCGCCACCAAAGGGCCCGAACTGGCCCATCACCGTCGACATCCTGAAGCACTGCGTAGCGGACGACGAGCGCGCGACGGAGACCGGCGGCTGAAGAAGCTGTACCAACAGATCTCCGCGTATTGCGAGGGGGCCTGCGGGTCGAAGGGCTGCGGGTGAGCGGGTCAGGCGACGCGCTTCGCCAGCTCGACGAAGCCGCGCCACGAGGCCGGCGAGAAGGAGAGGGTCCCGCCGTCGCGGTCCTTCGTGTCGCGGACGAGGACGACGCCGGGCAGGTTGTCGGCGACCTCGACGCAGTTGCCCTGGTTGTTGCCGCTCTTCGTCGACTTACGCCACTGCGCGTCGTTCATGTCCATGCTGCCGCCGCTTCCCTCAGAAGATCCAGAGACTGCGACCGAGACAGGGACTCGCCCCGGATGCGTTCCCACCGTCGCTCCAGGGTAACAAGATCCGCCCCCTGCTCCAGGATCTGTGCCTGCGCCTGACTGTCGACATAGGCCACGCGTGCCCCGTCGGGCAACTCGGCGAGGGTGAACGGGCCGCCGAAGCCCGGGTACATCCCGGCGGACGCCGGCACGATGTGGATCTGCACCGAGGGAAGCTGCGCGCACTCCACCAGGTGCTCCATCTGCGCCGCCATCAGCTCGCGGGCATCGGGGCGGGCGCGGCGCAGGACGCCCTCGTCGATGACGGCGACGAACAGCGGGCCGCCGTGCCGTCGCAGGATCGCCTGACGAGCGAGCCGCGTCGCCGCCAACTCGTCGACCTCGGACGGCGACAGGCCCTCGCCTGCGACCGTCGCCCGCGCGTACGCCTCGGTCTGTAGGAGGCCCGGCACCCAGGCAAGCTCGAATCCGCGCAGCGCGACGGCCTCGCGCTCGATCTCCACCCACGGCCGGAACCACGCCGGCTCACGACGCTTCAGGACGTCCGGCCAAAGGTCCTCTACGTCCCGGCCGAGGATGGCCGCGAGCTGCGAGCGGCGCTGCGGCCTCGGGATGCGCCCCTTGCTCACCCACCGCTGAGCGGTCTTAGGGTCCACTCCCACCTGAGCTGCGAGGCTCTCCGCAGTCTCGCCGGCTTGGGCCATGGCCGCTATCAACCCGTGATTCATGGCTTCTCCTGCCTCACCGTCCTGAACGTCCGGAAGTCCTAACCTAACGATGTGTTTGGGTCCTGTCACTATCCGACAGGTTGTTTGTGGGACGGCGTGGGTTGGCGGGCAACGGAGCCCCGGCCCGCGTTCGTCGAGGGGGTCGCCCGGTCGGTCCTGCGCACCAAGCGCGGGCGGCCCCCTCTCCACAGGCGACGGACAGGGGAAGCAGATGCCGCAGCGAGAAGCACCGACCGCGCCGGCAACCCGCCGGGGCCGGGAGGCGGCGGTGACCGACCGGCCGATCGCCCCGGGCGACGTGCTGCACCTGACCCGCGCCGCGAGCCCGCAGTTCGTCAAGCCGATCACCGTACGGGTCATCCGTGAGGTGCGGGACCGGCACACCTACCACGGCTGGACGTGGATCGAGGCGTACGAGTTGGACGCCCGGGGCGACGCCGTCGCCAAACGCGAGCTGTTCGTGCTGCGCGAGGGGCTGCACCGGCTCGCCGGGCCCCCGCGGCAGGCCGCGCCCCCGCGGCAGGCCGCGCCCGCGCGGGGCACGAGCCCGACCCGGGGCACGAACCCGGCCCTGCGGCAGGCCGCGCCCGCCCAGGGCACGAGCCCGGCCCGGGTGCGCTGATGCCCCGCCCGGGTTCCCTCGTGCCACCTCCGGGTGCCGTGCTGCCCCGCCGGCACCTACCGATGCGCCCCGCCTGGCTCTGCCGGGTCTGCGCCGCCCAGTGGCCCTGCCCGCCCGCGCGGCTCGACCTGCCGGCCGAGTTCCACGGCCACAGCGTCGCGCTCGCGTTCTACCTGGCCGCCGCGATGCGGGACGCCATGGACGACATGTACCGGCTCGGCGGCCGGCCCGACAGGGCCGCGATGCACGCCCGCTTCCTCGGCTGGCTCTCCCCGACCTGTTCCCGCCGGACCGAGCGCCACTGACCGCCCGGAGCGATGGGGCCAGGGCCTGTGTCGACGTATGGGAAGGCGCAGGCCGAAGATCGTGCTCGATCCTGGAAAGAGTGGCCTCCGGCGGGAAACGACACGACTACTTCCCTGATCGAGCGTGATCTTGTCCCGGCCTCGGGCGTGATCTTGTCCCGGTCGAGCACCGTCGCGAAGCAGGGCTCAGGCGTCGGCCTCGGCCAGGAGGGCGGCCAGCGTGGCGGCGCGCAGCAGCGCGGCCCGCCGCTGCCGGTCCACCTCGCCGCCGAGGAACGGCGTCGAGTTCATCAGGCCGAACGCGGCGTGCGCCAGCACCCGCGCCTCGCCGTCGGGCAGGCCCGGGTGCAGCGCGGTCAGCACCGTCACCCACTGCTCCACGTAGAGCCGCTGGAGCCGGCGGATGCGGCGGCGCGGCTCGTCCGGCAGCCGGTCCAGCTCGTGCAGGTGCAGGGCGATCACGGCCGGGTTGGCCAGCGCGAACTCGACGTGGAAGTCGATCAGCGACTCCAGCGCCGCCCGCGGGTCGTCGGGATGGCCGGTGACCCGTTCCCGCCCGCCGTCGAGCAACCCCTCGCTGACCGGGATCAGCGCGGCGGCCAGCATCGCCTCCTTGCCGGCGAAGTGGTGGTAGAGGGCCGGGCCGGTGACGCCCGCCGCCGCGCCGATGTCGTCCATCGACACGCCGTGGTAGCCCCTCGCGGCGAAGAGCCCGACCGCGATCTCCAGGATCTCGTCCCGCCGCGACCGTCGCCTGCCAGTGCCCGCCACGCCGCCCGCCGCCCCCCGTGCCCGCTGTTCCACCGTCACCCGGCAAGCGTAGACCCGCCCGGACGCCGGGGTTACCCGCCGGTCGGCCCCCGCCAGCCGTCGTCGCCCCGCCAGTCGTGTCGTCGCCCCGTCAGTCGTCGTCGCCCCGTCAGTCGTCGTCGCCCAGGCCGTGCTCCTCGCGGACCGCCGCCGCCTCGTCCGGGCGGCCCAGCTCGTCGAGCACCCGGGCGAGCAGCCACGCCGCCTGGGACGCCGGCCGGGAGCCCGGGGGCAGGCCGCCCAGCACCTCCCGCAGCAGCGGCTCCGCCTCGCCCGGCCGGCCCGCGCGCATCAGCAGCTCGCCGCCGAGCAGCTCCACCCGGGCCGCCTCGCCGAACGCCTCGATCGACCGTAGCCGGGCCGGCACCCCGGCCAGCCGGTCCAGCCCCTCGTCCGGCCGGTCGTCGGCGGCCAGCACCCGGGCGCCGACCTCCGCCGCGAGCGCCGCCTCGTACGTCACCACCGGCGGCGCCTCCGGCCGGCCGGTCAGCGCGGCGGCGAGCCCGTCCACCACCTCGACGGCGCGCACCGCCGCCGGCACGTCCCCGGACCAGTTCAGGGCGTCGGCCTCCCGGCGGCGGGCGCGCAGCTCGTCGACCGGCGCACCGGCCAGCCGGTAGGCGGTGGCCGCCTCGGCGAACCGCTGCGCGGCCAGCGCGTCCCGGTCGGCGTCGTAGAGCAGGCCGCCGGCCTCCTCCAGCACCTGCCCCCGGTGGGGCAGGTTGTCCGGCCCGTCGAGGTTGCGGGCGAGCTGGTCCAGCAGGGCCAGCGCCGGATCCAGCTCGCCGAGGTCAACGTAGATCCCGGCCAGCAGGTGCCGGCAGCGGTCCGCCTCGGCCTGCGCCCCGAGCCGGTCCAGCCCGAGCACCGCCTCCTCCGCCACCTCGGCCGCCTCCGCCGGCCGCCCGGCCGCCCGGTAGGCGTTCGCCAACTCCCAGCGCAGGAAGGCGTCCCCGTCGGCGCCCTGCTCCACGCAGAGGGTCACCGCCTCGGCGAAGTCCTCCACCGCCTCGGCCGCCCGGTCCGCGCCCAGCAGGGCCCGCGCCCGGAACACCCGCACCGGCAGCCGGGCCTGCGCCGGGGCCGTCTCCAGCGCCTCGTCGCAGGCGGCCACCCGCTCGGCCGGGTCGTCCGTCGCCCGCGCGTACGCCAGGGTGGCGGCGGTGACCAGCTCGCCCACGCCCACTTCGCGGGCGAGCCGGCGGGCCAGCTCGGCCGCGGCCCGGAACTCCTCCGGCCGCTCCAGCTCCTCCAGCACGTGCGCGCGGTGCAGCGCCACCCGGGCGGCGAGCCACGGGTCGACGTCGGCATCGGCGGCGGCCCGGTCGGCGGCGGCCAGCGCCTCCTCCCACCGGTGCAGGTGCGCCAGGGCGAGGGCGAGCCGGTCGTGCCCGGCGGCCCGCTCCCGGGCGTCGCCGTGCCCGGCGAGGAAGTCGGCGGCGTCGCGCGCCAGCGCCAGCCCCTCCTCGCCGTCGCCGGTGAGGCAGAGCAGCGCGCCGAGCCGGCCGGCGACCACCTGCTCCCGCACCGGGTCCGGCAGTTCCCGGTACGCGGCCAGCGCCGCCCGGTTCGCCTCCTGCGCCGCCTGCGGGCCGTCGGCGTCGGTCAGCTCGCCGGCCCGCAGCTCCAGCCGCCGCGCCGCCGTCCGGGGCGGCTGCCCGGCCGCCCCGAACCGCTCGTCGTAGGCGGCCAGCGCGGCGGCGAAGCCCGCCCGGTCGTGCGTACGCCAGCGCTCGTCGGCCAGGTCGAGCAGCTCGTCGGCGGTGGCCTCGGCCGGCACGGTGGCCGCCGGGGCCGGTGCCGCCGGCGGCTCGGGCCGGCGGGCCGGGCGACGGCGGAGGCTGGCCGACAGCGGCAGGTGCTCGCCGTCGGGGCCGGCGGCCAGCCGCCGGGCGATCCACTCCGACTGGTGGGTCGTGCCGTTGCGGGCGTCGAACCGCGCGGCCAGCGCGGTCGCGGTGTCGGTCAGCTCGGCGGCGAGCGCGGCGGCGGACACCTCGCCCGCCGGCCGGTCGCCGGCCGCCCGGCGGTGCAGAGTGACGTCGCCGGCCCCGGCGGCGCGGCGCAGCGCGGCGGCGGCCGTGGCCGCGAAGTGCATCGCGGCGGCCGGGGTGGGCGCGCGGTCCAGCCAGTCAAGGTGCCGCTCGACGATCTCCACGGCCCGCGCCTCGTTGCCGGTCAGCGTGCAGAACTCGACGTGGTCGCCGATGTCCCACAGGTCCGACAGGTTGCCGCGCAGCCGCCGGTACGCCTCCCGGTGCGCGTCCCGCGCCGCGTCGCCCCGCCCCGAGCGCAGGTATGGCACCAGCAGCGCGGTGAGGATCGCCTGCGGCTGCTCCGTGCAGGTCAGCCGGCCGGCGAGGACCGGCTCGGCCAGCGCCACCGCCTCGTCGTGCCGGCCCACGTGGGCGAGGTGGGCGACCTGGGTGGTGGGATCGCAGCCGGCGCAGTCGGACAGCTCGTCGCGCGGGGCGGTCAGCCACTCCTGGTACCACCGCTCGGCGGCCTCGGCGTCGCCCACGTGGTCGGCGACCAGGTAGCGGTGCTTGTGCACGGCCTGGAGGCTGTGCCCCGCGTTGGCGTACCGGCGCTGCATGTCGTCGAGCACCGCGTACGTGCGGTCGAGCGGCAGCTCGGGGAACTTCAGCATGGCGTTGACCATGTACTTGAAGTGCCAGAGGAGCTGGTGGGCGTACCGCTCGTGGTAGGGCTGCGGGTCCCGGTCGAACTCGGCCAGGCACCACGAGAAGGTGACGAAGGACTTCGCCGGCTCGCCGCCGTAGACGTACGCGGTGGTGGCGTGCATCCGCACGGCGAACGCCAGGTGCCGGTCGTCGCCGCCGTCGGCGCGGCGCAGCAGCTGCTCCAGGGCGGCCGTGCGCCCGGCGCCGTACGGCATGCCGCTGCTCTCGTGCAGCATCCGCCACAGCTCGTCGTCACTCATCGGTGCCACTCACTCCCGTCCCGGTACGGCCCGGCCGAGCAGGCCGAGGAAGGAACTGTTCAGCAGCGCGGCGTCGGCCGCGCGGATCGGGTGGTGCCCGAGCAGCAGGGCCTGCCCGTACAGCGCCTCGACGGCGAGCCCGACCAGCTCCGGGTCGTCGAGGGTGGTGACCCGGCGGACCAGCGGGTTGCGGTGGTTGAGCACGAGCTGCGGGCGGTCCGGCGGGGCGGACGCGGCGAGCGCGTCGAGCACGCCGCCCCACAGCTCGTCGGCGGCGTCCCGGGTCGCGGCGAGCTGGTCGTTGAACGCCGCCGAGCGGCTGACCAGGTAGAGCGCGGGCAGCGACACCGGGTCGTACGCCCGCACCACCACCTCGCAGCCGAGCCGTTCCAGGGCCCGCTGCGCCCCGGCGAGGAACGGCCGCAGGGCCAGCTCGACGGCCGGGTCGAGGGCGTCGAAGCGGGTGGTCAGGTCGCTGGGCTCCAGCCGTTCGATGAGCACCGACCGGTCGATGGCCGGCAGCCGCTCGATCAGCTCCGTGTCGTACGTGAACCCGGCGTTGACCACCGCCAGGTCCTGCGCGGCGGCGACGGCGGCGAGCTGGCGGAACTCGTCCAGGCTGGCCGCATACCGGACCAGGCCGTGGCGCTGCCGGAACTCGGCCAGGGTGAGGGTGCCGACGTTGGTCTCCATCGGCCACCACTGGTCGACCAGCCGCAGCATCTCGTCGTCGTGCAGCGCGAGCGCCTTGACTCCGAGGTGGTGCACCTGGAGGAACTCGCCGAGCCGGCGCGGGTCGTGCCGGGCCAGCCGGACCAGCCAGCCGCGCACCTGCTCGCCGAGGGCCTCCCGGGTGGCGGTGAGCAGGGCGTCCTCGTAGAGCGCCTCGCGGCTGGCGGTGGGCCGCAGCTCACCGGCGTCGACCACGCAGTGGGCGAAGAACGCCCAGTCGGGCAGCAGCCCGTCGGCGTGCTCGGTGAGCAGCATCCGCTTGAGGTAGACCCGGTGGCCGGCGCGGGCCGCCGGGTTCACCGGGGTCGGCAGGATGAACGCGACGCCGGTCAGGCCGGCCTCCGGCACCGACAGCGGCACCACGTCGAACGGGTCGACGCCGAGGAGCTGGCGGGCGTAGCGGGTCAGGGCCGGCCGGTCGACGCCCGCGCCCGGGGCGGTCGGCCAGGGCGGCCCGCCGGTGGTGGTGACCGTGTCGCCGACCCGGACGGTGACCGGCAGCAGCGACCCGTAGAGCCGGGCCAGCTCGGTGACGGTCGCGGTGGCGAACCACTGGTCGGCGTCGCGGCGCGGCACCAGCGTCACCGTCGTCCCGGGCTCCGGGCGCTGCTGCCCGGCCGGCGCGACCTCGACGGCGTACCGGCCGTCGGCGTAGCCCGTCCAGAGCACCGTCGGCTCGTCGGCGTGCCGGGTGACCACCCGGATCTCGTCGGCCACCAGGAAGCAGGAGAGCAGCCCGATGCCGAACTGGCCGAGGAACTCGTGCCGGGAGAAGCCCAGCTCGTCGCGCTTGGAGCTGCGGCCGATGGTGGCCAGCAGCTCGTGCACCTGCGCCTCGGTGAGGCCGATGCCGGTGTCGTGCACCCGCAGCGTCCCGTCGCCGGTCAGCTCGGGCGGGAAGATCCGCACCAGCGCCGGGGCGTCGGGCTCGCCCGCCCGGCGCGCGGTGATCGCGTCGACGGCGTTCTGCATCAGCTCACGGACGTAGACCCGTGGGCTGCCGTACAGGTGATGACTGAGCAGGTCGACCACGCCTCGTAGGTCGACCTGGAAGGTGCGGTCCAACGCTGCTGCTCCCCGGTCCGATGCCGGCGCTCACCGTACCGGTGATCACCGACGCGTGGCTGCCCCCGGTCGGCCTGATCGCCGGACACGCGGCCGTACGGCTGATCGCCGGACACCCGGCCGTACGGCCCCTAGCCTGAAGGCCGGGACGCGCGCCGGAGCGGAACGGGCCGGACGGGGGGCACGGTGGTCGACGGCGGCACGAACGAGCGCCCGCTGGTGCTGGCGGGGATCCTGCTCGGCGGCGCGGGCGTCTTCGACGTGCTGGCCGGCGTCGGCGACCTCGTCGGCGACCCGTACGTCTCCATCGAGGGCGGCGCGTTCTACCACTACGACCTCACCGGCTGGGCCTGGGCGAGCCTGACCGCCGGGGCGCTGCTGGTGGTGGCGGGGGCGCTCGTGCCGCTGGGCCGGCGCTGGTCCGCCCGGCTCGCGCTGTTCGCCGTCGCCGCCGCCGTCGCGACGCACCTGCTGCTCCTGACGTACAACCCGCTCCGGGTGCTGATCGTCCTCGGGCTGGCCCTGGCCGCCGCCCGGCTGGTGCTGCGGCAGCGGCGCTCGGCCACCGACTGACCGCCTGACCGGCCGCCGACTGACTGCCTGACCAGCCACCGGCAGACCGCCTGACCGGTCGGCCGCGTCACCGCCTCAGCGGGGTTTCCGGGCCGGTTGGCAGGCCTTGCCGGTCAGCGCCGGGTCCGGCTGCTCGCTCTCCTCCCACACCGGGTTGGCCGAGATCGTCAGCGGGGGCGCCTGCCACGCGGCCCCGAGCCGCTGGAGCAGGGGATACTCGCGGCGGGTCCGCTGGACCAGCTCGCCGCCGAGGAAGTTGACCAGCCGGTCCTGGACGAGGGCCCGGTTGAGCAGGCCGCCGTGCACGCCCGGGGTCTGGAAGACCGGGATGCCGGTGTAGTCGCCGGGCGGGGCCTCGGCGGCCGTCGTGTACGGCAGGAAGGCGACCATCCGCACGCCGGGCACCGGGCACATGAGCTGGTTGCGGTAGAAGGGGGCGTCGTCGAGCAGCGACCGGATGAACGGCTCGTCCGGCCCGTTGCCGGGCGCACCGGCGAGACGCCCCAGCCCGAACAGGGCGCGGAGCATCCAGCCGGTGACCACGCCCCACCCGTGCTCCTGCCCGCGCGGCGGGTAGTAGGCCCGGCCGGCGTTGATCAGCGGGCTGAACATGACCAGCGCGACGACCGCCGGGTGGGGCCGCTGGGCAAGGTAGGTGCGGGCCACGATCGCGCCCTCGCTCTCCCCGACCAGGGCCACCTTCCGGCCGGTACGCCGGTGCAGCCGGTCCACCTGCGCGGCGAGCAGCCCGACGCTGTCCGCCACCGAGATGGTGGTGTCCTGTGGCCGGTAGGGCAGGGGCTTGCCGTCGGGGCCCAGCCCCCGGTAGGAGAACCGTTCCGCCCTCGGGTCGGGCGGCTGCTCGCCCCCGTACGCGGAGCCGTAGCCGGCCAGCACCACCACCGCCTCGGTGACCTCCGCCGGCAGCGGCCGGGTGAGCAGCACGTCCTCGGTGCGCAACTGGTTGCCGGGCACCGTGCTGACCAGCGACGGAATCAGCAGCGGCACGACGAGTGCCAGCAGGGCCACGATCGGGGCCACCGGCACCCGGGCCCACCGCAGCCGGGGCGCGAGCACGGCCGCCCGTACCGTCCGGTTCCACAGCATGCCGTTGGCCACGCCCGCCGCCCCTGCCACCGGCACCGTCCACCAGCCGGGCACGCTCCACGCCACCGCCCCGGCCATCGTGAGCACCACGAAGTTGAGCAGCGTCCACCCCACCAGGGGCAGCGAGGGCAGTCCCCGCCACCACGGCCCGACGGCGGCGGCCCGTTGCAGGAACGGCGCGAGCAGGAACATCGGCAGCAGCGACGCGAGCAGCACCCAGGACAGCGCCACCACCGACGCGGCCACCGAGATCACCGCCCACGGCAGGACGAGGACCGTGACCGCCGCGGAGATACCGATGTTGCGCTTCAACAACTGGCGTACGGGTGGTCGCTGCGCCTCGACCGGCCAGGCCAGCGCGACCAGGATGGTGGTCAGCCCGCCCCGGGTGAGCGCTATGTAGGCCAGCCAGAGGGCGAACTCCAGCCACGACTGGTGGTAGACGAACAGCCACCTCAGGTCGTGGTACGTGTCGTACGGCCAGACCGCGCTCACCTGGGGCGCGATCCCCTCGGCCGCCACGAAGCCCATGGCGACCAGGACGGCGGCCTCGACCGCCGGGAACACGGCGGTCAGCACGAGCAGCGCGACGAGCCTGCGGTCCAGGGTCAACACGGCCTCCTCGCCACCGTCGCGGTCCTGCTCCTCTCGCAGGCTCCACCGGTGGCGGGCTCCGTGTCGGCGCATCCGGCACATTGCCCACAGAAGGACGGGTGCCGGCCGTTGCGTTCCCCGGGGCCAGACGCCCGTGCCCCGGGGAACGATGGGTCAGCCGGCCAGGCCGCCCGGCTGGTCGCCCTTCACGACGGGGGCCCGCACCAGGTTGCCCCACTCGGTCCACGAGCCGTCGTAGTTGCGCACCTGCGGGTAGCCGAGCAGGTGGTGCAGCACGAACCAGGTGTGGCTGGACCGCTCCCCGATGCGGCAGTACGCCACCACGTCGTCGGACGGGCTCAGCCCGAGCTGGTCGGCGTAGATCGCCCGCAGCTCGTCGGCCGACTTGAACGTGCCGTCGTCGTTCGCCGCCGACTTCCACGGCTTGCTCACCGCGCCCGGGATGTGCCCGCCGCGCAGCGCGCCCTCCTGCGGGTAGTCCGGCATGTGCAGCATCTCGCCCGTGTACTCGCCCGGCGAGCGCACGTCCACCAGCGGCCGGCCGGCGGCGACGTGCGCCATCACCTGCTCCCGGTACGCCCGGATCGGCGCGTCGTTGCGCTCCGGCACCGGGTACGCGGCGCGGGGCCGGGCGACCTTCTCCCGGGTCAGCTCCCGCCCCTCGGCTGCCCACTTCTGCCGGCCGCCGTCGAGCAGGCGCACGTCCGCGTGCCCGAAAAGCGAGAAGACCCAGAGGGCGTACGCCGCCCACCAGTTGAAGTTGTCGCCGTAGAAGACGACCGTGTCGTCCCGCCCGATGCCCTTGGCGGCGCACAGCTCGGCGAAGCTCGCGGCGTCCAGGTAGTCCCGGGTCACCTGGTCGTTCAGCTCGGTGTGCCAGTCGACCTTCACGGCGCCCGGGATGTGCCCGGTGTCGTAGAGCAGCACGTCCTCGTCGGACTCGACCACGACGAGGCCCTCGTCGCCGAGGTGCTCGGCGAGCCAGTCGGTGGTGACGAGCCGCTGCGGGTCGGCGTACGACTGGAGGCGGGGATTCGGATCACTCGGCACAGGCATGACCCCCAAGGTACGCCGCGGCAGTCACGCGGCGTGGATGGTCCGCACGGTCAGTCGGAGACCGGGCCGAGCACCGGCCGCTTCGCGGTGACGGTGTCGCCGGACGAGCGGCCGGTCAGGCGGCGCTTGATCCACGGGGCCAGGTGCCGGCCCGCCCAGCGCAGGTCGGCGGCGCGGGCGGCCAGCCACGGCGTCGGCGCGGGATGCGGCGGGACCAGCAGCCAGTCCTCGTCGCAGCCGACGCCGAGGGCGGTCAGCACCTGCCCGGCGACCCGCCGGTGCCCCGCCGCCGACAGGTGCAGCCGGTCGGTGCTCCACAGCATCGGGTTGAGGAAGGTGTCGTCGGCGTAGAGGTCGACCAGGATCGCGCCGTGCCGCTCGGCGGTCTCCCCGACGGCCCGGTTGAGCAGGTGCACCCGGGGCGCGACGAGCCGCTGCCCGGGCAGCCGGGCCATCACGTCGGCGAACCGGAACAGCAGCACGTCCGCGCCCCCGGAACGGAGCTGCCGGACCACGTCGTCGAAGCGGGCCACCAGCGCGTCCGGATCGAAGGTGCGGCGCAGCACGTCGTTGCCGCCGGCCGCGAAGCTGATCAGGTCGGGCTTCATCGCCAGCGCGGCCGGCACCTGCTCGGCCACCACGTTGGGGAAGATCCGGCCCCGGATCGCCAGGTTCGCGTACCGGAAGTCGGGGCCGGCCTCGGCGGCGAGCCGGGTGGCCACCAGATCCGCCCAGCCCCGGTAGGTGCCGTCCGGATACGCGTCGTCCATGCCCTCGGTGAAGCTGTCCCCCACCGCCACGAAACTGCGCCAGCGCACGCCGTCTCCTCACGCCTCCGTTGCCTGCGGCACCCAGTCTGTCACCGGTCGGTTTCCCTGGGCTGCCGCCCGCCGCGCAAGGTGGCGGAGGTCATCGGGCATGTCCCGGCAGCGACGATTTGACGGCATCCGACGTGTCGACACAGGGCACATCTCGTAGATTTACGACGAGAAGCAGCCTATGCTCGCGGCAGATGCGAGGGGATAACCATGCTGATCCGGTTCGAGGCCGCGAACTTCCGATCGATCCTCGACCCCGTCGAGCTGTCGATGGTCGCGGTCGACAGGGATCGGATCGAGGCACGCCCCGTACCCAACATCAACGAGAGCTTGCTGTCCGTCGCCGCAGTCTTCGGTCCCAACGCATCCGGCAAGTCCAACCTCCTCGCGGCGATGACGTGGCTACGGAACGCCGTGGCCGAGTCGCTCCGGTTCTGGGACGACGCAGTTCCCGTCGAGCCCTTTGCCTTCGCCGACGGCCGCGACCGGGCCTCGGAGTTCACCCTTGAGGCGGTGATCAGGGGGGTCCGCTTCGAGTACGTCGTGGAGGTGGACCGCCAAATCGTGCGCTACGAGGCGCTGTTCCACTATCCGGAGAAGAAGCGCCGAAGGGTCTTCGAGCGCGAAGGCACGAGCCTGACATTGCAGCGCGGTCTCGGCAGGCTGTCCGGCACCCGCGAGTTGCTGACCGATCGGGCTCTGGCGCTCTCCATCGCCCGACGGTTCGATGAGCCCCTGGTGTCCGACTTCGCGGGTTTCGTGCTGTCCATGCAGACGTTCGGGCAACGTCTCAACCGCCGGTTCCCCACCCCCGCGTCGGGTGCGTCGACCCGTCGCTGGTTCGAAGAACCCCACGGCTCGGACCAGCCGGTCCTGCCCGGTTTCACCGATCCGCACGAGGAGTTCAAAGCCGACCGTGCCCAGGCGCTCGCCCTGCTGCGGATGGCGGATCTCGGCATTGACGACGTGGTGATCGACGAGCACGAGGCGGTCATTTCGAGCACGGATCCGGAGGCCGGCCGGATGCGCAGGCAGCGACGGATCCGACTCGTGCATCGCACCGCCCAGGAAAGGGTCCCGTTCGACCTGTCGGCAGAGTCGGAAGGCACCCGCACGTGGTTCCAGCTCATCGGCCCCGTCCTGAGCGCGTTGAAGACCGGGTCCCTCCTGTTGTTTGACGAGTTGGACGCAAGCTTGCATCCCACGCTTTCCGCGGAGGTGATCCGCCTGTTCAGCGACCCCGCCACCAATCCCTCGGGTGCGCAGTTGGTCTTCAGCTCCCACGACACGAGCCTGCTCAACCACCTCAACCGTGACGAGGTGTGGTTGACCGAGAAGGGCGAAGACGGATCCACCCGCCTCGGTGCTCTCGCCGAGTTCGCCGGTGAACGGGTGCGCCGGTCGCAGAACCTGGAGAAGGCATATCTCCACGGCAGGTTCGGCGCGCTGCCCGAGGTCGATCGCACGGACGTGCTGCGTGCGCTCGGCCTGATCGGCTGATCATGTCGGCGGGCGATGGACCGTCGCCAAGACGAGGAAGTGGACGAGTGTTGGTGCGTGTTCGACGTCGAATGGCCACAGAACCATCCCTACCTCGATGAGGCTGTCCGGCTCGCGGCCAGGCACGGCATCCGGCTCGCGATCTCGAACCCATGCTTCGAGCTGTGGCTCATCCTCCATTTCCGGGAGCACAACGCCTTCCTGACCACCAGTGACGCGGAACGGCAGAGCCGTCTCCTCGACGGAAGGCCGGGCAAGCGCATAGATGGCGGGCGTTACGTGGAAAGGCGCGGCGACGCGGCAGAACGCGCGATTGCCCTGGACAGGCGGCACGCGAGCAACCAAACCTCGTTTCCCGACAACAACCCCTCGTCAACGTTCCACGAACTCCTCGCGGCGATCGAGCCTGTCCGCACCGTTGACCTTTGACGTACGGAGGACGCGGCAGCCGGCCGAATCGGATCGCCCCTACGCGGTAACCGGCCGTACGCTGCGCTGATGTTGTTGCGCATGTCGACCCTGCTGCTGCGGACCCTGCGCGAGGACCCGGCGGACGCGGAGGTGCCGAGCCACCGGCTCCTGCTGCGCGCCGGGTACGTCCGTCGCGCCGCACCGGGCGGCTACACCTGGCTGCCGCTGGGCAAGCTGGTGCTGGACCGGGTGGCCGAGATCGTCCGGGGCGAGATGACGGCCATCGGCGACCAGGAGGTGCACTTCCCGGCGCTGCTGCCGGCCGAGCCCTACCGCACCAGCGGCCGGTGGGCCGAGTACGGCGACGACCTCTTCACCCTCGCCGACCGCCGGGGGGCCGAGCACCTGCTCGCCCCGACCCACGAGGAGCTGGCCGCGCTGCTGGTGAAGGACCTGTTCACGTCCTACCGGGACTTTCCGGTGACGCTGTTCCAGGTGCAGACGAAGTTCCGCGACGAGGCCCGCCCCCGCGCCGGGCTGCTGCGGGGACGCGAGTTCCTGATGAAGGACGCATACTCGTTCGACCTGGACGACGCGGGGCTGACCGCCGCGTACGAGCGGCACCGGGCGGCGTACCGGCGGATCTTCGACCGGCTGGGGCTGGAGCACACGGTGGTCCGCGCGACGTCCGGGGCGATGGGCGGGTCGGCGTCGGAGGAGTTCCTGGCCGCCACGGACGTCGGCGAGGACACCTTCGTCGGCTGCACGGCCTGCGACTACGCGGCCAACACCGAGGCGGTCGTCACCCGGCCTCCGGCGGCCGGTGATCCCGACGCGCAGCCGGCGTCGGCCGTGCACGACACCCCGGAGACGCCGACCATCGCCGCGCTGGTGGACCTGGCGAACACCCGCCGGCTCGCCGGCCGCGCCGACTGGACGGCCGCCGACACCCTGAAGAACGTCGTGCTGACCGTACGCCGGCCGGGCGCGGCAAAGACCGAGCTGCTGGTGGTGGGGCTGCCCGGGGACCGCGAGGTGGACCTGAAGCGGGTCGGCGCGGCGCTCGCCCCGGCCGCCGTGTCGGTCTTCGACGACTGGGCCGCCCACCCGGAGCTGGTACGCGGGTACATCGGGCCGCAGCGGCTGGCCGAGCTGGGCGTCCGGTATCTCGTCGACCCCCGGGTGGTCCCCGGGACGGCCTGGCTGACCGGGGCCAACGAGCCGGGCCGGCACGCCACCGACGTGGTCTGCGGCCGGGACTTCACCCCGGACGGGACCATCGAGGCGGCCGAGGTGCGCCCCGGCGACCGGTGTCCCGCGTGCGACTCCGGCGCCCTGAGGATGCGGCGCGGGATCGAGATCGGGCACATCTTCCAGCTCGGCCGGCGCTACACCGACGCGTTCGCCGTCAACGTGCTCGGCCCGGCCGGCAGGCCGGTCCGCCCCACCATGGGCTGCTACGGCATCGGCGTGTCCCGGGCGGTCGCCGCGATCGCCGAGCAGCACCACGACGACCGGGGCCTGGTGTGGCCGGCGGCGGTCGCGCCGTGCGACGTACACCTGGTTGCGGCCGGGAAGGGGCCGCAGCTCGACGCGGCGCTGGAGCTGGGCGGACGCCTCGCCGCCGCCGGCCTGCGGGTGCTGGTCGACGACCGCACGCACGTCTCCGCCGGGGTGAAGTTCGCCGACGCCGAGCTGATCGGCGTCCCGCGCGCCGTCGTGGTCGGCCGCCGCCTCGCCGACGGGTACGTCGAGCTGCGCGACCGGGCCACCGGGGAGCGGGCCGAGCTGCCGATGGCGGGGCTGGTCGACCGGCTGCGCGACGAGGCGCTGCACGCCCGGGGCGATCTGGTGTAGCGGGCGGCGCACTGGGTACCGGTTACCGATCGGCACTGGTGTGTATTCGGAGGCTCCCATGACCGGTTACCGGGTCAGCGACGTGATGACCAGGCAGGTGGTCTACCTGCCCGCGGAGACCACCCTGGACGAGGCGGCCAGGGTGATGAAGGAGGCGGACATCGGCGACGTGGTGGTCACCGAGGGCGCGAGCCTCGCCGGCATGCTGACCGACCGCGACATCGTGGTCCGGGCGGTGGCCGAGCGCAGCGATCCGGCCACCACCACGATCGGTTCGGTCATCACGCGCGAGGTGGTGATGATCGAGCAGCACGCGACCGCCGGGGAGGCGGCGTCGCTGATGCGGGAACGCGGCATCCGCCGCGTCCTCGTGTGCGACGGCGAACGCAAGCTCGTCGGCATCGTCTCCCTCGGCGACCTCGCCATGCAGCTCGACCCCAGCTCCGCGCTCAGCGACATCAGCGAGCAGGCCCCGACCGTGTGAAAGGAGGGGCCCCTTGTTAACGCCTCCGGCTTGGGGTCTAGCGGTCCTCGCAACGCCTAGTTCTTCTGGGGGTTGCGAGGACCGTGGTCGTTTCCGCTGAGGTCAAGGCAGAGTTCTTCCGGA